>NZ_JBFTZE010000006.1:0-347298 GCF_056406935.1 Pseudomonas sp. P1_A1 | reverse complement strand
GACAAAACGAGGTGATCCGGAGGCGCGCCGACTTTTGCACAATGCAGCCATGTCGGCCAGCCGAACAGCAGCCTGGAAAGGTTTTTATGAAGAGCAACGAGCTAAAGGGTTCAGCACCACTCAGGCACTGGTGATTCTGGCCCGTAAACTTGCTCGGGTCGTATTCGCGCTACTGAAGGGGCAGAGCGAATACCAGCCGAAAGCAAGTTGAGGGTTTCCCCTCAACCATAGAATCTCCCACAGTTGGATCACTGTCACGGCTGCAATGCTGCACTCAATGGCAACCTGGCCATGTGCCGCGCTTTCAGCGACCCCAGATACAACCAGTCCCCATATTCGCGCACGGTGGTGATGGGTGAGTAGTTGCCGCTGCTGGCGTCCTGCAGATTGGCAATCACTTTGCCGTCGAGGTCCAGTCCCAGGACGAAGGCGCGTTTCTCCAGGGGCTTGGGCAGGATAGTCATCGCTCGCACGATCATTTTGCGTACCAGAGGGTAGGGCGCCGTGGTGTCGAGCAGTGCATTGCGCGGTGCGTACAGCGCCACCCAGAAACGGTCGCGGCCATTGAATGCCAGGTTGTCCGGCAGCCCCGGCAAATTGTCGATGAACAGATCGTGGGTGCCGGCTTTCGGCCCGGTCAGCCAATAGCGGCTGATGCGATAGGCGCCAGTTTCATTGACCAGCACAAACGCGTCGTCAGGCCCCAGTGTCACGCCGTTGGCGAACTCCAGTTTGTCCAGCAGGACCGCCGTATTGCCGGTCTGGAAGTTATAACGCAGCAAACGGCCGTCGCCACCGTGCTCGATGATCGCCTCGCCGTCCTTGCCGTAGCCCCAACGGCTGGAGGAGTCGCTGAAATAAGCGTAATGCCCGGGCTTGTCGATGGCCACGTCATTGGTAAAACCGAAGGGCAGGTTGTTGGCCGTGGTGGTCAATGGAATCAACCGGCCCTGAGCGTCGAGCGACAGCAAACCTTTGACCCCGTCGGCGATCACCAACAAACCATTGGGGTGCCGCGCCAGGCCCAGCGGCCTGCCGCCGGTATCGGCCAGCACCTGGGTGGTTTTGCCGTCGAGGCTGGTGCGAATCAACCGGCCGTCATGCAGGCCGGTGATAAGGACGTCTTTCTCCAGCAGCAACGCCTCAGGGCCGTCGATGTCAGCAGCACCGACACGTTTCACGCCTTTGAGTCGCTGATTGTCGGCGTAGATGCCATCGACGAGGGAGGGCGCCGTTGGCGGTGTCCAGGCTACCGGTTGAACCTTGGTCGGCAATAAAAACAGCAAGGCGCTGATCACGATGATCAGCAGCAGCAACCAATGCCGAAACTTGAGGGGTCTTTTCATGCGCTGACTCCTGCCAGGGCCAGATGTTTTTGCACCATCTCGCGTAACGCCAGCATTGACTCCGCCGATTCGCGCTCGATGCGCCGCTTGAGCACCAGACGATTGGCAATGCGCATTGCCAGGCCGCTGAAGCTGTATTCCAGAGTGCGGACAAACCGCGTGTCATCGCTCTCAACCTCACACTCGTAAGTCACCATCAACGACAGACCATGACTGCCTCGGGCCCGAGCCCTCCAGCGGCGTCCGGGCAGGTATTCGTCGACTTCCCAGCTCAAATGCCCCTCACGCCCGCCGGCGCGAATGTCTTCCTCGAACCGCGCCCCGGCATACAGCGGGCCGCTCTGGCCGTCGACCTTGAGGGAGGATGGATGCCATTGCGGCCAATGGGTCGCCGTGCTGGCGTAGGCGAGCACGGCGACCGGGTTTCCAGCGATGTCGATCACATGCTGCATACGGGTCATGGGCGTTCTCGTCAGGTGCGGGGGCGCTTGCTCCGGTTCCCAGTAGAGGGTGCCGAACAGGTAGTCCATCAGGGACAACACGATATTGAAATTGCGCTCCTGCATCAGCTCCCGGCGGTGATGTAGCTCATGCAGACGGCGCATCTGGCGGATCCACGGCAAACGCGTCACCGGGTTGCCGGGCGGTAGATGTTCGCAGGCATGGAACACCTCGTAGGTCAGGTAACCGAGCACCATGCAGCCACCAAACAGCCCCGCGACGTTGCTATTGAACTGAGCCAGCAGCCACCAGACAGACGCCGTGATGACGAGGGTGTGCAACACGATCAGCCAGGCCGGAAACAGAATCACCCGCCAGTCCCGGGCACTGTCGTAGGTCATGTGGCCGGGGGTGAAAAAGCTGTGATGGTCACCGGCGTGACGGGCGTAGAACATCCGCGCCAGGCTCTTTTTGTGGTGCCCCAGATGCCGATGCACGACGTACACGCCGAAGTTGTAAAACAACAGGGTCAGCGGCACCGTCAGCCATTCCAGAAGTTGCACCTGATGCACCGTGCGCCAGAACCCACCGATGGCCAGCAACCCGAACAGCAGCACAAAGGCGCCGTGCAACCAAGGGTTGTAGAGCGGATGAATGTCGGCACGGTAGCGCGCGCGGAACGCTTCGGTGGTCTGCCTCACTGAGTTCACCTGTGGTTATTGTTATAACCAGCAGATTAGCCGATCCCGCCGCACAGGCAGGCCGAACCTTGAGGACACAAGCGCCATGCTTCGGTGCAAGACGGGGTGTCAGGTCAGCGGGTTCCAGCGCTGGGACCAGTCGTCATCGGTCTTGATCACTTCACGCAGCAGGTCGAACGCCTGTTGCAGGGTCGCCGAGTCGCGGTCCCGGGAGTAAACCAGGTAGGTCGGATAGCTGAATTCCGGGGCTTTGGGCACTTGTTCCAGCAAGCCGTTTTCCAGGTAACTCTGGACCACGCGAGTGCGGAAATAGCCGCTGCCGCCGTTTTCCAGGATGTATTGCAAGGCCAGCGGGCCGAGGTTGAAACTCAAGGCCGCCTTGGCTTTTTCCGGCAGCGCGGCGTCGTGCTGACGACGGAAGTCAGGGCCCCAGTCGATATACACGTAAGGATCGGGCCGTCCGGCCAGGCGCACCAGGATCAGTTTTTCTTCCAGCACCTGCTCGACTTGCAGGCGTGGCCAGTATTCGGGCTGATAGACCAGCGCCGCATCCAACACCCCCAATTCCAGTTGGCGCAGCAGGTTTTCGCCATCGCGGATTTCCATGCGCAGGGCGTGGCTGGGAATCTTCTCGCGCAGTTCCCCGGCCCAACTGAGCATCAACGGGTTGCACAGGCTGACCTCGCCACCGATGTGCAGCACGTCGCGGTAGCCCTCGGGCAGTGGCAAGTCGCGACGAGCGGCTTCCCAGGTCTGCACCAGTTGATTGGCGTAAACCACAAAGGCCTCGCCGTTCGGCGTCAGGCGCGCGCCGGCACGATTGCGCACAAACAGCGTGCTGCCCAGCTGACTTTCGAGTTTCTGCACCCGGGCAGTGATCGCGGTCTGGGTGACGTGCAGCTTTTCAGCCGCCGCGGCCAGGCTGCCGTGGCGGACGATTTCCAGAAAGGTGCGGGCGAGGTCGATGTCCATGGGCAGGCCGATGTGGGAGGTGCGGGCATTGTAAGAGCAGCCATGGTCTTCCGATACCGTCTGTGGCGAGGGCGCTTGCTCCCGCTGGGGCGCGAAGCGGCCCCAAGCTCCCTCGCCACAGAGTTCACTGTCCGGCCTGATCACCTCGTGCCAAACAATTAGTCCGCCACCTCAACCGCCCTCACCACCGCCCAATCGGCCACCAACCGCTGCGGCGTGCCACACGCCTTGCGCTTAAGCACAAAATTTCTGCACTTCTCGGCGAACTGTTTACGGTTTTGCACCATGTCCTGATGCATTTCTTCCAGCTCGGCATTGCGGCAGTGCTGCATCAATTGAGTATCGAACCGGTTTTTACGCTCCCGCACCGCCTGGTACGCCGGATCACTCAACGTTCCATTGGCGCGCTGCAACAGCCACAGGCCAAACTCGTCCGGGCAGCGCGGACCGATTTCCTGGACCATGCCCAACTGCAAGGCCTGGACGGCGCTGATCGGCAGACAGTCTTCGGTGAGTTTTTCCGCCATCGCCGGGCCGACGGCGCGGGGCAGGCTGTAGGTCCAGTATTCGGAGCCGTACAGGCCCATGGTCTTGTAATGGGGGTTGAGCACGATGTCGGAGCGGGCGAAGACGATGTCGGCAGCCAGCGCCAGCATCACGCCGCCGGCCCCGGCATTGCCGGTCAGGCCACTGACCACCAGTTGCCGGGCGCTGAGCAGTTCCTGGCAGACGTCGTCGATCGCTTGAATATTGGCCCAGGCTTCCAGCCCCGGAACCGCTGCGGCCTGGATCACGTTGAGGTGCACGCCGTTGGAGAAACTGCCGCGTCCACCTTTGATCAGCAGCACTTGGGTGTCCCGGGACTTGGCCCAGCGCAGGGCCTCCACCAGTCGTTGGCACTGTTCGGTGCTCATGGCGCCGTTGTAAAACTCGAAGGTCAGCTCGCCGACATGCCCCGACTCGCGATAGCGGATCGGTTGATAGCTTTCGCTGTTAAATGGTTGAGAGGCGATCGACCAATCAAGGGTCGGGACTTGCGCAAGCTGTTCGGCGAGCACATGCCGGGCCGGACGCTTGAAGGTTTCTTCGCCGGGCCGGGGTTTGCGTCGCAGCGAACCGATCCACAGGCTGTGATTACCGGTCGCGACCAGCACCGCATCGTCGTGCACCGCGAGAATCTCCCCCGGCGTGCCACTGCGCGAATCCAGATGGGCGTCATACAGGTAATACTGACCGCCGGCCAGACTGGCCAATACGCCGGGCTGACCGTCGGCGGCGTCGATGCGGCGTTTGATGAAGTGTGCGCTGTCGTGCCAGCTGAAGATCCGGTCAGCTTGCTTCATGTTCGGCTGCAAGCGGCCAATCACATGGCGTTGGCTGTAGTCCAAAGGCACTGGCTCGAAACCGTCGATGAATTTTTCCACGACTTCGCGAATGCAGACGATCGCCGCGTCGCTGACACGGCCGTTGTACAACTCGGATTTGCGCAAGCCCTGGGGCAAATTGAATTCACAGGTGGCCCAGACCGGCCCGGCGTCCATTTCCTCCACTGCTTGCAATGCGGTCACGCCCCAACGGCTCAGTTCACGGGTGATCGCCCAGTCCAGCGCACTGGCGCCTCGGTCGCCGACGATGCCTGGATGAATGATCACCACAGGGCGCTTGAGGTTGCTCCACAGTTGCTGCGGTACCCGGTCCTTGAGAAACGGGCAGATCACCAGGTCGGCGCCGGAGTGTTCGATCTGCTCGCACACCGTATCTTCATCGGTGAACAGCACCACGCTGGGCGAGTGGCCGGCCTGACGCAAGTCCAGCCAGGCCCGCTGGGTCAGGCCGTTGAACGCCGATGCCAGCAGAATGATCTTCAATGACCGCATGATTGACTCTTCCTTGAGAATGATCGGCCGCAGGCTCCCAATGAGCCGTCCTTGGCCTTCGATGGAAGCGTGATAGTAGAGAGTGCGGGAGGGAGAACAACTGATCGAGATCAAGCTTGCGTCAGCGGATGTTGCGGAGGCTTAAAATCAAAAGATCGTCCGAACGCGGCCCGAGCCTTCGGACGATCTTTTCTCTTTTCAAAACGCAAAACACGAACAGCCAAACGCTCCCCAAAAACCTTGAAAGTCACTGACCGGCGCCGACGACAACCGCGCCCGTTCATGGCTATGGGCATGCACCGCGCAAGCGCCCACACACTGGTGCACTTGCGCGGTCAGTGGCGCCAGGGGTTTCCAGTGCCCCGGTACATTCACCACGGGCGACCACTCAGGCACCACCGGGATTGGCGGTGGCCCCAGTTTTTCGAACTCGACGCTACCGTGGACGATCTTGCCGTCGACAATAGTCAGCACCGACTCGATCCATTTGATGGCTTCGTCTTCGATGTGAAAGTAGTCTGCCGACAGCGCAATCAGGTCCGCCAGTTGCCCGACTTTGATCTGGCCTTTCTTGCCTTGTTCGGAGGAAAACCAGGCGCTGCCGTGGGTGAAGAGTTCCAGTGCGGTATCGCGGCTCAAGCCCTGTGGGTACAGCTCCAGCCCGCCGACGGTGCGGCCGCTGACCAGCCAGTACAGCGATGTCCAGGGGTTGTAGCTGGAGACGCGCGTGGCATCGGTGCCGGCGCCCACTGGAACGCCCTCGGCGAGCATGCGCGCGATCGGTGGTGTCGCTTCGGCCGCTTTGGCTCCGTAACGGTCGACGAAGTATTCGCCCTGGAACGCCATGCGGTCCTGAATGGCGATGCCACCGCCCAGGGCCTTGACCCGTTCGATGTTACGGGGGGTGATGGTTTCGGCGTGATCGAAGAACCATGGCAAACCGTTGAACGGAATATCCCGGTTGACCTTCTCGAACACGTCGAGCATGCGGCTGATGGATTCGTTGTAGGTGGCGTGCAGGCGGAAGGGCCAGCGCTGCTCCACCAGATGCCGCACCACCGGTTCCAGCTCCTGCTCCATGGTTTGCGGCAGGTCCGGGCGCGGTTCGAGGAAGTCTTCGAAATCCGCTGCCGAGAACACCAGCATCTCGCCGGCGCCGTTGTGCCGCAGGAAGTCATCGCCCTGGCCGTAATGGGAAGTGCTGGTCCAGTTTTTGAAGTCGGTCAATTCTTCCTTGGGTTTCTGGGTGAACAGGTTGTAGGCAATGCGCACCGTGAGCTGTTGATCTTTGGCCAGTTGCTGGATGACTTGATAGTCGTCCGGGTAATTCTGATAACCGCCGCCGGCATCGATGGCGCTGGTGATGCCCAGTCGGTTGAGTTCGCGCATGAACTGGCGGGTCGAGTTGACCTGATATTCCAGCGGCAGCTTCGGCCCTTTGGCCAGGGTTGAGTAGAGGATCATCGCATTCGGGCGGGCGATCAGCATGCCGGTGGGGTCGCCATTGGCATCGCGCTGGATCTCGCCGCCCGGCGGGTTCGGCGTATCACGGGTGTAGCCGACCACTTTCAGTGCGGCACGGTTGAGCAGGGCGCGGTCGTAGAGGTGCAGGACGAATACCGGAGTGTCCGGCGCGGCTTTGTTCAGATCTTCAAGGGTCGGCATGCGTTTTTCGGCAAACTGGAATTCATTCCAGCCACCGACCACCCGCACCCATTGCGGGGTAGGGGTGCGGTCGGCCTGATCCTTGAGCATACGCAGCGCATCAGCCAGGGACGGCACGCCTTCCCAGCGCAGTTCGAGGTTGTAATTGAGGCCGCCACGAATCAGGTGCAGGTGCGAGTCGTTGAGGCCGGGAATCACCGTACGCCCATGCAGGTCAACGATTTGCGTGCCGGGGCCTTGCAGGGCCATGGCCTGGGCATCGCTGCCGACCACCACAAAGCGCTCGTCCTTGATCGCGACGGCGCTGGCCTGGGGTTTCTTGCGGTCGACGGTGTGCAGGCGTCCGTTGTACAGAATCAGGTCGGCGGGGGTGTCGGGCATGGTTTTACTCCCTGCGGTTAGCGGACTGATCCAGGCACCGATGGCGCCTGCCGAAAGACCTTGCAGTACACGGCGGCGACTGAAGTCATTGTGCTCGTCAGGTGGGCTCATGGCAGTGCTCTCCACACAGTTCTTTATAAAAGAAGCGAGGGCAAACAGCCGATGTCTGACGCATGCGGCCAGAAGGAATATAGACGGCATATCCACAGATAGCCGTTTTCCGAGGGTGAAAAACGACAAATCCCGCCACGAGGGGCGGGATTCGCATGCAGCCAGAGAGGCTCCCGGTAGCGGGAGCCGTCGTCTTAGCCTGGGAACAGCTCGGACAGTTTCATGGCCAGCATCATGTCGCCTTCAGCGCGCAGTTTGCCGCCCATGAACGCTTGCATGCCGTCGGTCGAACCGTCGACGATGCCTTCCAGGGTTTCGCCGTCCATCACCAGAGTCACCTGGGCGTCCGGGTTTTCGCCTTCTTGCAGCTCGCAGGTGCCGTCTTTGACGATCAACGAGAAGTTCTTGGTGTCGTCGATGCGGAAACCGAATACCAGGTCCAGACCGGCAGCAGCGGCTGGGTTGAACTTGGCTTTCATTGCTTGTACGGCATCAGCTACGGAGGTCATGGTTCGATCCTTTCTTGGGTAATAAGAGCTGGGTGGATACAGCCAGGGTCACAATAGTCCGGAATCAGCGAAACGTGATGAGTTCCGGGGCCTTCAGCAGTTGCAGGTGCGTATGACTGTTGAAGGAAGCCAGGGCCACCTCGCGACCACGAAACTTGAGCAGGTTGAGCGAGGTGTTGACGATTTGCCAGTTCAGTTCAAAGGCCTGCCTGGCAGGCATTTGCGTAATGAGGTGGAGCAGGGCAGTGATGGTGCCGCCGGAGGTGAACACGGCGATTTTCTGGGTGTTGTCGGCATTTTCGAGCAGCCGCTGCAGGCCAGCCTGCACACGATCGACGAAGCCCAGCCAGCTTTCCAGGCCCGGTGTGTCATAGGTGCCGGCGAGCCAGCGCTCGATGATCAGGGCGAAGATGCGCTGGAACTCGGCACGGTTTTGCGCGGCGTTGCGCAGGGTCTCCAGCGCCTCGGGCTCGTCTTCCAGCATGGCCGGCAGCAGGGCGCGGATCACCGCGTCGGCGTCGAACTCGTTGAAGGCACAATCGATTTCCAGCGTCGGTACCGGCAAGCCCACGGCGGCGAGCTGTTCCAGCGCGCTGGTGGCCGTGTGTTGCTGACGGCGCAGGTCGCCCGACAGGCAGCGATCGAAGCTGACACCGAGCTCGGCCAGGTGCCGGCCGAGGACTTCTGCCTGGCGAATACCGGTCGGCGACAGAACGTCATAGTCGTCTGCACCAAAGGAGGCCTGGCCATGTCGAATCAAATAGATGCTGCCCACGTCCGCGTCATCCCGGTACGTTGAAGGTTTGGCGAGGTTATGAGGATGACGGTGAGCTGTCAATGAAAAAACATACGCTTGTTTGAAATGCCCGTTACAGGCCTGTTGCTAGTGTCCTGTCTTACAAATACGTTCCTCTTTTGACGAGTGGCTGTTGTCGTCAGGCAAGGCGCCGCGAAGAGTCATAGCCCGCTATGGCGAGGAGCGGCGACGCAGCATGACGGCAACGGACGCCGTCAAAAAGGAACAGTATTTGTGAGACAGGACACTCGAGGTTTCACGACTGGTCGCCGGGCCGGCTCATGGGTATGCTGGAGGTATCCCGCGCGTGTTCATGCCGCGCATCGTGTTGAAGGAGTCTCTGTGGAGTTTTTGTCCAACTGGGGCGCAACGAAGGTCAAACCCAAGCAGGACAAGGGCGCGACCAACCATGACCTTCACCACCAAAGCAGCAACTGTTAGAACCCTGTTAGAACTCGCCACGCCATGGGTCTACCGCAGGCAAGGCCGTTACACTCTCCGCATACGCCCACTGGGCTCTAAAGCTACCTGCACGCTCTCCCTCAAGACGATCCATAGGCACACCGCTGTGACCATCGCAAAGCACCTGCTGACCACACTCAGAACCTTCCATCTTGATCGACCCGAGGCCACTTGGGATCAACTCCGCGAGCGCCTCAAGGAGATCGCTGAGGGCGTCTTGGGAACCGGCTCCGCGTGGGACCCTTACGACCCTGTGAGCGCCTCACCAGCTTATGGCGGCATGGGGTTGGTCTATTCCGAGATCCGTAGGGACCTCGACGAGATCGCCTGTACGGTGCCCTTGAACTCCGATCAGGCCAAGGCGGTGATGATGGGGACAAGGATCATGGCTGCCGCTGAAGAGCGAACTCATGGAAGCCTTGGAGAGATCGTTGAGATCATCGAAGATATGAAGCACGCGAGTGACGTGCCTTTACCTGTGTCCCTATCTGTATTAGCGCCTCAAGGGGCTCCTGAAGGTTCTCTGCTGCACACCTTCGAGCACCTCTCAGGGCTCTATATGGCTGAACACAAAGATGACCTCACTGGCTCCACCCTGAAGAACCTCAGGGCGTCCTGCAACACCATCAGCGTGCTTCTCGGGGACTTGGACCTGAAGACCCACACACGGGCTCACATGTTGGCCTTGAGGGATGGCCTGAAGGAGGGCCGTAAGGTTTCGACGGTCAATAAAATCCTGACTCACCTCTCCACGGTTATGAGCTGGGCTGAAGCCAATGCCTATATCGAGAAGGCTTACGACAAGAAGCTCCAGATACTTAGGGGTTCTGATAGCCAGCGTAAGGAGTTCTCACCGGCACAAGTGACCCAGCTCATGGACTACGCGAACAAGCTCCCGGCGACTGATTGGAAGCGTTGGGCGCTGAGCATTGGCGTGGTCTCTGGGGCCCGTATTGGTGAGATCTACCAGTTGACCTCGAAAGACATCATTGAGGCCCAAGGCTTATTGGTCATGGACATAAACACCAATGACGGAAAGACCATCAAGAACAAATTCAGTGTCCGTAAGGTGCCCTTGGTGGCTGCCTATGGTCTGGACTTGGAGGCGCTCAAGGCATTCGCTGAGACTGCCGATGGGAAGCTATTCAAGCGGTCCTCAAGTGGCTTCACGTCCATGCTGAATCAGTTGACTCGTGATGTGCTGGGCACCGAGACCAATACCGGGCTGTCTTTCCACTCGCTTCGTCACTCCATGTCGGGGCGCCTCAAGGCCGCAGAGGTGTCCTTGGGAATCTCTCAGGAGATCACTGGGCATAGCTCTGGGTCGATTACGTATGATCTTTATGGTGCCGCTGGGACTGTGCAGTTGGGGCGGATGGCTGAGGCTCTCAAAAAAGCTTTCGGAATTGATGGGGTGACGGTTTGAGCTTAGATAATGAGGCAAATCATATTAAATGGCTGCTAAACGATTTAGTGGTCGATCTTGCAGCAGCAGTTGGGATGGGACGCGAGGTATTTAGACTGCATGATGGGAGCCCTGAGAGCACTTACAAAGCCATGGGGCGCTTGCGGGTGTGTAATCACAGCATCATGCTTTCTCTATTCAAACTGCATGAGATTAGGACCAAATACACAAAGTTTCTGAGTCGCCTACCAAAGGAGGAAACTGAGGGTATCTACAGGGATGCAGCCCAGATAGAGCAGCGGAATATTTGCAAGTTCCGAAATAAGTATGCCGCTCACATTATAGACAAAGAGACCCTTAGACCCATTTCGTTAGCGAAAGGTATGGAGTTGTTGGAGTCCATTACTGGTCATGATAACAGTCAGACCCTTGAGTTTTATGACTGGGTTTGCCCTGAGGAATGGGCCATTCACAAGCCCTGCGTCATGACCACTGTTCACAATCTAAGGGAGTACTGTAAGGGGCTATCGGGCGGGAACCTTGAGCGTCCTTGACCAGCTCTTGGTCTATTAAAGTTCCGCGCCCATGTTCCGCAAGAAAGGCTCAATTTACGCGCTCCTACGTGAAATCTAATCCACTCGCTGGGTCCTGGCCTTGCTCCGTGAGCGTAGGAGCGAGGCAGTAAACCTCAAGATGTCCTGAAGCCCCGTGTTTGCTGGTCGAAAGTAGCTGTCGTTAAAAACCCTCACTATTGCCACAGCGTCGTGGCGACAGACGAGGACCATTCCAATGACCAGCTATGACCCCGCTCTACACGAAGCCATCACCACCGCATCGCTCGCCATCCCCAAGCGTGGCCGAGGCCGACCAACCAAGATCATCACCAACCTATTCCACGACTTCATCGGTCCGACCACTGACTACGGCCAATATCCTACCTTCGCCATGGACATCCTTGAGGGCATCGCTCGGCTGGACTGGCATGACCGGCCTATCGGGTCTGGTGGCTCATCCAAGCCTCTGTCCGTGAAGCGCCTTGTAGCCATCCTCGCGGAACTTGAGGTCGTCTCAGCGGCCACCGTCATGGCTCAATACCGGCTGGGTCTCCGGCAGGCTCAGCGCTACGTGAAGGCCATTGAGTTGGCGATGCCGTACCTTCTTAAGAGTCGCCCCGATGACCTCAGCCATGAGATGCGCTACGGCTTCCTAAAGGCCGACACCCGAGTCAATGACTGGGAAGACCAGCTTGAGCCGCCAAGTCCTGAAGACCTCGCAAAGCTACACCAAGACCTGAGGACGCTGGGGGCTGAGAGTGTCTCTGATTAAATGCCGCATACTTATAAGAACCCTTAGGACACCCAATCGACCATAGCAATCGACCAGATAACAGACCCCTTATCGACCCGCTCATTGAGAAGAGGGGTAGTGATAATAATCACTCCTCCCAAAAGGAATCTTAAAGAACAACCTCAAGGAGAACTTTATGACTGCTCTCATCACTTGCCCAGCAACCTCAATGCTCGCTGAAGACGACTTAGCCACCTTGTCTCTGGTCTTCCCAGCACCTTCACGACCTCAACTGATTGAGCTTCGTAGAGTCCTGAAGAATCAAAGCGCATCCTTTAGGACCTACGATTCTGGGGTCGTCACCTTCGACACTGATGCCATGCTCAAAGAGGTCGCCTTTAAGCTGTCCGCAAAGACTGCCGAGCGGGTGTCCTCTCTGGTCGCCCAAGGGGTCTGCCTTCAGGCTATCGCTACGTCACCCCTGAAGATCCCCTTGACGGGAGCTGACCCAATATCGCTCAGGGTTTAAGGTCTCCGTCAAGGTGTCGTTTAAAACCCCTCACTATTGAGGAGAGACCAGAGAATCAATAAAAAGATTCCGGTAATCGTCCCTCGCCAGTAGCAATGACCGTCGCCACGGTTGTCCTCAAAGATGCCTCTCAGGTCCGCCATGTCCTGATCCAGCATTAGCCACACAACCCAATCAAGAACCCATTCGTCAGTCTTGGAAGATGCCCACGCGGCTCCCTCCTTGCCGTCTTGTCGTGCGCGTCTATGGCGCCAAGGCTGAACGAATGGGTCGCCCTAATAGGAGATCCAACACCATGCAAATCAACATCACCAACGTCCTGAAAGATGAAGTGACCATCTCCGGTCAGATCATGAAACGTGAGTACGTCGAGACCATCATGCTGCCTTTGTTGATGGCTCAATTTGGCAGCAATAACAGCACCAAGTTCGAGGTTGTTAAGGCCTTCGATGAGGCCGGTCTGTCGCTCACTGCTATTCCCGATGTCGCCCGAGAATACCGCCAAGACCAGCACGCAAAGGCAACTGAGAGAGCCCGCCAGCAACGTGAGTCCGTTGCCCATGCTGAGCGCTGCCGTGAATGGACGCCCCGTGAGCTGGCCCAAGCGAAGGCCGACAGAGAAGCCCGAGCTGCTGCCATTCGAGAACAAGGTGCCCGTGTCCGAGCGGCCTCTCGCTCATCTGGCTGGTAACAGCACCCTCGATACCACATCACTATCTAATTCAGGAGAACCATGCCCATGAAACTGCATAACCAATACGTAGCACCGACCACCACTAACGTTAAGCACCTGACCTCGACCTTCGAGAACGGTAGCACCATCCAGTTCACCACCGGCAACATCCGCTCGGAAGACTTGGCAGCTACCGATGTGTCCGTCTATGTGGAAGCCCTGACAGATGGCCTCGACGAACTCCTAAATAGTGATGAGTGGCGTGAGGCTGCCATGGAGGCAACCCCTTGTGAGTTCCGCCCGGCTGGCTCTGAGGCCAGTGGTCAACAGATCATCACCATGGCCGACCGCACCGTCAGTTTCGACCCTCGTAGGAACTGGGACAATGAGACCATTTCGAAGGGCCCCGTCCTGGCTGGGTCTGTGATCTTCACTGAACCGACCTCTGAGGCATTGCTGATTAGCAAGCGCTTCACCCTACTTGACCATACCTTGATGGCTGGCTTCACCGAGGGCTCCATGAACCAGACCGCTGAGAAGCTGTTGCGGGACATCGAGTATGAGGCCGCTGGGAGTATCGCTAAGATCCTTTCGACCGCCCCAAGCACTGAGAGCTTCTCTGTGGCTAAGCCAACCGGCAAGCCTGTAGAGATCGCTGAGGGCCTTATCGACATCCTGACCATGAACATCAACCAGACTGTGGGCACCTCGCTGGCTGACTTCGTGGTCCTGCTGCCTGCGACCCTGCTGGCTATTCTTGAGCGTGCTGCTCAGAGTGCCGGTGTCGAGGATATTGAGGCTCTGATTGGTGCCTCTGTGCAACCTTACAGCGGCACTGACTATGGTCTGTTCATGCTGCCTAAGATGTTCACCTCGCTGAGCTACCGCGAAGGCCGTAACGGCGACATCTGGAAGATCCAAGCGACCCGTAATGGTGCTCATCAAGCATGGGACATCGAGATCATGACCATTGTGGATATCATCGCCAACGGTAAGGTCCGTGTGAAGCTGACTGCTGATGGTCTTCAGACCGAGACTGTGGCCTTCCCGATGATCACCCGCGTTACTTTGAGCTGATCGTAAAGAGCCCCGTAAGGCCGACCCGAGAGGGAACGGCAGGGGCATCACTTCACAAAAAACCTCACCAACGGGGACCGACAACCTTAGTCCGTATCAGGACCAGCCAACTTCGCTTCAACCCTTCGCCCGTCGCTGGGCATCACCCAATCAATCGTAGAGTCTTCCTGTTTGCTTCTTCATGCCGCCGTCCAGAACCTTTGTCGGGTCTCTGCGCTGGACTGTGGGAGCGAACTTGAGGGAGCAAACAAGAGGAACAAGACAATGAACATGACCAATAGCCCTATTCCTGTATCCCTGATGGGTCACACCTTCTCGGCCAACCAAGACCGCATGTGGCATCTCAACGAGATCCATAAGGGGCTCGACCTGCCAGACAGCAAGTCTCCGTCAAAGTGGGATAATGAAATCTCACGAGCCCTCGAAGCTTCCCGAAATTTCGTGAAGGTGGACAAGGTGGGCTCATTTGCAGATGAGCTGGGGACCATCGCCTATGCCATGTGGGTCTCGCCTGAGTTTTATCTGATGGTGGCCTCTGCTTTCGTCGCCATGCGTAACAGTGCAGTCAGTGAGCTTCGCTATAAGGATGCCCTCTTAGACGCTAATATGCCCAAGGCTTCGACTCTCGATATGAAAGCCCGAGGCGCTGGCCTGACATGGACTGAGGCGTGTCGTGTGGCTGGTATCCAACAACCTCGACTCGCTCAAGATGCTTTGGTCTCAATGGGCGCCTTTGTGTACCCCGTGGATAACTTCGGGTCCCGTGAGGGCTCACCTCGACCACACAAGTCCGGCTTCGAGAAGAGTGCCTTCGTGAAAGTCTCATCGGACTTCGGCAACCGGGAAGGCTGGCGGGTAAAGCCCCGTGGTCTGGATTGGCTGCGCAGCAAGGCCGAGGAGATCAACCTTAAGGTGGCCGAGGAGAAGGCCCGTAAGGACAAAGCCAAGCGAGCCTCCAAGACCCGACTCAAGGAGAACCTCAAGGCATCATCCCCGGACTACTGAGTCCACCACCATCTCAAAAGGAGAACCCAATGGACACCCTACAGGCTGCCTATCTGGTCTGTGTGGCTGTCCATTTTGCCTTTTGGCTTTACGGGCACCTCAAGGGACCTTAACGAGAAAATACAGAAAATTTGGGAATGACCACCTCATTGATACATACCACGCAGGTTCCCCCGTATGCCATCGCTCTGAGGGGTTCGCAGATGCCCGCATGGGGCCTTATCGCGCCCATGTGCGCACTGTAAGCCACGTAATTCAGGGTTCAGCATCAGATGCCTTGCAGCGGCTCTCAGGTGAATCAAAGTGTTAGAACATGGTTAGACACTCGTTAGACAATGCCCGTAGAATGAGGCTTTCAAGCCTTCGAGGTGCCCTTGTGGAGTTTTTGTCCGAGTACGCCAGTTTCCTGGCTAAAACCGTGACACTGGTGATCGCCATTCTGGTGGTCCTGGCCAGTTTTGCGGCGTTGCGCAGCAAAGGTCGGCGCAAGTCGACCGGCCAACTGCAAGTCAGCAAACTCAATGATTTCTACAAAGGGCTGCGCGAACGCCTGGAGCAAACCTTGCTCGACAAGGACCAGCTCAAGGCTTTGCGCAAATCCCAGGCTAAAACCGAGAAAAAGCAAAAGAAGAAACCCGAGGCCAAGCCGCGGGTGTTCGTGCTGGATTTCGACGGCGACATCAAGGCGTCGGCCACTGAAAGCCTGCGCCACGAAATCACCGCGCTGCTGACCCTCGCCACGCCAAAGGATGAAGTGGTGCTGCGCCTGGAAAGCGGCGGCGGCATGGTTCACAGCTACGGCCTGGCATCTTCGCAACTGGCGCGCATTCGCGAGGCCGGCGTGCCGTTGACCGTGTGCATCGACAAGGTCGCGGCCAGCGGCGGCTACATGATGGCGTGCATCGGCGAGAAAATTATCAGCGCACCGTTCGCGATTCTCGGCTCGATCGGCGTGGTGGCGCAGTTGCCCAACGTCAATCGCCTGCTGAAAAAGCATGACATCGACTTCGAAGTGCTCACGGCCGGTGAGTACAAGCGCACCCTGACAGTGTTTGGCGAAAACACCGAGAAGGGCCGGGAGAAATTCCAGGAAGAGCTGGACATCACCCATCAGCTGTTCAAGAACTTCGTTTCCCGCTATCGCCCGCAACTGGCTATCGACGAAGTGGCCACCGGGGAAATCTGGCTCGGTGTTTCGGCACTCGACAAGCAACTGGTGGATGAGCTCAAGACCAGCGACGAATACCTCGCTGAACGCGCTAAACAGTCCGAGCTCTATCATTTGCATTACGCCGAACGTAAAACCCTCCAGGAGCGCATCGGCATGGCGGCCAGCGGTTCGATCGATCGCGTATTGCTGAGCTGGTGGAGCCGGTTGACCCAGCAACGCTTCTGGTAACCGTACCAGGCATCACCGTCAGTAAAAAAAACCGTGGATTGCCCACGGTTTTTTTTGACCTTCAGAAGGTGTCCACTCACCCTCAAGAAATAACGAATTTTCCTAATGCCATTGTMGATCGGTCGCGCTTTCGTGTGGAGTCAGGCGGAGTAGGGTGACTGGCCTGAATTGACTGCAATGGATTGCACCATGAACGAGCTCCTTCACCACGTTGCCGCACCTCATCCAGCCCCATCGTTGCGAATGCGCGACGAACTGAAAGCGGCACTGGACATCGCTCTCCCCCAAACCCCCGGCCAGTTGGGCGAACACCTGATCAAGGAAAAATGGGGGCAGGACATCGACCCGCAGACGACCTTGATGGTCACCCTCGATTACCACTACAAGGGCCACCCTGAAGAGAATGGTTTCCAGCAAGGCCAGGTGGCGAACTCGCGGTCGCTGCTGCAAGCGCTGCTCTCAAATTACGACGGTTGGGGACGGCCGTTTTGCTGAAACCGCCTTTGGTCTGTACACACCGCCGGACGTCGGCCCGACGGTGCGGATTGTCGAGCATGTCGACGAGTTCGCCGATTACGGCAGCGGCAATCACGACACCTATGAAGGCATCTTTATACGGCACTTCTCGGTGTGTTGACGGACGACGACCGAGTCTGACATTCAGTGAGCGCGCCGCTGCTCAATTGACGGATCTGACTCGCCTGCAAGCGCTCGACTTGAGCGACAACCCATTGAATGTTCCGCCGTTGGTGCTGGGAATGAACGACTTGCGCCAGCTCATCTTGAGAAACACCCGGATCAGCACCTGCCCGGTCGGCATTCTGGATCAGCCTTATCTGATGACCCTGGACCTGCGTAATAACCACATCGCCCGTGTGCCACCGTCCGTGATGAACCAGGGAATCGCCAGGGACCGTTTGCTGTTGCAGGGCAATCCGATGACGGATGAGGATACGCTGTTACGCGTCGTGGATCACCGACGGCGGACCGGCATCAACCTGTGGTTGAACGAGCCTGGCGCAGGCTACGGCAACGTCAATGAATGGCTGCACGACGTCGATGACGGGCAACGGGAAGCCCGGCGCTCGATCTGGCAGAGGCTGGCGGCGAGCCCGCAGGGTACTCGCTTGTTGAGATTCATGGACGGCATAAGCCTGACGGCGGATTTCCGCATCGACTATCTGTCGCTGCAGGCGAGGGTGTGGCGGATGCTCGGTGATGCCGACGCTTCAGTGGCATTGCGAACGCAGTTGGTTCAGGAGATTGAGGCGGCTCAGATCGATCCTGAAAACCCGTTTGCGCTGTTCACGGCACTTGAGGACCGTGCCCGGTTTTGTCGGGACTGGGAGGCCATGGGACGACCGTTTCCGATAGGCACGCAGTAAGGGAAAAACCTTGAACCCCGCAAGGGGTTCAAGGTGTGACGATCAACGGCGACGGAACAGCGGCAGAGGTTCGTCGGTGGCGGCCTGATAGGTCACCGAGAAGTCCTTGAGGCCTTCAAGGGCTTCGTAGGGGTCTTTATCGGCGCGAATGGCAAAGGCATCGAAACCGCAACGGTGCATGTAGAACAGCTGGTCGCGCAGCACATCGCCAATTGCCCGCAGTTCGCCTTTGAAACCATAGCGGTCACGCAGCAGACGGGCGTTGGAGTAATTGCGACCATCGGTGAAGGCTGGGAAGTTCAGGGCGATGACCTGGAAGTTCGCCACGTCATCACCGATTTCTTCAGCTTCTTCGTCGGCATCCAGCCAGACACCCAGGCCGCCATCGCGGGCCTTGAGCATACGGCTGTGTTCGCGCCACAGTTGCAGCGGGACGATCAGGTCGTCGCAGTTGCTGATCTCGTCGATGTTGAAATCTTTCGGCAGCAAGTGCCAGGTTTCGTCGACGACTTCGTTGTTCTTAATTATTCGCTGCATAGACGCGCTCCTTGAAGAGGTCGATGCCGATACGCTGATAAGTGTCGATGAAGCGCTCGTCTTCGGTACGTTGTTCGATGTACACGTCGATCAGCTTCTCGATCACATCAGGCATGGCTTCCTGGGCGAAGGACGGGCCGAGGATCTTGCCCAGGCTTGCATCGCGACTGGCGCTGCCACCCAGGGACACCTGGTAGAACTCTTCGCCTTTCTTGTCCACTCCGAGAATGCCGATGTGGCCGACATGGTGGTGACCACAGGCGTTCATGCAGCCGGAGATGTTCAGGTCCAGCTCGCCGATGTCGAACAGGTAGTCCAGGTCGTCGAAACGGCGCTGGATCGATTCGGCGATCGGGATCGACTTGGCGTTGGCCAGGGAGCAGAAGTCGCCGCCAGGGCAGCAGATGATGTCGGTCAGCAAGCCGATGTTCGGCGTGGCGAAACCTTGCTCGCGCAACTCGCCCCACATCGCGAACAACTGGCTCTGCTCGACATCGGCCAGAATGATGTTCTGCTCGTGGGAGGTGCGCAGCTGACCGAAGCTGTAACGATCGGCGAGGTCGGCAACGGCATCGAGCTGTTTGTCGGTGATGTCGCCCGGTGCAACGCCGGTCGGTTTCAGGGACAGCGTCACGGCGACGTAACCCGGCTTTTTGTGGGCCAGGGTGTTGCGGGCACGCCAGCGGGCGAAGCCCGGGTGCTGCTTGTCGAGGTCGGCCAGTTCGGCCGTCTGATTGTCCAGAGCCTTGTAGTCCGGATCGACAAAGTGCTTGGCCACGCGATGCACTTCGGCCTCGGTCAGCGTGGTCTGGCCACCGCGAAGGTGTTCCATTTCCGCATCGACTTTTTGTGCGAACACTTCAGGCGTCAGGGCCTTGACCAGAATCTTGATCCGCGCCTTGTACTTGTTGTCGCGACGGCCGTAGCGGTTGTAGACCCGCAGAATGGCGTCGAGGTAGCTCAACAGGTCCTGCCACGGCAGGAATTCGTTGATGAACGCGCCCACCACCGGCGTACGGCCCAGGCCGCCACCGACCAGCACACGGAAGCCCAGTTCGCCCGCGGCGTTGTGCACCGGCTCAAGGCCGATGTCATGGACTTCGATGGCCGCACGGTCGGACGTCGAACCGTTGATGGCGATTTTGAATTTACGCGGCAGGTAGGCGAATTCCGGGTGGAACGTGGTCCACTGACGGACGATTTCGCACCATGGCCGCGGGTCGATCAACTCGTCGGCGGCGACACCGGCGAACTGGTCGGTGGTGACGTTGCGCAGGCAGTTGCCGCTGGTCTGGATCGCGTGCATCTGCACGGTCGCCAGCTCAGCCAGGATGTCCGGGATGTCTTCCACGGCCGGCCAGTTGAACTGCACGTTCTGCCGGGTACTGATGTGGGCGTAGCCCTTGTCATAGTCGCGGGCAATCTTGGCCATCATTCGCGTCTGGCGCGAAGTGAGTTGGCCATAAGGCACCGCCACCCGCAGCATCGGGGCAAAGCGCTGGATATAAAGGCCATTTTGCAGGCGCAGGGGGCGGAATTCTTCTTCGCTCAGCTCGCCTGCCAGATAGCGTCGGGTCTGATCACGGAACTGCTTGACGCGGTCCTCGATGATCCGCTGATCGTACTCGTCGTATACGTACATATAAGTCCTGTTCTCAGGCTTGGGCCGGTCGGATACAGCTGCGTTTTCGCAAGCTTTCATCCGGTTCTGCCTCGGCAATTCTGCGCGCACGGCCGCGCACTCCCAACGGAGCCGACGCAAGATACCAGTTTGCAGTTATGCGCAAAAGTGATGTTTGAGTATATGCAAAGAACCAAAACGACTAATGAAATTCGTAGTGGAAAAACCCTCATTTGTGGTGCGGGCAATCATCGTCTTAACTGTGCTCGAGTCTTTATGCAATCACCGATAAAACCGACAAGAGGCGATGCAATGAGCAACCCAACCAAAGCAAGGAAAAGCGATAGCACGGTCGATGCCTGGGCGATTTTGTTCCTGATCATCCTGGTCGTGGGTACGGCGGTGTTCTGGGTCAGCCATCAATAAACGACCCCGTCCGAGCCCGGCGCCGACAATTGTCGGACTAAAAGCCGGAATAAGCGCCGTTTCAAGGGCCTTCGCTGGCTATAATGCGCCGCGGATTTTCGGGGGCTCGGACGATCAATGTTGAAGTTCTTCTGTGGTGTAGTGCTGGCGCTTGGCGCGGTCCTGGGACCGTGTGCCCAGGCGGCGTCCGTATTGTTCCTCAATCCTGGGACCAGCCAAGAGACATTCTGGGTCAGTTACTCGCAGTTCATGCAGGCCGCGGCCAAGGACCTGGGCATGGATTTGCATATCCAATATGCCGAGCGAAACGCCGAGACCACACTCAAACAGGCCCGCGAAGCGTTGCAAGGGCCGAGTCGGCCGGACTACCTGGTGTTCTCCAACGAACTGTATGTCGCCCCCGAAATCCTGCGCCTGGCTCAAGGCAGCGGCGTGAAGCTGTTTTTGGTCAACAACGGCCTGACCGCCGACCAGATGCGCCTGCTCGGCGCCCAGCCGGACAAGTATCCCGACTGGCTGGGTAGCCTGGTGCCCAACAATGAGGAGGGCGGCTACCTGATGCTCAAGGAACTGATTCGCCTGCATGGCCCGGTCGCACCCGGTGAGGTCATCGAACTGGTGGCCTTTTCCGGCCTGAAAATCACGCCGGCTGCGCAACAGCGTGAGCAGGGCATGATGCGGGCATTGGCCGAACACCCCGAAGTGCGGTTGCGCCAGTTGGTGTATGGCGGCTGGACCCGCGAGCGCGCCCATGAACAGGCCAGGTTATTGTTCAAGCGTTACCCGCAAACATCGCTGGTCTGGTCGGCTAACGATGAAATGGCTTTCGGCGCCATGCAGGCGTACGCCGAAACGGGAGGTCAGCCGGGCAAGGGTGTGCTGTTCAGCGCCATCAACAATTCACCGGCCGCGTTGCAGGCGCTGTTGGAGGGGCGGCTAAGCGTGTTGTTGGGCGGGCACTTCACTCTGGGCGGTTGGGCGCTTGTGCAGTTGCATGACTACGACCAGGGGGTGGATGTCAGCCAGTACGGCGGGCGCGACCGGCAGATTCCGTCATTGCAACTGATCGACCACGCGCAAGCCCGGCGGCTGCTGGCCATGGGTGCCACTCAGGATTACAACGTGGATTTTAAAAAGCTCTCGGCCAAGGGGCGGCCGACGTCGTACCGCTACCCGTTCAGCTTGCAAACCCTGATGCATTGAGTCGGCTCAGATCCCGGCCAGGTGCAACACCAGTTTGACGATGCCGAACAGCGTCAGGGCGAACACCACCGTGAACAGAATCCCCAGAATCACAAAATGACTGGGCTTGCCGTGGGTGAAATCCCGGGCCCGGTTTTTCCCGCTTTGCACCCCGAACGCCGCCGCCATGACGCTGTGCAGCATCTGCCAGAAGGTCGGTGGTTTGTCGTGGTTATTGTTGTCGACTGGATCGTCCATAAATCCCCCGTCACGAATGTGTATGAGGCAAGCATGGGAGCAAGCTCCCTCGCCACAACGGCTCCCACAGGGGAAGGGGGTTAGTTGTCGTAACCCAGGTTAGGCGCCAGCCAGCGCTCGGTCACGCTCAACTCCTGGCCTTTGCGCGAGGTGTAGCTCTGCACCTGATCCTTGTCGATCTTGCCCACGGCGAAATACTGCGCCTGCGGGTGAGCGAAGTACCAGCCGCTGACCGCCGCCGCCGGGAACATCGCGTAGTGCTCGGTGAGGAACACGCCGCTGCGGCCGGCCTTGAGCTCTTCCGCTTCCGGGTCCAGCAGCTTGAACAGCGTGGCTTTCTCGGTGTGATCCGGGCACGCCGGGTAGCCCGGAGCAGGGCGGATGCCGGTGTATTGCTCTTTGATCAGTGCCTCGTTGTCCAGCGTCTCGTCCTTGGCGTAGCCCCAATAGTCTTTACGCACTTGTTGGTGCAACCACTCGGCGCACGCCTCGGCCAAACGGTCGGCCAGGGCCTTGACCATGATCGAGTTGTAATCGTCGCCAGCCTCTTGATAGGCCTTGGCCACTTCTTCGGCGCCGATCCCGGCGGTGGTGATGAAACCACCCACGTAGTCGGTCACGCCGCTGTCCTTCGGCGCGACGAAGTCGGCCAGGGAGAAGTTCGGCTTACCGTCGGTCTTGATGATCTGCTGGCGCAAGTGATGCAGCTTGGCCAATGGCTTGCGGTCATCGCCGTAGACTTCGATGTCGTCGTCGCGCACCTGGTTGGCTGGCCAGAAACCGAACACCGCACGGGCGCTGATCAGCTTCTCGTCGATCAACTTGGCAAGCATTTCCTGGGCATCGGCGTACAGCGCGGTGGCGGCTTCACCGACCACTTCATCCTGCAGGATGCGCGGGAACTTGCCGGCCAGGTCCCAGGAGATGAAGAACGGTGTCCAGTCGATGTATTCGGCCAAAACCTTCAGGTCGATGTTGTCCAGCACCTTGGCGCCGGTGAACGTCGGTTTGACCGGCTCATAGTTGGCCCAGTCGAACTGCGGTTTCTTGGCGATGGCCGCCGGGTAGCTCAGGCGCTCGGTGCGGGCGCTGCGGTTGGCGGTGCGCTCGCGAACGTCGATGTATTCCAGGCGGGTCTTCTCGACGAAACCGGCTTTCAGTTCCTTGGACAACAACTGCGTCGCCACGCCCACGGCGCGGGAGGCGTCGGTGACGTAGATCACCGCGTCGTTGCTGTACTTGGGCTCGATCTTCACCGCCGTGTGCGCTTTGGAGGTGGTCGCGCCACCGATCATCAGCGGCAGATAGAAGTCCTGACGCTGCATCTCGCGGGCCACGTGAACCATTTCGTCCAGCGAAGGCGTGATCAGGCCGGACAGGCCGATGATGTCGCACTTCTCGTCTTTGGCGACCTGCAGGATCTTCTCCGCCGGCACCATCACGCCGAGGTCGACGATGTCGTAGCCGTTACAGCCCAGCACCACGCCGACAATGTTCTTGCCGATGTCGTGCACGTCGCCCTTGACCGTGGCCATGAGGATCTTGCCCTTGGCTTCCGGCTTGTCGCCTTTTTCCAGTTCGATGAACGGAATCAAGTGAGCCACGGCCTGCTTCATCACGCGGGCGGACTTCACCACTTGCGGCAGGAACATTTTGCCGGCGCCGAACAGGTCACCGACGATGTTCATGCCGGCCATCAACGGGCCTTCGATGACTTCGATCGGGCGCGCGAACGACAGGCGCGACTCTTCGGTGTCTTCGACGATGTGGGTGGTGATGCCCTTGACCAGCGCATGCTCCAGACGCTTGTTGACGTCCCAGTTGCGCCATTCTTCGGTCTCGGCTTCCTTGACGCTGCCGTCGCCCTTGTACTTGTCGGCGATGGCGAGGAGGGCGTCGGTGCCTTCCGGAGTACGGTTGAGGATCACGTCTTCAACGGCGTCGCGCAGCTCCACCGGGATCTGGTCGTAGATCTCCAGTTGGCCGGCGTTGACGATACCCATGGTCAGGCCGTTGCGGATTGCATACAGCAGGAACACCGAGTGAATCGCCTCGCGCACCGGGTTGTTGCCACGGAACGAGAACGACACGTTGGACACACCGCCGGAGCTCAGGGCGTACGGCAGTTCGTCGCGGATGTAGGCACAGGCGTTGATGAAGTCCACAGCGTAGTTGTTGTGTTCTTCGATACCGGTGGCCACGGCGAAGATGTTCGGGTCGAAGATGATGTCTTCCGGCGGGAAGCCGACTTCGTTGACCAGAATGTCGTAGGAGCGTTTGCAGATTTCTTTCTTGCGCGCTTCGGTGTCGGCCTGGCCGGCTTCATCGAAGGCCATCACCACCACCGCGGCGCCATAGCGCTTGCACAGTTTGGCGTGATGAATGAACTGCTCGACACCTTCCTTCATGCTGATGGAGTTGACGATGCCCTTGCCCTGGATGCACTTGAGGCCGGCTTCGATCACTTCCCACTTGGAGGAGTCGATCATGATCGGGACGCGGGAGATGTCCGGTTCGCCGGCAATCAGATTGAGGAAGGTCACCATGGCCTTCTTCGAGTCGAGCATCCCTTCGTCCATGTTGATGTCGATCACCTGGGCGCCGGCTTCGACCTGCTGCAGGGCGACTTCCAGGGCTTCGGTGTAGTTGTCTTCACGGATCAGGCGGGCGAATTTGGCGGAACCGGTAATGTTGGTCCGCTCGCCGACGTTGACGAACAGCGAACTGCGATCGATGGTGAACGGTTCCAGGCCCGACAGGCGGCAGGCCTTGGGGATGTCCGGAATTTCGCGCGGGGCGTAACCGGCTACCGCTTTGGCGATGGCTTCGATGTGGCCCGGTGTGGTGCCGCAGCAGCCGCCAACGATGTTGAGGAAGCCACTTTGGGCGAACTCTTCGATGACCTTGGCGGTTTGGGCCGGCAGTTCGTCGTACTCGCCGAATTCGTTCGGCAGGCCGGCGTTCGGGTGCGCCGACACGTGGGTGCTGGCTTTGTTCGACAGCTCTTCCAGGTACGGGCGCAGTTCACGGGCGCCGAGGGCGCAGTTCAGGCCGACGGAAATCGGCTTGGCGTGGGCCACGGAGTTCCAGAACGCTTCGGTGGTCTGGCCGGAGAGGGTGCGACCAGAGGCATCGGTGATGGTGCCGGAAATCATGATCGGCAGCTCGACGCCCAGCTCTTCGTAAACCCCTTGCACGGCGAAGATCGCCGCTTTGGCGTTGAGGGTGTCGAAAATGGTTTCGATCAGGATCAGGTCGGCGCCGCCTTCGATCAGGCCTTTGGTAGCCTCGGTGTAGTTCTCCACCAGTTCATCGAAGGTCACGTTGCGGTAGCCGGGGTTGTTCACGTCAGGCGACAGCGAGCAGGTACGACTTGTAGGACCGAGCACACCGGCGACGAAGCGTGGTCGGTCCGGGGTTTCCAGAGTCTTGGCGTCCGCCACCTTGCGCGCCAGGCGTGCGCCTTCTACGTTGAGTTCGTACGCCAGGCCTTGCATGCCGTAGTCGGCCTGGGACACTTGGGTGGCGTTGAAGGTGTTGGTTTCCAGAATGTCGGCGCCGGCATCCAGGTAGGCTTTTTCAATAGAGCCAATCACATCCGGGCGGGTCAGCACCAACAGGTCGTTATTGCCTTTGACATCGCTCGGCCAGTCGGCGAAGCGTTTGCCACGGTAATCCTGTTCCTCGAGCTTGTAGCTCTGGATCATTGTCCCCATGCCGCCGTCGAGAATCAGGATGCGCTCTTTGAGGGCGTGCTTGAGAGCTTGAAGGCGAACGCTGCGATCGGACATTTGGACTACTCGGTAAGGCCATGACGAAGGGCCGGGATAATAACAAACCTGTGTGCTTTTGGAGCATGTGCCGGTTTTGCATGAATATCGTTCATGTTGGTGCGCAAGCCAGACCGGTAGAATCGCGGCGTTTTCTCATGATCAGGACCAGGGATATGTCGTATCGCGTCGTCACCAGCCTATTGATGCTGCTTTTAAGCGGGGGCGCCGCTGCGCAAGGTCCGGACATTTCCTACGTTCGCGACATTCAACCGATCTTCACCGAAAAGTGCGTGGCCTGCCATGCCTGCTACGACTCCGCCTGTCAGCTCAACCTGGGCAGTGGTGAAGGGGCGTCCCGAGGTGCGACGAAGGCGCCAGTCTATGACGGCGAACGTAGCAAGGCAGCCGCGCCGACCCGGTTGTTTTATGACGCCTTCGGCAAGCGTGCCTGGCAGCAAAAGGGCTTCTATTCAGTGCTCGACGCCCAAGGCAGCCAGGCGGCACTGATGGCGCGGATGCTTGAGCTGGGGCACAAAACCCCGTTGCAACCCAACGCCAAGCTACCGGAAGACATCGTCCTGGGCCTGAACCGGGAAAACCAGTGCGCCATGCCAGCGGAGTTCAGCGATTACGCCAACTCTCATCCGAAAGAGGGCATGCCGCTGGCGGTCACCGGCTTGACCGATCAGCAGTACCAGACGCTGCAGCGCTGGCTGGCCTCCGGCGCGCCGATCGATCAGCAGGGCCTGGTGCCCAGCGCCAGGGAAGCCTTGGAAGTGGTGCAGTGGGAAAACCTGCTGAATGCGCCGGGCGCCCGGGAGAGCCTGGTCGGGCGCTGGCTGTTCGAGCACTGGTTCTTGGCCCATATCTATTTCAAGGACGGCGAGCTGGGGCATTTCTTTCAGTGGGTACGTTCGCGCACGCCGACGGGGCAGCCCATCGACCTGATCAACACCCGTCGTCCGAATGACGATCCGGGCACTCAGGTCTATTACCGTCTGTGGCCGGTGCAAGGCGTGATCGTGCACAAGACCCACATCACCTACCCGCTGAGCGCGGCGAAGATGGCGCGGATCAAGAGCCTGTTTTACAACGGCAACTGGCAGGTCTACGCGTTGCCGGGCTACGGGCCGGAGCGGCGGGCCAATCCGTTTGCCACGTTCGAAGCGATCCCGGCCCAGGCGCGTTACCAGTTCATGCTCGATAACGCCGAATACTTCGTGCGCACCTTT
Organism: Pseudomonas sp. P1_A1; assembly: GCF_056406935.1. NCBI lineage: Bacteria > Pseudomonadati > Pseudomonadota > Gammaproteobacteria > Pseudomonadales > Pseudomonadaceae > Pseudomonas > Pseudomonas sp. P1_A1. Next base: position 320,248 of record NZ_JBFTZE010000006.1, on the reverse strand, counting down.
ATTCGCGGCCCGGTCTGCCGGGGCCAGATCGCCACCGACGTGATTCGCGACAACTTCTGGGCACTGTTCCAGGCCCCGGAACATGACCTTTATATCACCGACCCGAAATATCGCGGCCAGGCTACGCCGTTGCTGGCGATGCCGGGGCAGAACGATGACGTCGGCAGTGTCCTGAGCCTGTGGCACGACTACCGCAACAAACGCAACGAATATGAGGCCCTGCGCCGGGACAGCTATGCCGACTTGCCGGCGCCGAGCTGGTCGACCCTGTGGGCTGGCAATGACAACGCACTGCTGAGTATCTTTCGGCATTTCGACAGCGCCTCGGTGACCAAGGGCCTGATCGGCGATGTGCCGCAGACGATGTGGCTGTTCGATTACCCGTTGCTGGAACGCACGTATTACCAACTGGCGGTCAACTTCGATGTGTTCGGCAACGTGTCCCATCAGGCTCAGACCCGGCTGTACTTCGACCTGATCCGCAACGGCGCCGAGCAGAACTTTCTGCGCCTGATGCCGGCCAGCTCACGGGACGGCTATCTCGACGATTGGTACCAGAACAGCGGCAAGTTCAAGATGTGGCTGGATTACGAGGACATCGACAACGACAAGCCGACGGCGCTGACGCTGGACGAAAACGACCCGAAACGCGATTTCGCCTTGCAGTTGCTGTCCCGTTACGGCGAGCTCAATGCCAGGCCCGATCCGATCAACCGCTGCGACGGCGCTTACTGCTCGCGGCCGAACATCGATCCGGCGTTGCAGAACGCCGAGCAGGCCCTGAGCCGCCTGACGTCGCGCCCGGCCGCCGGTTTGAAAGTCATCGATCAGTTGCCGGAAGCCACGATGTTGCGCATCGAAACCCCAAGCGGCAAGCGCGAGGTCTACAGCCTGCTGCGTAACCGGGCCCACAGCAACGTGGCGTTCCTGCTCGGAGAGTCGCTGCGTTATCAGCCGGGGCTCGACACGTTGACGATCTATCCGGGTGTTCTGAGCAGCTACCCGAACTTCATGTTCAACATTGCGGCCGGGCAAGTGCCGGCGTTTGTCGACGAGATGGAAAACGCCAAAGACGCCGCCAGTTTCGAAAAAATCGTCGAACGCTGGGGCATTCGTCGCAGTCATCCGCAGTTCTGGCAGTATTTCCATGATCTGAGCCGCTACATCCACGACACCGACCCGGTGGAAGAGGGCGTGCTGGACATGAATCGCTACGAGAATCTTTGATGACCGCTTTCCCGACAAAAATACTAGGACTTTGTGCGGCGCGTCGATTGGCGTAAACTGCGTCCAAGCCTGCGAGGAGTTTCCATGACCGCTATTACCATTACCGACGCCGCCCATGATTACCTGGCCGATCTGCTCTCCAAGCAGAACACCCCGGGTATCGGCATCCGCGTCTTTATCACCCAGCCTGGCACCCAGTACGCCGAAACCTGCATTGCCTACTGCAAGCCGGGCGAAGAAAAACCTGAAGACACGGCGTTGGGGCTCAAAAGCTTCACCGCTTATATCGACTCGTTCAGCGAAGCGTTTCTGGACGATGCGGTAGTCGACTACGCCACCGACCGCATGGGCGGCCAACTGACCATCAAGGCGCCAAACGCCAAAGTCCCGATGGTCAACGCCGACAGCCCGGTCAACGAGCGCATCAACTACTACCTGCAAACCGAGATCAACCCGGGGCTGGCCAGCCACGGCGGTCAGGTCAGCCTGATCGATGTGGTCGAAGACGGCATCGCCGTGCTGAAGTTTGGCGGCGGTTGCCAGGGCTGCGGCCAGGCAGACGTCACCCTGAAGGAAGGCATCGAGCGCACCTTGCTCGAGCGCATTCCCGAGCTCAAGGGTGTACGTGACGTGACTGACCACACGCAGAAAGAAAACGCCTACTACTAAGGTGTTCGCTGCAGAAACGAAAAAACGGCACCCGTGAGTGCCGTTTTTTTTGATCGTTCCCACGCTCTGCGTGGGAACGATCATCTCAGGGTCTGTAGAGGTGAGCATGCCCCGCGCGATACAGCGACGATTCACTGAAGTGATCGCTGCCCAGCACCCGACCCACCAGAATCAGCGCCGTCCGGCGAAAGCCCTTGGCTTGTACCTTCTGCGCAATGTCCGCAAGCGTCCCCACCACCCAATCCTGATCCGGCCAGGTCGCCCGGTGAATCACCGCGATCGGGCAGTCGGCGCCGTAGTGCGGCAGCAATTGGGCAAGGATCTTCTCCAGATGATTGACCCCCAGGTGGATCGCCATGGTCGCCCCGTGTTGCGCCAGGCTACCCAGCTCTTCGCCAGCGGGCATGGCGGTCTTGTCGGCGTAACGGGTCAGAATCACGCTCTGTGACACGTCCGGCAGGGTCAGTTCGGCACCCAAAAGGGCCGCGCAGGCGGCGGTGGCGGTGACACCGGGAATGATTTCGAAAGGGATGTCGAGTTCACGCAAGTAGCGAATCTGCTCGCCGATCGCGCCGTACAGGCTCGGGTCGCCGGAATGCACCCGGGCCACGTCCTGGCCGCTGGCGTGGGCGGTCTTGATCAGCTCGACGATCTGTTCCAGGTGCAGTTCGGCGCTGTTGACCACCTGTTCGGCTCGGTGGCCTTCCAGCACGGCGGCGGGGACCAGGGAGCCGGCATAGATGATGACCGGGCAGCTACGAATCAGCCGCTGGCCTTTGACGGTGATCAGTTCCGGGTCGCCGGGGCCGGCGCCAATGAAGTAGACGGTCATCGTCGTTTCCTGTCAGAAATAGGGCCTGGGCATGCTTCAGATGAAGAATGCTCATGATCGAAGGCGGGGATTATCGGGGATTTTACGCGGCGCTGGCCAATGCCAGGGTGGCCTGGGCGTATTTTTGTCGTGGAATCAGCAACTTTGCCGGTGCCTGGGCCAATTGTTCGGCCAGAGCCAACGCGGCACTCTCCGCCACACCGTAGCAACCGGTGCGTTCAAACGCGATGTCCGAGTGGTGGCTGAGTTGCGGTTCATAACCGGCCAATTGTTCGCTGCTGAAATACATCAACGGCAATGCCAGCTGTTCGGCCAGTTGGATCAGGCCAGGTTCATCGCGCTTGAGGTCGATGCTGGCCAGGGCCTTGATCTCACGAAGCTCGATCTGATGGGCCTGTAACGCCTGATCGAGCAGCGCCCGCAGCGTGCTGACGGGGCAGCCGCGCTGGCAGCCCAGGCCGACCACCAGGGTCGGCACTGTGCCGCTTTCAGTCATGCGCTGTAATGTCCATCGCTTTTGCGGCGGAACAACCAGGCGCTGATCAGGCCCAGGGCCAGCCAGAACGCCACGTTGGTCAGCTGCGAAGCGATCTTGAATTGCGTTTCCAGAGCTTCCGGCGCCAGCATTGAATGGACTTCCGGTTGTGGTGCGCCAATCACATGCGGCACGGCCAGGATCGCCACGCCGAGCGCTTTCATCAGCCAGTGACGGCTGAACACGATCAACGCGATGCCGACGGCCGTGGACGCGGCAGTGCCGATCCACCAGATTTGCCGTTGCGCCAGATCAGCCGCGGCAGTGCCCGGCAGCTCAGGCGGCAGGCCGAGAGTCGGAGCCAGCACGAACGTCGCATAACCGGCCAGGCCCCAGAGCAGGCCCTGAGAGGTTTTGGTCGGTGCGCGCAGGGTGTAAAGACCGGCGAGCATCAGGGCGAAACCGACGGCTACTACCAGGTTGCCGCCGGTAGTGGACAGCACGCGCTGCCAGCCGTCTTCCGGCTCCCAGGCTTGGGCATCGTGGGTGTGAGCGACTGCGCCCGCGGCGTGCTCGTGGACTTCAACAGCGGCCGGCTCGGATTTTTCGTAGGTCTCGGCCTGCAAAATCAGCGGGGCGACCCAGAAGCTTTGCAGCAGGGTCAATAGCAGGGCGGCCAGCAGCCCGGTGAAACCTGCGGTTTGCGCAATACGCTTGATCATCTCGGCAGGACTCAATGGCACGGAAATGCGGAGCTGTGACGGGTATCGTGCGCGGCGTTGTGCACCGCTTCGATGTGCGAGAAACCGGCGAAATACACAAGGCTGGCGCCAAGGATCGACGCACACACGGCGGCGGTCAGGCGTTGAGTCAGGGTCGTGGTGGTGCTGGCGATGCTCTTATCGGTGTTGCTGCCGGTGCTGCTGATGATCGACATGGCGCTTCCCTCTGGTCTGTCAGCGGGCGAATAGAGCGCATGAAAACCTCCGCACGCCAAGGGCTCGCAGAGATTTCGAACAGCGCCCGCCCACCGCGGGTTTGTTATTCAGTGAACGTAAAAGTCACTTTGTGTTGCGGGCCGGTCTCCGGGCTCGCGAGGGGCCGGGCTTGCGCCTGGACCTGCAAGCATCACCTTCCCATGCCGTATGACCGGCACAGTGGATCTGACGCTTCACTCGCTTACCGTTGCGGGGGCAGCACCGGACTGACATGGCTTTAGAGTAAAGCACATGATTCACCGGTTTCCCGTTTCACCCTGTGAAGGGCACCCGTAACAGGGCGTGTAGGAGAGCATGGGCGAGGGCGGGGAGTCAATTGGCAGGGGTTCTCAATTGGAGGCCAAATGCCGATTGGTTCTTTGTAGGGGCGGGTGGCGTGCGCAGTGATTGACCCGCCCCCACACGATGCGTAGCCTTGCGCTTTCGAGGTTCTTCGGCGTCTGCCGAAGCTAAGAAGGGAACGCGGTCGATGCCGCGGCTGCCCCCGCAACTGTGAACGGTGATGTTCGCTGCCACGCCACTGCAAACCCTGTGCAACGGGCTCGCGGGAAGGCGCAGCGAATGCCAGGCTGACCCGCCCGGCACACCGTCAGCCAGGAGACCTGCCTCGACACAGATTCTCACTTTCAACCGGGCGGGGTGATCCGGTGGCGAACTCTTCAGGCACGCGCCCCCGCGTTGCCGGTCGTCGTCCCGTATGCCCGCCACCTTGCCAAAGGGCATCCGATGAAAACACTGGCCAAACTCCCCGTCACCATCGTTACCGGCTTCCTCGGTTCGGGCAAAACCACCTTGCTGCGGCACATGCTCGACAATGCCCAGGGCCGTCGCATTGCGGTGATCGTCAACGAGTTCGGCGAGCTGGGCATCGACGGCGAGATCCTCAAGCAGTGCTCCATCGGCTGCACTGAAGAAGAGGCCAGCGGTCGCGTCTATGAACTGGCCAACGGCTGCCTGTGCTGCACCGTCCAGGAAGAGTTCTTCCCGGTGATGCGCGAACTCGTCGCGCGTCGCGGCGATCTCGACCACATCCTCATCGAAACCTCGGGCCTGGCCCTGCCAAAGCCTTTGGTTCAAGCCTTCCAGTGGCCGGAAATCCGCAGTGCCTGCACCGTTGACGCTGTCATCACCGTGGTCGACAGCCCAGCCGTGGCCGCCGGCACTTTCGCTGCATTCCCGGATCAAGTGGACGCCCAGCGCAAACTCGACCCGAACCTGGACCACGAATCGCCGCTGCACGAACTGTTCGCCGACCAACTGGCCAGCGCCGACCTGGTAATCCTCAACAAGGCTGACCTGATCAGCGCCGCAGACCTGGCCCGCGTGCGCCTGGAAGTCGCCGAAGAGCTGCCGCCAGCGGTGAAAGTCATCGAAGCCAGCAGCGGTCGCTTGCCCCTGGACGTGCTGATCGGCCTCGGTGCCGGTTCCGAAGAACATATCGACAGTCGCCACAGCCATCACGATCATCACCATGAAGGTGAAGACGATCATGATCACGACCATGACGCATTCGACTCGATCTCGATCGAACTGCCGCAAGCCGACGAAAGTCTGCTGATGGACGCGCTGACGCAACTGGTGGTGCAGCACGGCATTCTGCGGGTCAAGGGTTTCGCGGCGGTGCCGAACAAGCCGATGCGCCTGCTGATTCAGGGCGTGGGCACGCGTTTCGACAAGCACTTTGACCGTCAGTGGGGCGCGGATGAAGCACGCACCACCCGTCTGGTGTTGATCGGTCAGGCGCTGGACGCCGTTCAACTCGAAGCGCAATTGCGCGCTGCGCTCAGCGTTTAACCCATGCACCTGCTCAGGACCCAGCCCGGCGGTTTCGTGTCGGATGACAACATTGCCGACCTTGGACAAACCCCCGCCGAGCTGGTGATCCTGTGCAGCGGCGATTCCAGTCTGGCGTTGCTCGCCGAGGCGGCGCAGCAGCTGCCCGACGATTACCCGAGCCTGCGCCTGGCCAACCCAATGCAGGTGCAGAATCACGCCTCGGTCGATCTTTATGTCGACGAAGTGCTGCGCCACGCCAAGGTGATTCTGATCTCGCTGCATGGCGGCATCGCCTATTGGCGTTACGGCATCGAGCGTCTGGTGGAATTGTCCCAGCGCGGTGTGCAGTTGATTCTGGTGCCGGGCGACGATCGTCCGGACCCGGAACTCAGCGATCTGAGCACCGTGATCCCCGAAGACCGCGACCGGCTCTGGCACTTCCTGCGTCAGGGCGGCATGGCCAATGCGCTCGACCTGTTTCGCTGCCTCGCCAGTCGCTGGCTGGGTCGCGACTATCCATGGTCCGAGCCGCAAACCCTGCCACGCACCGCGATCTACCACCCGCAAAAAAGCCCCGCGCACCTTCAGGATTGGCAAGCCGATTGGCAGGCCGGTCAACCGGTGGCGGCGGTGCTGTTTTACCGCTCGCACTTGCAGGCGGCGAACACCGGTTTCATCGATATTTTCTGCCAGCGTTTGCAGGCGGCGGGGCTTAACCCGTTGCCGATTGCCGTGGCCAGTCTGAAAGAATCCGGCTGCCTGATGGTGGTCGAGGACTTGCTGGATGAAGTCAAGGCGGGGGTGATTCTCAACACCACCGGTTTCGCCCAGTCCAGCCCTGAAGCGCCGCATCTGCGGCCGTTTCGTCGCAACATCCCGGTGATTCAGGCGATCTGCGCCCAGGACAACGAGCCCGGTTGGCGTGCCAGCGAGCAAGGCCTCGGTCCCCGTGACTTGGCGATGCACATCGCGCTGCCGGAGCTGGACGGGCGAATCATCAGTCGGCCGATCAGCTTCAAGGATCTGGCGTGGCGCAGCGAGCGCAGTCAGTCCGATGTGGTTTGCTATCGACCACAACCGGAACGGATGGATTTTGTCGCTGAACTGGCACGGCGCTGGATCGATCTGGCGCGAGTGCCCAACGGTGAAAAACGCATTGCCCTGATCCTCGCCAACTACCCGACTCGCGATGGACGCATCGGCAATGGCGTCGGTCTCGACACACCCGCCGCGGCGCTGAACATCCTGCGTGCACTGCATCAAGAAGGTTATCCACTACCGGCCGAGTTGCCGGACAGCGGCACCGCGCTGATCCAGCAACTGCTCGGTGGCGTCAGCAATGACCTGGACACGCTCGATCAACGTCCATGTCAGCAAAGCCTGGCGCTGGACGATTACTTTTTGATGTTCAACGCGCTGCCCGAAGCCAATCGCGAGGCGGTGCTGCAACGTTGGGGCTCGCCTGAAAACGATCCGATGTTCCGTGGCGGGCGAATGATGATTGCCGGGTTGCGCTTCGGCCTGACCTTCGTCGGCATTCAACCGGCCCGGGGTTATCAGGTTGACCCGAGCGCGGTCTATCACGACCCGGACCTGGTGCCGCCCCACGGTTATCTGGCGTTCTACTTCTGGTTGCGCAACACCTACGGCGCCCACGGCGTGATCCACGTCGGCAAGCACGGCAACCTCGAATGGCTGCCGGGCAAGGGCGTCGGGTTATCTGAAAACTGCTGGCCTGACGCGCTGCTCGGACCGCTGCCGAACATCTATCCGTTCATCGTCAACGACCCGGGCGAGGGCGCCCAGGCCAAGCGCCGTACGCAAGCGGTGATCATCGATCACCTGATGCCGCCCCTGACCCGCGCCGAAACCTACGGCCCGTTGCGCAACCTGGAGTTGTTGGCCGACGAATATTACGAAGCGCAGTTGCTCGATCCACGCCGCGCCCGGGAACTGCAACGCGACATTCTGCAACTGGTGCGCGACACGCACATTGACCGCGAACTGCAACTGGACGAGAAGCTCGACAGCGATGCCGACGCGGCGATCTGGTTGCCGCGCCTGGACACTTACCTGTGTGACTTGAAGGAATCGCAGATCCGCGATGGCCTGCATGTGTTTGGCGAGTCGCCGACCGGGCGTTTGCGCATCGACACTTTACTGGCCTTGTTGCGTATTCCTCGCGGCGACGGCCGTGGTGCGCAATCGAGCGTGCTGCGGGCGCTGGCCAAGGCGTTCGAGTTGGGCGTCGACCCACTGGATTGCGTGTTGGCCGAGCCCTGGAACGGTCCTCGGCCGGATGCCTTGCAGGCGGTCAGTGATGAGCTGTGGCGCACGGCGGGGGATACCCGTGAGCGTCTGGAACTGTTCGCCGCGCAGTTGATCGGGCAGGCCTTGAGCGCTGAAATTGCTCCGTTGAACCAGCCAGGCTGGTCCGACGTGAGCGCGATCATCGACAGTTTGTGCGAGGTGGTTGCGCCACGCCTGGACGCCTGCGGCCCGGCGGAAATGCGCGGCCTGCTGGACGCCCTCAGCGGGCGATTCGTCCCGGCCGGGCCGAGTGGTGCGCCCAGCCGTGGACGGCTGGACGTGTTGCCCACCGGGCGCAATTTCTATTCGGTGGACGTGCGCAACCTGCCGACCACCACGGCGTGGCGCATCGGTTTTCAATCCGCGAACCTGATTCTTGAGCGGCACTTGCAGGATCACGGCGATCATTTGCGTCAGCTCGGCCTGTCGGTCTGGGGCACCGCGACCATGCGCACCGGCGGCGACGACATTGCCCAGGCCATGGCCTTGATGGGCGTGCGGCCGGTGTGGGCGACGGGCAGTCAGCGGGTCGATGACTTCGAGATTCTGCCGTTGAGCCTGCTGGACCGGCCGCGGGTGGACGTGACCTTGCGCGTCTCCGGATTTTTCCGCGATGCCTTTGCCAACCTGATCCGGCTGTTCGACGCCGCCGTGCAAGCGGTCGCCGCGCTGGATGAACCGGACGATCTCAACCCGTTGGCAGCCAAGGTTCGTGCCGAGCGCGAAGCACTGCTGGAATCCGGTCTGGATGAAGAGGCGGCCAGACGGCAGGCCGGCTGGCGGATCTTCGGGGCCAAACCGGGTGCTTACGGTGCCGGCGTGCAGGGCGCCATCGACGGTCGTTTGTGGCAGAGCCGCGAAGACCTGGCCGAGGTTTACCTGAACTGGGGCGGCTACGCTTACGGCGGCTCCGATGAAGGCACCGCCGCACGCGAGCAGTTCGCCCAGCGTCTGAGCCAGGTGCAGGCCGTGCTGCAAAACCAGGACAATCGCGAGCACGACTTGCTCGATTCCAACGACTATTACCAGTTCCAGGGCGGCATGCTGGCGGCCGTCGAAAGCCTCAGCGGTGCAGCGGCGGCGAGTTATCACGGCGACCACAGTCAGCCGGACTTGCCGAAGATCCGCACATTGAAGGAAGAGTTGAACCGAGTGATCCGTTCCCGGGCGGCCAATCCGAAATGGATCGACGGGATCAAGCGTCATGGCTATAAAGGCGCGTTCGAACTGGCGGCGACGGTCGATAACCTGTTTGCGTTCGACGCCACCACGCAGCTGATCGACGATCACCAGTATGCGTTGCTGGCGGACGCCTATTTACTTGATCCAGCGACCCGGGAGTTTGTTCGCGAACACAATCCCCACGCCTTGCGCGACATGACCGAGCGCCTGCTCGAAGCGCAGCAACGGGGGATGTGGCAGGAGCCGGGTGAATACCGTGAGGCGCTGGAGAATTTGTTGCTGGACATAGAAGAAGACAGTTAGCGGGATCGTTCCCACGCTCTGCGTGGGAACGCCTCTACGGACGCTCCGCGTTCGGCTGTTGGGACGCAGAGCGTCCCGGGCTGCATTCCCACGCAGAGCGTGGGAACGATCATCATCACCGACCATGACTGAGATTTGAACATGACCGACACCCCCCATTTCCCGCTCTCCGCCGTGGTCGGCGCCGATGACTTGAAGCTCGCCCTGTACCTGACCGCCATCGACCCGAAAATCGGTGGTGTGCTGATCGAAGGCCCGCGCGGCATGGCCAAGTCGACCCTGGCCCGAGGCCTGGCGGACCTGCTGGCCAGTGGTCAATTCGTCACCTTGCCCCTGGGCGCCACCGAAGAACGGCTGGTCGGAACCCTCGATCTCGACGCGGCCTTGAGCGAAGGGCGCGCACAGTTTTCTCCCGGTGTATTGGCCAAGGCCGACGGCGGCGTGCTCTACGTCGATGAAGTGAACTTGCTGCCCGATTACCTCGTGGACCTGCTGCTCGACGTGGCCGCCAGCGGCACCAACCTGATCGAGCGCGACGGGATTTCCCATCGGCATTCGGCGAAGTTTGTGCTGATCGGCACCATGAACCCGGAAGAGGGCGAACTGCGTCCGCAACTGCTCGACCGCTTTGGCCTGAACGTCGCCCTCAGTGGCCATACCGCACCCGCCGAGCGCGGCCAGATCATCCGTCGTCGACTGGATTTCGACAGCGATCCCCAAGGCTTCTGCGCCGAGTGGGAAAGTCAGCAACACGCCCTGCGCGAGCGTTGCCAGAAGGCGCGTGCGGCCCTGGCGAGTATCCCGCTCGACGATGCCGCACTGGCGCAGATCACCGAGCGCTGCTTTGCTGCCGGCGTCGATGGCTTGCGGGCCGATCTGGTCTGGCTGCGCGCGGCGCGGGCACATGCGGCCTGGCGCGGTGCGAACGCCATTGCCGAAGAGGATATCGACGCGGTCGCCGAATTTGCCTTGCGTCATCGTCGTCGGGAGCATTCGACCTCTGCGCCGCAACACTCCCAAGCGCCACAGCAATCCCCTGCGCAAACCACCAACCCGAACGAAGGTCAGGGCCAGTGGGGCGAAATGCCCGCCCAGGCGCTGCCGGTCGGTGCTCGACGTGAAGTGCCGAGCTGGCCAAAAAAGCCCTAGGCATTCGCCCTCGATCAGACGCGGGGGCGAATGCCAGACCCCGCGCAGGCCGGCTGGATCACGGTAAACAGGGCAAGCGTCACGCCGCCCGTAGCGGATCGGTCAACTGGCCCGGCACTTTGCTCAACGGCCGACCGCGTCAACGCGATGACCTATTGTTCCATCTGCGTACCCGCACCCCGCATGAACTGTGGCTGGTGATCGTCGATGCCTCGGCCTCGACCCGGCGCCATCAGGCGTTGAGCGATGCCAAGGGCTTGCTGGCGCAACTGTTCGACGATGCCTATCGCCAGCGTGCGCGTCTGGCTTTGCTGACCGCCAGCGGTCACCTGCCGAAGTGGCAGGTGCAGGGGTTGAAAGCCTCTGCGGGCTTACGCGATTGGCTCCAGGGATTGGGCGCCGGCGGCGGGACGCCGATGCTGGCGGCGCTGGGTGAGGCGGGGCACTGGCTGGCGGCACGGCAAAAGCGTTTTCCGGCCGAACAGCAGCGGCTGTTGCTAGTGACGGATGGACGGTTGAAGGAATGGTCGACGGTGCCGGCGCTGGATTGTCCGGGGTTGCTGATCGACATCGAGCGCGGGCCGATTCGCCTTGGGCGAGCTAAAGTGTTGGCAGATCAACTGCAAGCGCATTACCGGCATATCGATGATCTGTAGCGGGGCGCAAAGATCGCAGCCTTCGGCAGCTCCTACAGGGGGTGAGTACATCCGCGAATGAAGTGGGTACATCCGCGCATGACGGGTGTGCCACAATCGGTGAAGGAGCTGCCGAAGGCTGCGATCTTTTGATCTTCACAGGAGTGACCCATGCGCGTTCTAGCCCGCAACGATCAGGACGATTTCCGCGTCAAGGCCTACGCCGGCACCAACGGTGTATTGCTGGCCATCGACTTGGCCGAACCCCGCCGCAAAGGCCTGCTGGGGTTTGCCATCGAAAAACAGCAAGGCGACAAACCCTGGCTGTTTCTGTTCAACAGCCTGACCTTTCCCGGCAAGGATCATACGTTCCCCCAGTTTCACGCCACCCCCAGCGATTCCGCGCCTTTGCAGAAATTTCGCTGGGCCGATTACGCGGTCAATCCGGGTGTGACGATCCATTATCGGGTTCACCTGGCCTACGGCACCGCCGATGCGCCACAGCTGGGTGAAAGCCTGGAAGTGACGGTTACCACCGACAATGGCCAGCCCACGGGCCAGAACGTGATTTTCAACCGGGCGGTGGCTGCCAGTCAGGCGTTCCAGCGCAAATTCGCCGACCTCGATGCGCTGCTCAGCGTCAACAAGACACTGCCCATCGAAGAATGGCCCGACGCGCCACGGCAATGGCTGGAAAATGGTCTGCTCGCGCGTCTGCTCGGGTTTATCGAACGTGCCGTGGACGGCCACTGGGCGCTGGACATCGCGATCTACGAATACCAGCTGCAGGCGATCGTCGATGCGGTGAACGCCGCCTTCGAGCGTGGCGTAAAGGTTCGGGTCCTGTACCACGCCCAACCTGGCGAAGACACCACGGCGCTGAACGAAGCCAGCCTGGAAAAAATCCCGGCGGCGAACAAACGCGGGCGAGTCACCCACAATATCTTTCACGACAAGTTCATGGTCCTGAGCCGGCTCGATGCGACGGGGCAGCATCAGCCCGAAGCGGTACTCTGCGGCAGCACCAACTTCACTGCCAACGGCGTTTACCGTCAGGCCAACGTCGTGCATGTGCTGGACGACGCCCGGATCGGCGCCAGTTATCTGCAAACCTTCGAGCAGGTCTGGGCCACACCGACGGACGTCGGCGCCACGCGGGACTGGCTCACGGAACATAATCCGATGCAGCCTGACCAGCCGCTGTTCGCCGGTTTTTCACCGCGCTCGGGCGAGGGCGACTTGAGTGAGTTCGTCAGGATCATCAACGCCGCCAAAAAAGACCTGCTGTTTGTCACCGCATTCACCTTGCCGGACAAAATACTCAACGCGCTGCTCGGCCAGCCCCACGACGACATCTTGCGTTACGGCCTGCAAAACACGGTCAGCAGCATCACCGGTTTCCACGCCGACCGCACCGCCGAATTCGCCGCCACCGCGCTGCTCAACACCGGCCTGGAAGGCTGGCTCAAGGAAAACATGAAAGGCCAGAAGGGCAACCTGCTGGTGCACACCAAAGCCATCGTCGTCGACTTCACCAGCGATTCACCAACCATCATCAGCGGCAGCCACAACCTCAGTGACGCGGCCAGCAACGGCAATGACGAAAACTACCTGATCATCCGTGGCAACACCGACCTGGCCGATCGCTACGGGCTGGAACTGCTGCGCTTCTACGAACATTACCGGTTCCGCTACTTCGCAAAGAAACTGCAACTCAAGCAGGTCCGGCCGTTGGCGACGGATGACAGCTGGACCGATGACTATTACCGCGAGGGCGACCTGCGGATGTTGTCGCGGCTGCGTTTTTCCGGACGATAAACACACCGACGGACTAATTCTGATCACGGAACCTGGAGCGAGGCTTGCCCGCGAAGAACGATGACGCGTAATACCTGAAAAAACGCAGTGCATTCTTCGCGGGCAAGCCTCGCTCCAGGGATCTGCGTCTTGCTGGTATGAGCGTTCTGTCAGACGGCTCAAACATTACTCGTCAAACGCACATCCAACAGCGCCCGAGCCCGATGCACAGTACATAAGTTGCTGAGGGTTTTTTGCAGCCACGGCAAGTCGTGGCGGGGTTTGCGGGCAACCCGTTTGGGCCTGAGTTTGCCGATGTACTTTCTGAAATATTCTTCCAGGGTTTCCGCGGTTCCAATCCCCTTGAGCTTCTTCAGCAGCTTCCCGTCCTTGTAGATCAGCACAGTCGGTGTGCCGGTGACTTCCAGATGCCGAGGGGACTTGCTCGTATCCAGCACATAGATGCACGCGTGATCCTTGTACTTCTCGGCAATGGCACGGAAAACCGGCTCGGCCCATTCGCAGGCGGGACAGTGGTCGTTGCCGAAATACAGAATCACCGGGCGCCAGGTGTTGAGCGCTTTGCGGTAGGCCGGATCCAGTGGAGGGGTGGTCATCGAACTCATTGAAATCTCCTTTTCAAAGACTATCGAAGGCCTGTTGACGTTAAAGGAGGCGAGCGGGTGGGTCTACTGTCAGAAATTACAGGTGTGCTCTGCTTCTTTTTGACCTGCAATGCACTGCAATGTGGCTCAACCACACACAGCCTGTAGCCAACGGTAGCGTTCAGCCAGCTGTTCTTTTCGTAACACCTTCTTCGCGCCTGTGCGCATCCATTTGATTCAAAACACTTTTCAAATCCTCCGAGATTCCGCCCACATCCTGTGGCACACTTTCTGCTGTCTATTCCGTTGTTACATACCTAGTTCCGGTATAGCGGAATAAACACAGCCCTGGAGTGCTTGCCATGCATCGCCGACCTTCCTTGTTTAAAGCGTGTGTTTTCGTTCTCGCGGCTTCGGCCGCTGCCGTGGGTGTCGCTCAAGCGGCAGACAGCAAGCTCGACAGCGTGCTGGCCCGTGGGAAATTGATTGTGGGCACGGGCAGTACCAATGCGCCGTGGCACTTCCAGGGAGCGGACGGCAAGTTGCAGGGTTTTGATATCGATATCGCGCGGATGGTGGCCAAGGGGTTGTTCAACGACCCGAGCAAGGTCGAGTTCGTGGTGCAGTCGTCCGATGCGCGGATTCCGAATCTGCTGACCGACAAGGTCGACATGAGTTGCCAGTTCATCACCGTGACCGCCAGCCGCGCCCAACAGGTCGCGTTCACGCTGCCGTACTACCGCGAAGGTGTTGGCCTGTTGCTGCCGGCCAACAGCAAGTACAAGGAAATCGAGGACCTCAGGGCCGCCGCCGACGGTGTGACCGTGGCGGTACTGCAGAACGTGTACGCCGAAGAACTGGTGCATCAGGCGCTGCCCAAGGCCAAGGTCGATCAGTACGACAGCGTGGATCTGATGTATCAGGCGGTGAACTCCGGCCGTGCCGACGCGGCGGCCACCGATCAGTCGTCGGTGAAATACCTGATGGTGCAGAACCCTGGCCGTTATCGCAGCCCGACCTACGCCTGGAGCCCGCAGACCTACGCCTGTGCGGTCAAACGCGGCGATCAGGACTGGTTGAACTTCGTCAACACCGTGCTGCATGAAGGCATGACCGGCGTTGAATTCCCGACTTACGCAGCCTCCTTCAAACAATGGTTCGGTGTCGATCTGCCAACCCCGGCCATCGGTTTCCCCGTCGAATTCAAATGATCCCGTGAGAGCGGGGCGGTGATAAATCGCCCCGCTCAAGGTACTGCTGACCATGAACTATCAGTTGAATTTTGCCGCCGTGTGGCGCGACTTCGACACCTTGCTGGCGGGGCTCGGCCTGGGTCTTGAGCTGGCGCTGGTGTCGATCGCCATCGGCTGCGTGATCGGCCTGCTGATGGCATTTGCTTTGCTGTCGAAGCATCGCGCATTGCGGGGGCTGGCGTCGGTGTATGTGACGGTGATCCGTAATACGCCGATTCTGGTGTTGATTCTGTTGATCTACTTCGCCTTGCCGAGCCTGGGCATTCGTCTGGACAAGATCCCGTCGTTCATCATCACCCTGTCGCTGTATGCCGGGGCGTACCTGACCGAAGTGTTTCGTGGCGGGCTGTTGAGCATTCCCAAGGGGCTACGTGAAGCCGGGTTGGCGATTGGCTTGGGCGAGTGGCAGGTCAAGGCGTACATCACCGTGCCGGTGATGCTGCGCAATGTGCTGCCGGCGCTGTCGAACAACTTCATTTCGCTGTTCAAGGACACCTCGCTGGCGGCGGCGATTGCCGTGCCGGAGCTGACCTATTACGCGCGCAAGATCAATGTCGAGAGCTACCGGGTGATTGAAACCTGGCTGGTGACCACGGCGCTCTATGTTGCGGCCTGTTACCTCATTGCCATGATGCTGCGTTACCTCGAACAGCGTCTGGCGATTCGCCGATAGGAGGCCCCATGTACGAATCCCCCAGCTGGTTGCATGAGTTATGGGTGGCCCGGGATGTCCTGTGGCAGGGCTTTCTGACCAGTGTGCAGTGCTCGGGCTTGGCGATTTTGCTGGGCACGCTGGTCGGCATCGTCGCCGGCCTGGTACTCACCTACGGCACGTTCTGGATGCGCGCGCCGTTCCGGTTTTACGTCGACATCATTCGCGGCACGCCGGTGTTTGTATTGGTAC
This sequence comes from Pseudomonas sp. P1_A1, assembly GCF_056406935.1. Taxonomy (NCBI): domain Bacteria; kingdom Pseudomonadati; phylum Pseudomonadota; class Gammaproteobacteria; order Pseudomonadales; family Pseudomonadaceae; genus Pseudomonas; species Pseudomonas sp. P1_A1. Next base: position 304,133 of record NZ_JBFTZE010000006.1, on the reverse strand, counting down.
TGGCCTGCTTCTACATGGCGCCGGCACTGGGCTGGCAGATCAGCGCTTTCGGGGCTGGCACTTTGGGCCTGACGCTGTTTTGCGGTTCCCATGTCGCCGAGATCGTGCGCGGTGCGTTGCAAGCGCTGCCCAGTGGCCAGATGGAAGCGAGCAAGGCCATCGGCCTGACGTTTTACCAGGCGCTGGGTTATGTGTTGTTGCCCCAGGCGTTGCGGCAGATCTTGCCGACCTGGGTCAACTCGTCCACCGAGATCGTCAAGGCGTCGACCTTGTTGTCGGTGATCGGCGTTGCCGAGTTGTTGCTCAGCACCCAACAGATCATCGCCCGGACCTTCATGACCCTGGAGTTTTACCTGTTCGCCGGATTGCTGTTTTTCGTCATCAACTACGCCATCGAATTACTCGGCCGGCACATTGAAAAGCGGGTGGCCTTGCCATGACACAAGCACAAGATTCGACCCAGAACCCAGCGCTGCTGGACATCCGCGGCCTGCACAAACAATACGGCCAGCTCGAAGTGCTCAAGGGCGTCGACCTGACCATGCAGCGCGGCAATGTGGTCACGCTGATCGGCTCCAGCGGCTCGGGCAAGACCACGCTGCTGCGCTGCGTGAACATGCTCGAAGAGTTCCAGGGCGGGCAGATTCTGCTCGACGGTGAATCCATCGGCTATGACGAGGTTAACGGCAAGCGCGTTCGCCACCCGGAAAAAGTCATCGCCCGCCATCGCGCCATGACCGGCATGGCCTTCCAGCAATTCAATCTGTTCCCGCACCTCACTGCGTTACAGAACGTCACCCTCGGTTTGCTCAAGGTGAAAAAGTTGCACAAGGACGAGGCGGTAGCGCTGGCGGAAAAATGGCTGGAGCGGGTCGGCCTGCTGGAGCGTCGCGATCATTACCCCGGTCAGCTGTCCGGCGGTCAGCAACAGCGCGTGGCGATTGCCCGGGCGATTGCGATGAACCCGAGCCTGATGCTGTTCGATGAAGTCACCTCGGCCCTCGATCCGGAACTGGTGGGCGAAGTGCTGAACGTGATCAAGGGCCTGGCCGAAGACGGCATGACTATGCTGCTGGTGACCCACGAAATGCGCTTCGCCTTCGAGGTCTCGGACAAGATCGTGTTCATGAATCAGGGGCGGATCGAAGAGCAGGGGCCGCCCAAGGAACTGTTCGAGCGCCCGCAGTCGCCGCGACTGGCGGAATTTCTCAAGAGCACCCGCTTTTAAGCCTTCACTTTTTAATCAGGAGAAACACCCATGAGCATTACTCGTTACGGCACCGGCAGCACCGCCGGTGGCGGCCAGCCCCGTCCTTTCGCCCGCGCCGTCGAAGCCGATGGCTGGCTGCACGTGTCCGGGCAGGTGCCGGCGGTGGATGGTGAAATCATCGTGGGCGGGATTGTCGAGCAGACTCACCAGACCATGAAAAACCTGATCGCGATTCTGGAAGAGGCCGGTTACGGGCTCGAAGACGTGGTGCGCACTGGCGTGTGGCTGGAAGACCCGCGGGATTTCTGGAGTTTCAACAAGGTGTTCTCCGAGTACTTCAAAAGCGAACACGCCCCGGCCCGGGCCTGCGTGCAGGCGAACATGATGGTCGATTGCAAGGTCGAGATTGATTGCATCGCGTACAAGAAAAAGGCCTGAACCGAGGGCGCGGCTGATTGGCCCTTGTAGGAGCTGCCGAAGGCTGCGATCTTTTGGCGTTTTTGGAGCGTTGCAAGGGCAAGATCAAAAGATCGCAGCCTGCGGCAGCTCCTACGGGAGCGAATTTGAATGGGAACACTGACATGACCGAAGACACCATCAAGCGCCGGGCTCGCGGTCTGGACCGGGCGTTCGACATCCTCGATTTCCTCAAGGAAATCGGCCAGCCCCTGCGCCCGAACGAAATCGCCAGCGGCATCGGCAGCCCGAAATCCACGGTCTACGAACTGGTCGCGTCCTTATTGGAGCGGCGCATCCTCGAGCCCGTGGGCAAGGACGGTCACGTTTACCTCGGTCGTCAGCTGTACTTCCTCGGGCAGGCGCATTTGCGCCATTTCGACCTGTCCCGCGAGGCCGATCAGGCCTTGCAGGAAATCGTCAGCCAGACCCGCGAAACCGCGCAGATGTGCCTGCTCAACGGACGCAAATACACCGTGGCATTGATGAAAGAGGGGGAGCGGCATTTCCGCATTTCCTCGGACATCGGCGAAAACGCGCCGATCCCCTGGACCGCTTCCGGGCGCCTGCTGCTGGCGCACCTGAGCGATCAGCAAATCGTCGATTTGATCGACCCCGACGACTTCATCCTGCCCGACGGCGAACGCCTGCCGCTGGAGCAATTTCTCCAGGAGATCCGCCAGGCCACCATCGACGGATTCTTTTCCTTCGACAGCGTCGCCGACACCTTTACCCATTGCTTCGCCGCCCCGGTCAAAGACCCGAACGGCATTGCCATCGCAACCCTGTGCATCGTCGCCCCACGGGCCGATGCGAAGAACAATTACAACGACTATCGCCGGGTACTGATCGACAGCGCCAACAGCCTCGCCCGGCGCATCAACGAATAACAGCGGCTGCCTGCGGCCGCGTGTGTGAGGAGATCGACCATGTCTACTGCCATCAATACCGCCGCCGTGGAAAAGGGCGCCGCCCAGACCGGCGCCAACCTGGTGCGGGACGTCAGCCTGCCGGCCCTGGTGCTGCATCGCGACGCGCTGGAACACAACATTCGCTGGATGCAGGACTTCGTCAGCCACAGCGGCGCGGAACTGGCGCCCCACGGTAAAACCAGCATGACCCCGGCGCTGTTTCGTCGCCAACTGGACGCCGGTGCCTGGGGCATCACCCTGGCCAGTGCCACGCAAACCCGCGCGGCCTACGCCCATGGTGTGCGCCGGGTGCTGATGGCCAATCAACTGGTTGGCACGCCGAACATGGCACTGATCGCCGACCTGCTGACAGACCCGACCTTCGAGTTCTATTGCATGGTCGATCACCCGGATAACGTCGCCGACCTCGGCGCGTTTTTCGCTTCGCGCGGCGTGCGCCTGAACGTGATGATCGAGTACGGCGTAGTCGGCGGTCGTTGCGGTTGCCGCACCGAAGCCGAAGTGCTGGCGCTGGCCAAGGCTATCAACGCTCAACCGGCGTTGGCGCTGACCGGCATCGAGGGCTACGAAGGGGTGATTCACGGCGATCACGCGGTGAGCGGCATCCGCGAGTTCGCCGCCTCCCTGGTGCGTCTGGCGGTGCAACTGCAGGACAGCGGCGCGTTCGCGATTGCCAAGCCGATCATCACCGCGTCGGGGTCGGCCTGGTACGACCTGATCGCCGAGTCGTTCGAAGCGCAGAATGCCGGCGGGCGCTTCCTCAGCGTGCTGCGCCCCGGCAGTTACGTGGCCCACGACCATGGCATCTACAAAGAAGCGCAATGCTGCGTGCTCGACCGTCGCAGCGACCTGCACGAAGGTTTGCGCCCGGCGCTGGAAGTCTGGGCGCATGTGCAGTCGTTGCCCGAACCGGGTTTTGCGGTGATCGCCCTGGGCAAGCGCGACGTGGCCTATGACGCCGGTTTGCCGGTGCCGTTGCTGCGTTACAAGGCCGGCGTGGTGCCGGCGACCGGCGATGATGTGAGTGCCTGCAAGGTGACGGCGGTGATGGACCAGCACGCTTTCATGACGGTGGCACCGGGGGTTGAGTTGCGGGTGGGCGATATCATTTCGTTCGGGACTTCGCACCCGTGTTTGACGTTCGACAAGTGGCGTATCGGGTGTCTGGTGGATGAGCAACTGAATGTCATCGAAACCATGGAAACCTGTTTCTAAGAGCCCCCACAACATGAACAACATCAGCCCCCTGGGCCCCAACACTCCGCGCATCGCCCTGATCGGCGAGTGCATGATCGAACTGCAGCAGCGCGCCGACGGCTCTCTGCAACAAAGCTTCGGCGGCGATACCCTGAACACCGCGGTCTATCTGGCCCGTGAACTGGGCGATGGCGGCACGGTGGATTACGTCACTGCCCTGGGTGACGACAGTTTCAGCGATGCGATGTGCCAGAGTTGGGCCAGCGAACACATCGGCCTGGGCATGGTCCAGCGTTTGCCCGGTCGCTTGCCCGGTCTGTATTGCATCCAGACCGATGCGGCCGGCGAGCGGCGTTTTCTCTACTGGCGCAATGAAGCGGCCGTGCGCGATTGCTTTACCACCCCGGCGGCCGCGCCGATCCTGGCAGCACTGCCGGATTACGACGTGCTGTATTTCAGCGGCATCACCCTGGCGGTGCTCGGTGAGCAGGGCCGGGAGAAACTGCTGGACACCCTGATCGAAGCCCGACAGCGGGATGCGCGGATCGTGTTCGACAACAATTATCGACCACGTCTGTGGGCCTCGGTCGAGGACGCGCGGGCGGCTTATCGCCGTGTGCTGCCTTATGTCGACCTGGCGTTGCTGACGGTTGATGACGAGCAGGCGTTGTTCCACTTTTCTGATTACGCGGCGGTGTTTGCCGCTTACGAGCAGATGGGCACGCCCGAAGTGGTGCTCAAGCGCGGTGCCGAGGCGTGTCTGATTCGCTGTGACGGCGAGTCGTTCGAAGTGCCGGCGCAGGTGGTCGAACGGGTAGTGGACACCACGGCGGCGGGGGATTCGTTCAGCGCGGCGTATCTGGCTTGCCGCCTCAAGGGTGGGAGCCCGGTCGAGGCTGCTGAAGCGGGGCATCGCTTGGCGAGTCGGGTGATTCAGATTCCGGGGGCACTGATCCCCAAAGATTGAAATGCAATCTTTGGGGATGCTGTGATTTTTTTGGCAAGCCTCACCCTGTACATCGAGCCAGCCGATCAGTCCCGGTAAAACACCTGCACCAGGTGATACCCGAACTTGCTCTTGATCGGCCCATGCACCACCCGCAGCGGTTTTTTGAAGATCACCGCATCGATCGCCCCGACCATCTGCCCGGGCCGTACTTCGCCAAGGTCGCCGCCGCGTTTACCGGACGGGCAGGTGGAGTATTTCTTGGCCAGCACATCGAAGGCTTCGCCCTTGGCGATGCGTTGTTTGAGCTGCTCGGCTTCTTCCGAGGTTTTCACCAGAATATGGCGGGCTTGGGCTTTCATGGGCAGTACCTTGCAACGGTGGTGGCTATGTTGGTGCCAGCGTGGGGCGCGCGATTATGCCTTAACTCAGCCGGCTTGGCCGATCATCGTGCGAATCTTGTTGGCCAACAGGTCCATGGAAAAGGGTTTGGCTACCATGTCCATGCCTTCCTCCAGGAAGCCCTGGCGTTCGGCGGCTTTCTCGGCATAACCGGTAATGAACAGTACTTTGAGTTCCGGGCGGTGCTGACGAGCGATTTCCGCCAATTGCCGACCGTTCATGCCCGGCAGCCCGACATCGGTTACCAGCAGATCGACCCGCAGGTCGGACTCCAGCAAGGGCAGGGCGCTCTGCGCATCTTCGGCTTCATGGGCGTGATAACCCAACTCTTTGAGCAGGTCGAGCACCAGCATGCGCACCGCCGGATCGTCTTCCACCAACACCACGGTTTCACCGGCAACCGCTGGCGGTGCTTCGCCGGTGACCGGCAGCTGAGCGTGTTCCGGCAGGGCGACGTGCAACCGTGGCAAATACAGGCGAACGCTGGTGCCCTGGCCAGGCCGGCTGTGCAGGCTGACGTGCCCGCCCGACTGCTGGGCGAAACCATAGATCATCGACAACCCAAGGCCGGTGCCCTGGCCGATGGGTTTGGTGGTGAAGAACGGATCGAAGGCCTTGGCCAGTACTGATGGGGTCATGCCGGCACCGTTGTCGCTGACGGCAATCATCAGGTAATCCCCGGCCCTGACTGGCTCCAGCGGAGTGACGTCGCTGCCGTCGAGGTGAACATTGGCGGTTTCGATCAACAACTCGCCGCCATCGGGCATCGCATCCCGGGCATTGATCACGAGGTTGAGCAAGGCGTTTTCCAGTTGGCTGACATCGGTACTGACCGGCCAGACCTCATCGGCCAGCTTCAGTTTGAGCTCGATGTGATCGCCCTTGGTCCGGCTGAGCAAGTCTTCCAGGGAATGCACCAGCTGGTTGGCGTCCAGTGGCCTGCGATCCAGTGACTGACGCCTTGAGAATGCCAGCAACCGATGGGTCAGGGCGGCGGCGCGATGGGCCGAGGACACCGCCGCTTCGGTGAAGCGACCGATCTCGGCCGCGCGCCCATCGGCGATGTAGCGCTGCATCAAATCGAGGCTGCCGATGATCCCGGTGAGCATGTTGTTGAAGTCATGGGCGATGCCGCCGGTGAGCTGGCCGACCGCTTCCATTTTCTGTGCATGGCGCAAGGCGTCTTCGGCGCGCTCGCGTTCGAACATCTCGTTCTGCAGTCGCTGGTTGGCTTCGGCCAGTTGTTGGGTGCGAGCGCTCACGCGTTCTTCCAGGGTTTCGTTGAGGTTGCGCAGCGCCTCTTCAGTCTGTTTGCGCTCGGTCTCGTCGATCACGAAGATGTAGAAACCATTCACCGCGCCGTCTGCGCCGTGGCGTGGCAGGTAGTTCATCAGGGCCTGGCGGGTGCTGCCATCGCGGTGATCGGCGCTGATGCTGAAACAACAGGTCTTGCCTTTCAGCGCTTCGGCGATGTGTTCGGCGCGCAGGGCATAGGCTTCATCGCCGAGCACTTCACGAATGGTACGGCCGTAAAGCTCCTGGGGCGTCAGGCCATACCATTCCAGATAGGCGGCGTTATTCAGGCGAAAGCGCTCTTCGCGGTCCACATAACTGATCAGGATCGGCATCGCGTTGATGATCAGTTGCAGCTCGGTCTGGCTTTGGCGCAAGGCCTGTTCGATGTGTTTGCGTTCGGTCAGGTCCAGCGCGGCGCCGAGGAAGCGGATCGGCCGGCCATGGTGGTCCTTGTAGCAACGACCCCGGGCAAACACCCAGCGCAACTGGCCGTCGGCTTGCAGCAAGCGATATTCCTCGGCGTACTCGCTGCCATGGGTGATGCAGTGCTTGATGCTGCGGGCGATCATGGCGCGGTCTTCCGGGTGCACGCCGTGGAGGTATTCGCTGATCGGCAACTGGCTGGCCATGGCCGGATCTATACCATGCAATTGCGCGAAGTGCGCATCGGCGATGAAACGGTCTTCGCCAATGTCCCAGTCCCACGTGCCGACGGCATCGGTGGCGGCCAGTGCCAGTTGCAGACGCTGCTCGGTTTCTTGCTGGGCCTTGAGGCTGGCGGCAGAGCGTTGTTCCAGTTCGAGGGCGATGCGGCGGCGTTCGTTGGTTTCGATGGCCGTGACCAGAATCCCGGCAACCTCGGCGCTTTCATTGCGAATGGGGCTGTAGGTTAAATCCAGCCAGAAGTCGGAATCCCGACCGTCGCGCTGCAAGGTGAAGCGCTGTTCGCTGTAGGTCCGCACCTGACCCTGTAGGACGGCGCTGTAAATCGGGTCGGTAAAGTCTTTGAGTTCCGGCCAGATCAGGTGCGTCGGTTGTCCGAAAGCGTGAGGGTGTTTGCTGCCGGCGAGGAAGGCGAAGCCGTCGTTGTAGATCTGGGTGAGCTGCGGGCCCCACAGCAATAGCATCGGCATCGGCGAGTGGATCACGATGTCCACCGCGGTGCGCAGGCTCTGCGGCCAGTTTTCGGCGGCGCCCAGCGGGTTGTTTGTCCAGTCCAGTCGGGCAATCAAGGCCTGGGCATCGCTGGCGGTCGGTGGTGCGTTCATCTACATGTCCTGCGCATGAGTCAGTGTGGCGGCGTCTACTATCCTTGCAAGGCGGTAGACGCTGGATGACCCGCATGGGGTCATTTTTTTCATTGAATGCTTCGCGGGTGCTTTTTGCCATGGAAATCGATGCACTGTTGCAGATTCTGGCCAGCCGCAATGGCTCCGATCTTTACTTGTCCACGGGCGCGCCACCCAGCGCGAAATTTGACGGTGTGCTCAAAGCCCTGACCGATCAACCGTTCAAGCCGGGAGAAGTGGCGGCCATTGCCGCGTCCATCATGGACGCCGAACAGCGCCAGGAGTTCGATCGGGACCTGGAAATGAACCTGGCGCTTTCCCTGGCCGGGGTCGGGCGTTTCCGGCTCAATATCTTCAAGCAGCGCAACGATGTTTCCATCGTGGCGCGCAACATCAAACTCGACATTCCACGCTTCGAAGACCTTAACTTGCCACCGGTGCTGCTCGAAACCGTGATGCTCAAACAAGGGTTGATGCTGTTCGTCGGCTCGACCGGTTCAGGCAAGTCGACCTCGCTGGCGGCGTTGATCGATTATCGCAACCGCCACAGCAGCGGTCATATCATCACTATTGAAGACCCGGTCGAGTTTATCCATCGGCACAAGAAATCGATCGTCAATCAGCGCGAGGTCGGCGTCGATACCCGCAGTTTCCATGCCGCGCTGAAAAACACGTTGCGCCAGGCGCCGGACGTGGTGTTGATCGGCGAAATCCGTGACCGCGAGACGATGGAACATGCGCTGGCGTTTGCCGATACCGGTCATCTGGTGATTTCCACGTTGCATGCGCACAACGCCAATCAGGCGCTGGATCGGGTGATCAATTTCTTTCCCGAAGAGCGCCGGGGGCAGTTGCTCAACGACCTGGGTAACAACCTCAAGGCGTTTGTGTCCCAGCGTCTGGTGCGTACCCGCGACGGGCAGCGCCGGGCGGCGGTGGAGGTGATGCTGGGCACGCCGACTATCGGCGACCTGATCCGGCGCAATGAGTTTGGCGAACTCAAGGGGATTATGGAGAAGTCTTCAGAGGTGGGGATGCAGACGTTTGACGGGGCGCTGTTCGCGTTGTTTGCCGAGGGCGCGATCGATGAGGCAGAGGCGTTGAAACATGCCGACTCGGTGAACAACCTGCGCTTGCGCCTGAAAATGCACGCCGAGGCCACGCCCGGTCCCCATACGCCGCCGGGTGAATGGGGTCTAATGGACTGACGTCTACCCCCGTAGGAGCTGCCGAAGGCTGCGATCTTTTGACTTTGGCGTCAGATGAATCGCTAAACATCAAAAGATCGCAGCCTTCGGCAGCTCCTACAGGGGTCGTATTTCAGTCGTTCAGTTCGATGTGGCGCATTTCAGTCGTTCAGTTCAGGGCGGTTTCGAAATTGCTCCAGGGCTTCGGGGTTGGCCAGTGCATCGGTGTTCTTCACCTTCTGGCCATGCACCACGTTGCGCACCGCCAGTTCGACCACCTTGCCGCTGATGGTCCGCGGAATGTCCGTCACCGCGACAATCTTCGCCGGCACATGCCGTGGCGTGGTGTTGGCGCGGATGACCTGGCGAATCTGTTGTTGCAGCGCTTCGTCCAGCTCGACGCCGTCGCGCAAACGCACGAACAGCACCACTCGCACGTCATCCTGCCATTGCTGACCGATGGCGACGCTGTCCAGCACCTGCGGGACTTTCTCCACCTGACGGTAGATTTCCGCCGTGCCGATGCGTACGCCGCCGGGGTTGAGCACTGCGTCGGAGCGGCCGTGGATGAGCATGCCACCATGGGGCAGTTGTTCGGCGTAATCGCCCTGGGCCCAGACACCGGGGAACAGGCTGAAATATGAGGCGCGCAGCTTTTCCTGTTGCGGGTCGTTCCACAAGCCGATGGGCATGGCAGGAAAATGTCGGGTGCACACCAGCTCGCCTTTTTCACCGATCACAGGCTTGCCATCGTCGTTCCACACTTCGACCGCCATGCCCAGGCTCTTGCATTGCATCTCACCACGGCGCACAGGCAGGACCGGGTTGCCAATCACAAAGCACGATACGATATCGGTACCACCGGACATCGAAGACAGGCACAGGTCGGACTTGAATGCGCCGTAGACGTAATCGAAGCTTTGCGGCGACAGCGCCGAGCCGGTGGACAGGATGGTTCTCAGACTGCTCAGGTCATGACTTTCGCACGGCTTCAAGCCATTGCTTTCCAGCGCAGTGAGGAATTTCGGGCTGGTGCCGAAGACATTGAGGCGTTCGTCGTCGATCAGGTCGATCAAGCGCTCCGGCCCTGGATGAAACGGCGAGCCGTCATACAGCACCACGGCGCTGCCGACGGCCAGCGCCGAGACCAGCCAATTCCACATCATCCAGCCGCAGGTGGTGTAGTAGAACAAACGGTCACCGGCACCGAGGTCGGTGTGCAGGCCATGTTCCTTGACGTGTTGCAGCAGCACGCCGCCGGTGCCGTGCACAATGCACTTCGGTACGCCGGTGGTGCCGCTGGAATAGAGGATGTACAGCGGATGGGCGAAGGGCACGGGAACGAATTGCGGCTCGCCGCCCGGGTCGTAAAAATCGTCCCACAGCGTCACGTTGGCCTGGCAGTGGAAATCCTCGATGCGCGCTTGAGGACGCGCATAAGGCACAACAATCAATTGCTGCAATGACGGCAACTGTCCGAGGATTTCATTGACCTTGGTGCTCTGGTCGATCTCTTTACCGGCGTAGCGGTAACCGGCGCAGGTGATCAGCACTTTCGGTTCGATCTGGCCGAAGCGATCGATCACCCCGTGGGTGCCGAAATCCGGTGAAGAACAGGACCAGATTGCACCCAGGCTGGTGGTGGCGAGCATGGCCACCAGGGTTTGCCAGGTGTTCGGCATGCACGCCGCCACGCGGTCGCCGAGGCCGACACCGGCGGCTTTCAGGCTATTTTGAAAACCGGCGACGTGGCTTGCCAGTTCGGCCCAGGTCAGCTGTTCCCGTTGGCCGTTTTCACCGATGGCGACCACTGCCACGGCATCGTCGCGACGGCGCAGCAGGTGTTCGGCGAAGTTCAAGGTAGCGCCGGGGAACCATTGGGCGCTGGGCATTTGCGAGCCCTCGATCAGCACCGCGTCTGGCTGATCGTGAAAACGGATGTCGAAGAAATCGACGATCGCCTGCCAGAAGGCTTCCCGCTGGTCGATGCTCCATTGGTGCAGGGCAGGGTAGTCGGCGATCCCAAGGGTGTGTCGCTGATTGACGAAACGCCGGAAGGCCTCCATGCGGCTCTTGCCGATGCGCTCGGTGCCGGGTTGCCAGAGGATGTCGGACATGGCTTGGCCTCTTTTTCTAGTCAGATCGTTCCCACGCTCCGCGTGGGGATGCAGCCCGGGACGCTCCGCGTCCCAAAAGCGGACGCAGAGCGTCCATTGAGGCATTCCCACGCGGAGCGTGGGAACGATCATTGTCAGGGGGCTGGCGGCAGGCTACTGCGCCAACCACCCACCATCTATATTCCACGCCGCGCCACGCACCTGGCTACCCGCTTCGCTGCATAAAAACAGCACCAACTCACCCAGCTGCGGCGGCGTTACGAATTCCAGGGACGGCTGTTTCTCGGCCAGCAAGTCGTGTTGCGCCTGCTGCGGGTCGATCCCGGTCGCGGCGCGATCATCAATCTGCTTCTGCACCAGCGGCGTCAGCACCCAGCCTGGGCAAATGGCGTTGCAGGTAACGTGGGTGGTGGCGGTTTCCAGGCCGACCACTTTGGTCAGGCCGATCACGCCATGCTTGGCCGCGACATACGCCGCTTTACCCACCGAACCGACCTGGCCGTGCACCGAAGCGATGTTGATGATGCGGCCCCAGCCCTTGGTACGCATGCCCGGCAGGCTCAAGCGGGTGCTGTGAAACACCGATGACAGGTTGATCGCGATGATCGAGTCCCAGCGCTCCACCGGAAAATCTTCCACCGACGCCACGTGCTGGATGCCGGCGTTGTTGACCAGGATATCCACGCCGCCGAACTCACGCTCGGCGTACTCGATCATGTCGGCGATCTGCGCCGGGTCGCTGACGTCGGCGGGGTGATGGCCGACCTTGCCACCGAATTGTTCGACCTCGGCAATCACCGCGGACGCATCGCCGAAACCGTTGAGGATCAGGTTGGCGCCAGCCTTGGCCAGGCTCAGGGCGATCCCCAGACCGATGCCGCTGGTGGAACCGGTGACCAGTGCGGTCTTGCCCGAAAGAGTCGTCATGAATACCTCACACAATGCCAGTGGCGTAGAAAGTACCGATCACCACAAAAACAGCGAGTGTCTTGATCAGCGTAATACAGAAAATGTCTTTGTAGGCCTCGCGGTGGGTCAACCCGGTGACCGCCAGCAAGGTAATCACCGCGCCGTTGTGCGGCAGGGTGTCCATGCCGCCACTGGCCATCGCAGCGACCCGGTGCAGCACTTCCAGCGGAATATTGGCGGCGTGGGCGGCGCTGATGAAACTCTCGGACATCGCCGCCAAGGCGATGCTCATGCCACCCGACGCCGAGCCGGTGATGCCGGCCAGCAAGGTCACGGTGATCGCTTCGTTGACCAACGGGTTGGGAATGCTCTTGAGCCAGTCGGCCAGCACCAGGAAGCCCGGCAACGAGGCGATCACCGCCCCGAAACCGTATTCCGATGCAGTATTCATCGCTGCCAGCAATGCGCCGCTGACCGCACTTTTACTGCCTTCGGCCAACTTGCCACGAATCGCCTGAAAGCCGAACACCAGCACCATGACGATGCCCACCAGCAAGGCCGCCTGGACCGCCCAGATCGCCGTCAGCTTGGCGATGTCGGTGGTCACCGGGGCGGCCATGCCCGGCAGCGAAAGGCTGTGGGTCTTGCCGTACCACACAGGAATCCAGCGGGTGAACAGCAGGTTCATCAGGCCCACCATCAATAGCGGGGACAGCGCGACCCAGGGATTAGGCAGTTTGATGTCCGGCGCGGTTTCCGGCTCGTTACGCAGCTCTGAACCATAGCCTTCACCACTGCGCTGGGCCTTGTTGCGCTGGCGCTGCAGAAACAGCATGCCGGCGCAGAACACGAAAATCGTGCCGATCACCCCCAGCCACGGCGCCGCCCAGGCGGTGGTATTGAAGAAGGTGCTGGGGATGATGTTCTGGATCTGCGGCGTGCCAGGCAGGGCGTCCATGGTGAACGAGAACGCGCCGAGGGCGATGGTCGCCGGGATCAGGCGTTTGGGAATATTGCTCTGGCGGAACATCTCGGCGGCAAACGGGTACACCGCAAACACCACCACAAACAGCGACACACCGCCGTAGGTGAGCAAGGCGCAGACCAGCACGATCACCAGCATCGCCTGGCGAGTGCCGAGCAAGCGAATCGCTGCTGCGACGATGGAGCGGGAGAAACCCGACAACTCGATCAGCTTGCCGAACACTGCGCCGAGCAGGAACACCGGGAAATACAGTTTGACGAAACCGACCATTTTTTCCATGAACACCCCGGTGAAGACAGGGGCAACGGCGGAAGGGTCGGTGAACAGGACGGCGCCGAGGGCGGCGATCGGGGCAAAGAGGATAACGCTGTAGCCACGGTAAGCAGCCACCATCAGCAGCGCGAGGGCTGCCAAGGCAATGATCACACTCATGGTGTGTCTCTCCAGGATTGTTATTTTTGTAGGGTGAAGCTTGGTGGGAGGGCTATAGCGGGTTTCGTGCCAGATATCTAAGTTATTGAAATATAAAAGATTTATACTTTTTTATGAATGTTGTGGAGGATTTTTGTCTCTATTCGGAGACGATTTGGCGCCTTAAAAGATCGCAGCCTTCGGCAGCTCCTACAGGGGAACGCGGAATTCACCGTAGGAGCTGCCGAAGGCTGCGATCTTTTGATCTTGAAAATCCATCTACAAATAGAGACGCATGTCTCTTTACAGAGACTCTGCAATCCCCAGCGCCAGCATCTTCTTGTACAGCGTCGACCGCCCCAGCCCCAACCGCGCCGCCGCTTCGATCACCTTCCCACCGCATTGCGCGAGGGTCGATTCAATCAACTGCCGATCAAACCGTTCGCGAGCCTCACTGAAGGTTTCATGGGCAATCGGCTCAAGGGGAAGAGGCGCCGCACGCTCCACCGGGGTAAAACTGCCAATCGCCGCGCGGATGTCCGCCGCGTTCAGCATCAAGTCATCACTGAGCAACGCCGCCCGTTCCAGCACGTTGCGCAGTTCACGAATGTTCCCTGGCCAGGCGTGTTGCCCCAACAATTCCAGGGCTTCGCGATTCAATTCGTGCTGGCTGCGCAGTTCCTCAAGGATCGCTTCACTGAGGGCCGGCAGGTCGTCGAGGCGATCACGCAGGGGCGGGACCTGGATTGGCAGCACGTTGAGGCGGTAATACAAGTCGGCGCGAAACTCGCCGCGTTTGATCGCCGCCACCAGGTCGGTGGAGGTGGCGGCGATCACTCGCACATCACTCTGAATCACTTCGTTGGAGCCCACCGGTTCGAATTCCTTTTCCTGCAACACCCGCAGCAACTTGCTTTGCAGCGGCAGCGGCATGTCGCCGATTTCGTCGAGAAACAGCGTGCCGCCCTGGGCGATCTGCAGCTTGCCGGCGCGACCCTTGCGATCGGCGCCGGTGAACGCACCGGGCGCGGTGCCGAAGAACTCGGCTTCCAGCAGCGACTCGGGAATCGCTGCGCTGTTGATGCTGACGAAAGCTTTGTGGGCTCGGGGCGATGCGCCGTGGATCGCCTGGGCCAGCAGTTCCTTGCCGGTGCCGGTTTCACCGAGCAACAACACCGGCGACTCTGCACTGGCGCTGCGTCGGGCGCGGCGTTTGACTTCGAGGCTGGCGGCGCTGGTGCCGATGAAGTGCGCGAAGTTGTACTTGGTCTGTCGCGCCCGCAGCAGCGAGCGGGTGGACGCCAGTTCTTCCTGCATGCTCAGGTAGCGCTTGAGCATTGGCGACAGGCTGCGCAATTCGTCGAACAGGGCAAAACCGATGGCGCCGATCACCGCGCCGGCATCGTCGTGAATCGGCAGGCGCATCACCACCAGCGGTTCCTTGGGGGTGTCTTGCATGTCCAGCAGGATCGGCCGTCCGGTGCGCACCACCTCACGCAACAGGCTGCCGGGGATCACGCTTTCACAGGCCCTGCCGATGGCACCTGCGGCCGACTCCAGGCCGAATCGCCGGGCATAGCGCTCGTTCATCCAGACAATGTTCGCATCGCGGTCGACAATCACCGTGCCTTCGCTCGATTGCTCGATGATCTCGAACAGCGAGCGGATCGCCAGGGTGCGAACGCGCTGGTAGTCCTTGAGGCTTTCGGTGGTGTTCATCGGGGTGTCCATTTTTGGAAATCAAGATCAAAAGATCGCAGGGATTATGCCAACCCCGGATGCGCCGCCGCCAACAGCTCTTTGGTGTACGGATGCTGCGGCGAGTCGAACACCGTGTGGCTGGCGCCGCTTTCCACCACTTTGCCGTCCTTGATCACGATCATGTCGTGGGCCAGGGCACGCACCACCGCCAGGTCGTGGCTGATGAACAGGTAGGTCAGGCCATATTTCTCCTGAAGCTGGCGGAGCAGGGCGACCACTTGTTTTTGCACCGTGCGATCGAGCGCCGAGGTCGGTTCGTCGAGCAGGATCAGCGCCGGTTTGAGCACCAGCGCGCGGGCAATGGCGATGCGCTGGCGTTGCCCGCCGGAAAATTCGTGCGGGTAGCGATGACGGCTTTGCGGATCGAGGCCGACTTCTTCCAGCACCCGGATGACCTGGGCCTCGCATTGGGCAGGGGTGGACTGGCTATGGACCTCAAGGCCTTCACTGATGATCTGCGCCACGGACATTCGCGGGCTGAGGCTGCCGAAAGGGTCCTGGAATACCACCTGCATCTTCTTGCGCCATGGCCGCAGTTGCTTTTGCGTCAGGCCATCCAGCGCCTGCCCCTGAAAGCGAATGCTGCCTTCGGAATCAAGCAAGCGCAGGATCGCCTGACCGAGCGTGGACTTGCCTGAACCGGACTCACCGACGATGCCCAGGGTCTTGCCGCGCTGAACGTTCAGGCTGATGCCGTCCACTGCGCGCAGGTACGTCTTACGCTGGAACAGCCCGCCACCGAGGGTGAACTGCACTTGCAAATTCTCCACTTCCAGCACGTTTTCACGCTCGTCCCGGGGCAGGGCTTCACCTTCCGGCTCGGCGTTCAGCAGCACACAGCTGTAAGGGTGTTTCGGCTCGGTGAACAGCGTTTCGCAAGGTGCCTGCTCGACGATTTCCCCGGCGTGCATCACGCAGACGCGCTGGGCCATGCTGCGCACCAGATTGAGGTCGTGGCTGATCAGCAGCAGCGACATGCCAAGCTGCTGTTGCAGGGATTTGAGCAGCCGCAGGATCTTGCGCTGCACCGTCACATCCAGCGCGGTGGTCGGCTCGTCGGCGATCAGCAATTCCGGTTCGCAGGCCAGGGCCATGGCGATCATCACCCGTTGTCGCTGGCCGCCGGACAGTTGATGAGGGTAGGCCTTGAGCCGTTCTTCGGGCTTCTGGATGCCCACCAGTTGCAGCAATTCGAGAATCCGCGCTTGCGCCGCTTTGCCACCCAGCCCTTTGTGCAGCAGCAGGGTTTCGCCGATCTGTTTCTCGATGCTGTGCAGCGGATTGAGGGAGGTCATCGGCTCCTGGAATATGATCGCGATCCGGTTACCGCGCAGTTCGCGCAAGACGTTAGCGTCGGCGCCGATCAATTCCTGGCCGCGATAGCGAATGCTGCCGGTGGTTTGCGTACCGTTTTCGGGCAGCAGTTGCAGGATCGAGTGGGCGGTCACCGACTTGCCGGATCCGGACTCGCCGACCAGCGCCAGGCATTCGCCGGGGTGGATGTCCAGGCACAGGTTGCGCACCACGGTCTGGCCACTGAAGGCTACATTGAGGTCACGGATTTCGATCAGGTTGTCAGTCATATCACCAGTCCGCTTCAAGAACGAGGGTCAAAGGCATCACGCAACGCCTCGCCAATGAACACCAGCAAAGAAAGAATCAGCGCCAGGGTGAAAAACGCCGTCAGCCCCAGCCACGGCGCTTGCAGGTTCTGCTTGCCTTGGCCGATCAACTCGCCCAGGGACGCACTGCCGGCCGGCATGCCGAAACCGAGGAAATCCAGCGCCGTGAGGGTGGAAATCGCCCCGGTCAGGATGAACGGCAGATAGCTCAGGGTCGCATTCATCGCATTGGGCAGAATGTGCCGCACGATCACCTTGCGGTCGGTCAGGCCCAGCGCACGGGCGGCCTTGACGTATTCCAGGTTACGGCCGCGCAGGAACTCGGCGCGCACTACGTCCACCAGCGCCAGCCAGGAAAACAGCGCCATGATCCCCAACAGCCACCAGAAATTCGGCTCGACGAAGCCCGACAGGATGATCAGCAGGTACAGCACCGGCAGCCCCGACCAGACTTCCTGCAAGCGCTGACCAAGCAAGTCGACCCAGCCGCCGTAATAGCCCTGCAATGCACCGGCGGCGATACCGATCAAGGCGCTGATAAACGTCAGCATCAGCGCAAACAGGATCGACACCCGTGCCCCGAAAATCACTCGCGCCAGCACGTCCCGGGCCTGATCGTCGGTGCCCAGCCAGTTGACCTTCGACGGCGGACTTGGCGCCGGTTGATTGAGATCGTAATTGGGCGTGTCGTCGCTGAACGGGATCGGCGCAAACAGCATCCAGCCGTCGCCCTTGTGAATCAGCTTCTGCACGTAATCGCTGCGGAAATCGGCCTGAAAAGGCAGCTGGCCGCCGAACTCTTGCTCGGTGTGGCGTTTGAACGCCGGGAAGTACAGCGAGCCCTGATAACTGACCACCAGCGGTTGGTCATTGGCGATCAGTTCGCCGCCCAGGGTCAGCAGGAACAAACCGATAAACAACCACAACGACCACCAGCCCCGGCGGTTCTTCTTGAAGCGTTCAAAACGGCGACGGCCCAGCGGCGAGAGTTTGAACATCAGGCGTTCCTCGCGGCGAAGTCGATACGCGGGTCGACCAGGGTGTAGCACAGGTCACCGATGATTTTTATCAGCAGGCCGAACAAGGTGAAGATGAACAGCGAACCGAAGACCACCGGATAGTCCCGCGATACCGCCGCTTCGTAACTCATGCGACCCAGGCCATCGAGGGAGAAAATCACCTCGATCAGCAGCGAGCCGGCGAAGAAAACGCTGATAAAGGCCTGGGGAATTCCCGAGACCACCAGCAGCATGGCGTTGCGAAACACATGGCCGTAAAGCACCTGGCGTTCGCTCAAGCCCTTGGCCCGGGCGGTGACCACGTACTGGCGGGTGATTTCATTGAGGAAGGAATTTTTGGTGAGGATGGTCAGGGTCGCGAAGCCGCCGACCACCAACGCCGTTACTGGCAGCACCAGGTGCCAAAAGTAATCGGCGATCTTGCCTACCGTCGACAGCGAATCGAAGTTGTCCGAGACCAGGCCGCGCACCGGAAACCAGTTCAACGAGGTGCCACCGGCGAAGACCACGATCAGGAACATCGCGAACAGGAACGCCGGCATCGCGTAACCGATGATGATCGCGGTACTGCTCCAGATATCGAAATGACTGCCGTGGTGCACGGCCTTGCGGATGCCCAGCGGAATCGACACCAAATAAGTGATCAGCGTCGCCCAGAGCCCGAGGGAAATGGTCACCGGCATTTTATCCAGGATCAGGTCGGTGACCGTGGCGCCGCGAAAAAAGCTCTTGCCGAAGTCGAGGTGGGCATAGCTCTTGAGCATCAGCCACAAGCGTTCCGGTGCTGGCTTGTCAAAGCCGTATTGCTTTTCGATCTCCTTGATCAGCTGCGGATCAAGCCCACGGCTGGCCCGAGAGCTGCCGTGCATGGTCTCACTGGAACCGCCGCCGACACTCGCGCCACCGATGCCTTGCAGGTGTGCGATGGCCTGTTCCACCGGGCCTCCGGGCGCGGCCTGGACGATGGCGAAGTTGACCAGAAGAATGATCACTAAAGTCGGGATGATCAGCAGCAAGCGCCGCAGTACGTAAGCCCACATCAGTGCGACCCTCCGGATTTGCCGCGCTTGATGAGTTCGGCGGTCATCTGTTCGTTGGTCAGGGGTGTGGAGCTGACTTCCCACCAACTCTCGATGGCTTCGTCATTGCTTGCTTGTACAGAGGGAATGCCGAAGCGGTTCCACCACACGGTCGAACTGCCGGGCGGGTAATAGTTGGGAATCCAATAGAAGTTCCATTGCAGGACACGGTCCAGGGCATGGGCGTAGCGCAGCATGTCGGCCTGGGTGTTGGCCCGAACCAGGCCGTTGATCAACGTATCGACCGCCGGGTTCTTCAGCACCATGTAGTTGTTGGAGCCCGGATCGCTGGCCGCCGCCGAGCCAAAGTAGTTGTACAGCTCGTTACCGGGCGAGTTGGTGACCGGGTAGCCGGTGACGATCATGTCGTAGTCCCGGGACATCAGGCGGTTGACGTACTGGGAGGCGTCGATGCGACGAATGTTCAGGTCGATGCCGATTTGTTTCAGGGTGCGCTTGTAAGGCAGCAGCAATCGGTCCATGCCGTTCTGGCTGATCAGGAAGGTGAAGCTCAGCGGTTGGCCTTCGGCGTTGACCAGTTGATCGCCATCGGGTTTCCAGCCAGCCTGTTCGAGCAGGTCCAGGGCTTGCAACTGTTTGTCGCGAATCACGCCGCTGCCATCGGTTTTCGGTGCTTCGAAGACCTGAGTGAAGACTTCGTCGGGGATCTGCCCGCGCAGCGGTTCGAGAATCGCCCGCTCACCCGCGTCGGGCAGTTGTCGGGCGGCGAGGTCGGTGTTGGAAAAGAAGCTCTGCTGGCGGATGTACAGGTCGCGCATCATCTGCCGGTTGCTCCACTCGAAGTCCCAGAGCATGGCCAGTGCCTGGCGCACGCGGCGGTCCTGGAACATCGGGTTTTGCAGGTTGAACACAAAGCCTTGGGACGGTTGTGGTGCCTGCGTTGCCAGGTGGGCTTTTTGCAGGCGACCGTCGCGCAAGGCCGGACTCTCGTAGCCGATGGAGTAGGCGGTGGCGGAGAACTCGCGGTTGTAGTCATAGGCGCCGCCACGCAGGACCTGACGGGCGACGTCGGTGTCGCCGAAGTACTCGATGCTGAAATGATCGAAGTTGTAGAGGCCGCGGCTGACCGGTAAATCCCTGGCCCACCAGTCGGCGTTACGCTCGAAGGTGATGCTGCGCCCTGAGTCGACCTTGCTCACGCGGTACGGCCCGCTGCCCAGCGGCGGCTCGTAACCGCCACCGTTGGCGAAGTCGCGGGTCTTCCACCAGTGTTCGGGAAGCACCGGCAAAGTGGCGATGTCGAGGGGCAGGGTGCGGTTTTCGTTGCTCTTGAAGTCGAACCGAATGGTTCGCGGCGATTCCACTTCGACGCCTTTGACGTCGGCGAATTGCGTGCGATAGCGCAGGCTGCCCTGGGTCATCAACAGGTCGAAGGTGTAGCGCACGTCTTCGGCGGTGATCGGCTTGCCATCGGCGAAACGGGCCTGCGGGTTCAGATAGAAACGCAGGGACAGTCCATCGTCGGAACGCTCCATCTGCTGCGCCACCAGGCCGTACACGGTGTAGGGTTCGTCCAGTGAACGCACGGCCAGGGGCGAGTAGATCCAGCCATCGACTTGTGTAACGCCAATCCCTTTGTCGATGTACGGCAGGACGTGGTCGAAATGACCGATTTCCAGCGCCGAGCGACGCATCGTGCCGCCCTTGGGCGCTTGCGGGTTGGTGTAATCGAAATGACTGAAACCGGCGGGATACTTCGCCGGTTCACCGTACACGGTCAACGCCTGTTGCGGTGCAGCGCTCACACCGGCGGCGCCCAACAGCAGGGCCACGGCAGTGAACAGTAAAGTGGGGAAAGCCAGTCGCATTGTCAGCCTTAGAGCCGGGTGATCGATAAGCACAATTTGTACGCTAGCGGCGCGTCCCTCGCCAGCCGTATCACGTAACGAAAACACAACGGCCCACCAAAAGGCGGGCCGTTGTGCAGGAAACCCAAGGGTTGATCAGTCCTGACGGCTGGTCACTTCCAGCAGGTGGTAGCCGAACTGGGTCTTGACCGGGCCTTGCACCACGTTGATTGGCGCGCTGAAAACCACGGTGTCGAATTCCTTGACCATCTGGCCTGGACCGAACGAACCCAGGTCACCGCCCTGGCGGCTCGATGGGCAGGTGGAGTTGGCTTTGGCGACTTCGGCGAAATCGGCGCCGGCTTCGATCTGGGCCTTGAGTTCGTTGCACTTGGCTTCGCTGGAAACCAGGATGTGGCGGGCAGTGGCTTTGGCCATGGGAAAATACTCCATTCAATGTTCAGTAAAGTGCGGAGCCTACCGGATTCAGTGGGCTATTTCTTCTCAAAATGCCGTCCGGCTTGAGGCATTGCCTAAAGGCCGGCATTTCTCAAGCGTTCGGCATGTTGCACATACAGGTCAATGGGGTCGATGCCCTTACGGACCTGACCGGTGGTCTGGCTGAGGCTGTCCAGATGATCCAGCGGATAGTCGGAACGGATCACTTTACCCAGATGGGAGCTGAACCGGCCGACCATGCCGTCATTCTGCTCGGCTTCGGTGGTGAAGTAGTGGGAGAACGCCCGCAGGAACCCGTGCAGCGGGTTGAGCGCATAGAGCCCTTCGTCGAGGATGTTTCCCTGCAGGGTGCCGCTCCAGGAGTAGTAGCGCACGCCGTTCACCAGTTCGCGACCCTTGCCGCCCCAGGTTTTCGGCAACCCTTGAGGGTACTTGTCGTTGAATGCGCCGACGCCTTCGGTGGTCAGCGCGTTGAGTGCGGCGATGGCGTTCTGCGGCAGGTGCCGGTTGCCGCTGAGCAACGACAGGAAGTCGGCGAACAGGGTGGCCACCGCCCCGGCGACCTGTTCCGGCAGGCGCCCGGGTGTCAGCGCCTTGCGCAGGAAATCGGCCAGTTCCGAGCCGTGGTTCGGCCCGCTGACCGATGTCACCGAAGCGACCACCTGTGGCGCCAGCGCCCCCGCATATCGTGCAGCCAATGCACCCTGGCTGTGACCGATCAGATTGACTTTGCTTGCACCGGTTCCTTGCAGTACCCGTTCGATCTGCACCAGCAACTGTTCGCCACGGGTTTCATTGCTGTGGGTCGCCGACAGGTGCGGGATGAAAACCCTCGCGCCGGCGCTTCTCAGGGCCTGTTTGACGTCATGGAACAGTTCCAGTTTGCCGATGCGATCGAAGCCGAAGAGCCCGTGGACCAGCAGGATCGGATAGTCAGTGGTTGCATTCCGTAGCATGTACATTTCCTTTTTCGGAGTAGTCAGGTGTGTGCTCATGGGGGGCACTCTAAAGCACAGCCACTGCTCGGCGATGTATGAAAAAACCGCTGTAACCTGATGAAAACGGAATAGAAATCGTACGAAAACTCGAATGAGCGTGAGGTCTTGGTCGGAATATCCGGACATCTTTTTAACGATGGCCGAGATATTTCTTTCAATGACCTACCTCTGGTAGGTCATTTTTCCGCGTAGACCGACCCGATCGCGCTGCATCGCGGATCTCGGCGCCACAGCTTACTTTGGCTGTTGAGTGCTTCGTTGTGCACGAAGTCGCTCGGCTCCCTGCAACAACAATTGTTCCGTCCCGGTCCAGCCAAGGCAGCCGTCCGTTACCGACACCCCATACCGCAACGAAGGGCTCAATGGTTGGCAGCCTTCGAACAGATGACTCTCAATCATCATGCCGACCAGCGAGCGATCACCTTGCAGGCGTTGTTCAAGCACGTCGTTGAACACGGCGGGCTGACGCAACGGATCTTTACCGCTGTTGGCGTGGCTGCAGTCGACCATGATCCGCGCCGGGATCTTGAGCCTGGTCAAGTCGCTGTGCACATTGGCGATGCTGTCGCGGTCGTAGTTCGGCCCGCGATGGCCACCGCGCAATACCAGGTGAGTGTCGGGGTTGCCCGGTGTCTGGATAATCGCAGGATGGCCCTGGCTGTCGACACCGAAATGACGGTGCGGATGAGCGGCCGAGCGCATGGCGTCGCTGGCGACAGCCACACCACCATCGGTGCCGTTCTTGAACCCTACCGGCATGCTCAGGCCGCTGGCCATTTCCCGATGGATCTGCGATTCGGTGGTACGGGCGCCGATCGCGACCCAGCTCAGCAGGTCGTCAAAGTAACCGGCGGCCATCGGTTGCAGCAGCTCGGTGGCAACGGGTAGGCCGAGTTGGAGCATTTCGCGCATCAATTCGCGGGACAGGGTCAAACCGCCCGCCATGTCATCGCTGCCATCCAGGTGTGGGTCGTAGGCCAGGCCTTTCCAGCCGACCGTGGTGCGGGGTTTTTCGACGTAGGCGCGCATCACCAACAGCATCTCGTCGCTGACTCGTGCAGACAGACGGGCCAGGTTGGCGGCGTATTCGAGGGCTGAGCGCGGGTCGTGAATCGAGCAGGGACCGACGATTACCAGCAGACGGGAGTCTTCACCGTTGAGGATCGCGCGGACGGCCTGGCGGTGGGCGGCGACTTGTTGGGTCAGGGCATTGCTGAGTGGCAGTTGCTGTTTGAGTTGCAATGAGCTGGGCAGACGCAAGGTCAGCGCTTCATTGGCAGGGCTCAAGGTGGACAGCGGCAGAGCAGAGACGGACGAGTTCATATTCGGGCTTCCTGGGCTGGCGGCGGGTTCGTCCCGCGCGCTCGGCCCTAGTGGGGTGTTCGACAATTGGCCGGATTGGCTGCGTGTGTGTGCTTGCCACCTGTGGGTGACCGATCGGAGGCGGCAGGCTGTCCCGAGCGGAAGCTGGTAAATCGCCAGGCGGTAAAAGTGTCGTAACGGTAATAAGTGGCGTAATTCATATTCAAAACTCCTAGATGTCTGGTGTGACGCTAAAAAGGTTCAGGGCTGAAAAAACAAAACCCCCGGTCGGGAGGCCGACCGGGGGTTGAGAATTCTCTGGTGGCGACCCGTTTAAAGTGGGCGCCGTGTGGGTATCAGGCGCGCCAGTGGCTAAACCAATACCCAAAATAAAAGCTGACCGAAGCACAAACGTCATTTGCCCGGGCAGCCGCAACCGAGCGCGGGGCGCTGGCGGTACGAAGCGGTGAGAGGGCGTTGAACATGGTCTGTCTCCGATGAATGAGCCGAGCTTACTAGAGGCCGGTACGCGGATTCAATCAGAAAATGCTATCGGGCATCACGGGGCGTTTCTATCGGTTGGGTACGTCGGGAGTTGTGACACACTTTACGCAACGGGCGGCGTGTAACCGGCGCCCAAACCATCAACGTCACAAGGACGAACCATGACGACACTGACCATCGCCGCCGCACAATCGATCTCCGTCGCCGGTGATCTTGCCGCCAATATTGCCCGGCATCTGCGCTTCATGCAGGTTGCCGCGGAGCAGGGCGTGCAATTGCTGGTGTTTCCAGAACTGTCGCTGACCGGCTACGAGCGCGGTCTGGCAGCGGAGCTGGCCATCGCGCCAGACGCCAGGGTGCTGCAACCTCTACGCGATTTCGCGCGGGAGGTCGGTGTGACCAGTGTCGTCGGGATGCCGATTCGTCTGTCGGACGATTCGCCGGTGTTGATCGGTGCCCTGATGTTGGGGGCCGATGGTTCGCTCGAAATCTACAGCAAGCAGCATTTGCACTCAGGGGAGGAGATGGCATTTGCCCCGGGAACAGGCGGTTCGACATTGAAGATCGGCACCGACACCGTCGCGTTGGCGGTATGCGCCGATTTTTCTCACGCCAGTCATGCAGCCGCCGCGGCACGGCAGGGCGCTGATCTTTATGCCGCGGGCGTGTTGATCACAGAAAGCGGCTACGCTCCAGATACCGCACTGTTGCAAGGTTATGCTCGCACCCACTCGATGGCGGTACTGATGGCCAACCATGGTGGCGCAACAGGTGGCTGGGAGTCGGCAGGGCGTAGTGCAATCTGGGCGGCGGACGGCTCGTTGGTTGCGGCGGCACCGGGGACGGGGAATCTCATGGTGGTTGCTCGTCGCAATGCTGACGGCTGGAAGGGGCAAATCGTGGCTGTCGCGGAGGCTTGAATGGGGTTTGAATTGCGCCCGGCAACGTCTCGTGACCTGGACTTCGCGCGTGACCTGACTTGTCGAAATATGCTGCGCTACTACATTCAACATGAACTGTTGTGGCTGGACGAGGCTTTCGATGTTGCTTGGGAGGGACGCGAAAACTGGCTGATTGTGCGTGATGACACGCTGATGGGGTATGTCAGCCTGAGCCGTGACGCCAGCGCCTTGTATATCCGCGAATTGCATTTACTTGAAGCGTACCGGGGGCAGGGCGCCGGCTCCTGGGTGATCGATCAGGTATACGCCATGGCCTGCAAGGAACGGCGCCCGGCATTGCGTCTGACCGTATTTGAAAATAATCCGGCAAAAATACTTTACGAGAGAAAAGGACTGAAGGTGGTCGGCAAGGACCAGTGTTTCCTGAGAATGCAGCGTGATATCAATGGACTGCATCGCTGAAACACACTGCCAGCAAGCCTCGCCAGAAGAATTGACACTTTTTATATGCTGCTTTCCGCTAGGTCTGCCAGTCGCTTTTTGCTAAGGTGTCCGGCAACCCAATAAGACCAAATCGCGAGGTGTCTGCTTGATTAGGGTGCTAGTAGTCGATGACCATGATCTCGTTCGTACAGGCATTACACGAATGCTGGCTGACATCGATGGCCTGCAAGTAGTCGGTCAGGCCGAGTCGGGAGAGGAATCCCTGCTCAAAGCGCGTGAGTTGAAACCCGATGTGGTGCTGATGGACGTCAAGATGCCCGGGATCGGCGGTCTTGAAGCCACGCGCAAATTATTGCGCAGTCATCCCGACATCAAAGTCGTCGCGGTCACCGTGTGCGAAGAAGATCCGTTTCCAACCCGCTTGTTACAGGCAGGTGCCGCAGGCTACCTGACCAAGGGCGCCGGACTGCCGGAAATGGTCCAGGCCATTCGCCTGGTGTTTGCCGGGCAACGCTATATCAGCCCGCAAATTGCCCAGCAACTGGCGATCAAGTCGTTCCAGCCAACCAACGATTCGCCGTTCGACGCCTTGTCTGAGCGGGAAATCCAGATTGCGTTGATGATTGTCGGCTGTCAGAAGGTACAGATCATCTCCGACAAACTGTGCCTGTCGCCAAAAACAKTGAATACCTACCGTTACCGTATTTTCGAAAAGCTTTCGATCAGCAGCGATGTCGAGTTGACGCTGTTGGCGGTTCGTCACGGCATGGTTGATGCCAGCCTCTGAAAATGACTGAAACTTTCGATCCAAGTGCTTTTCTGTCGACGGTCAGTGGGCGGCCGGGTGTCTATCGCATGTTCGACAGCGATGCCCGTCTGCTTTATGTCGGCAAAGCCAAGAATCTCAAGAAGCGTTTGGCGAGCTACTTCCGCAAAACCGGTCTGGCCCCCAAGACCGCCGCGCTGGTAGGCCGTATCGCCCAGGTCGAAACCACCATCACGGCCAACGAAACCGAGGCCTTGCTGCTCGAGCAGACGCTGATCAAGGAATGGCGCCCGCCGTACAACATCCTGCTGCGCGACGACAAATCCTACCCTTATGTCTTTCTCTCGGATGGCCAGTTCCCGCGCTTGAGCATCCATCGCGGAGCGAAAAAGGCCAAGGGCAAATATTTCGGCCCTTACCCCAGCGCAGGAGCGATACGCGAAAGCCTGAGCCTGCTGCAAAAGGCTTTTTTTGTTCGTCAGTGTGAAGACAGCTATTACAAGAACCGCACGCGACCTTGTCTGCAATACCAGATCAAGCGCTGCAAGGCGCCGTGTGTCGGCCTGGTGGAGCCTGAGGTGTATGCCGAAGACGTTCGCCACTCGGTGATGTTTCTTGAGGGGCGCAGCAATGCGTTGGCGGACGAGTTGTCCGCGGCCATGGAGGAAGCGGCGGTCAATCTGGAGTTCGAACGTGCCGCCGAATTGCGCGACCAGATTTCATTGCTGCGGCGGGTCCAGGACCAGCAGAGCATGGAAGGCGGGACGGGCGATGTCGATGTGATCGCAGCGTTCGTCAATCCGGGTGGCGCCTGTGTGCACTTGATCAGCGTACGCGGCGGCCGGGTGTTGGGGAGCAAGAACTTCTTCCCGCAGGTGGGTATTGAAGAAGATGTTTCCGAAGTCATGGCGGCGTTTCTCGGCCAGTACTTCATCAGCAGTCCCGAGCGCGACTTGCCGAGCGAGCTGATCGTCAACGTGGTTCACGAAGACTTTCCGACCCTGATTGCAGCCATTGAAGAGCTGCGCGGTCGTGAACTGACCATCAGTCATCGTGTACGGGGCACCCGAGCGCGCTGGCAGCAATTGGCGGTCACCAATGCCGAGCAAGCACTGGGCGCACGTCTGGCGAACCGGCAACACGTCGCGGCGCGTTTCGATGCCCTGGCCGAAGTGCTAAGCCTGGACGAGCCGCCGCAACGTCTTGAGTGCTACGACATCAGTCATTCCAGTGGCGAGGCCACCGTGGCGTCGTGCGTGGTGTTTGGCCCGGAAGGCCCGATCAAGTCCGACTACCGCCGCTACAACATCGAAGGCGTCACGCCAGGCGACGACTATGCCGCGATGCACCAGGCCCTGACCCGACGCTTCAGCAAGTTGAAGGACGGGGAGGGCAAGTTGCCGGACATTCTGCTGGTCGACGGCGGTAAAGGTCAGCTGTCGATGGCCCGTGACGTGCTCAATGAGCTGGCCGTGCCCGACCTGATTCTGCTGGGCGTGGCCAAGGGGGCGACGCGCAAGGCCGGTTTCGAAACCTTGTACCTCAACGACGCGGCCCACGAATTCACCTTGCGCGGTGATTCCCCCGCGCTGCATTTGATCCAGCAGATCCGCGACGAAGCTCACCGTTTCGCCATCACCGGGCACCGTGCACGGCGCGGAAAGACTCGCCGCACCTCGACGCTTGAGGGGGTTGCCGGTGTCGGACCGACACGTCGACGGGATTTGTTGAAACATTTTGGTGGATTGCAGGAGCTGTCTCGTGCCAGCATCGAAGAGATCGCCAAAGCACCCGGGATCAGTAAAAAGCTCGCAGAGTTGATTTATGCAAATCTGCACAGCGAGTAGAATGCCCAACTCACCTCGTAGCCAGTTGTGTCGATGAATATCCCTAATCTGATTACCGTTCTACGCGTCCTGCTCATCCCGATCTTCATTTTGCTGTTTTACTTGCCTTACCACTGGAGCTATCTGGCGTCGGCTTCGGTTTTTGCCTTTGCCGCCGCGACCGACTGGCTGGACGGGTATCTCGCCCGACGTCTGGAACAAAGCACACCGTTCGGGGCTTTCCTCGATCCTGTTGCGGACAAGCTGATGGTCGCCGTTGCGCTGGTGCTGCTGGTGCAAGAACACGGCAACCTGTGGCTCACACTGCCGGCCGCCGTCATCATCGGTCGCGAAATCGTCGTTTCAGCACTGCGCGAGTGGATGGCCGAACTCGGCGCCCGTGCCCATGTGGCGGTATCGAACCTGGGCAAATGGAAAACCGCCGCGCAAATGCTGGCGCTGGTGATCCTGCTGGCCAATCCGTCGGACTTCAGCTTCTGGGTCCTGATGGGCTACGCTTTGCTGATGGTGTCCGCTGGCCTGACCTTGTGGTCCATGGTCCAATACTTGCGGGCCGCCTGGCCGCATCTGAAGACGGATGTGGAAAAGAAATAAAACTTTTTTGAATCAAGGGGTTGACGGGGCATCTGGATTCTATAGAATGCGCCTCACCAAGACGCGGGAATAGCTCAGTTGGTAGAGCACGACCTTGCCAAGGTCGGGGTCGCGAGTTCGAGTCTCGTTTCCCGCTCCAAATATTGCGCTACAGAGTTCCACTGAATTCTGTAAGTGATTGAAATAAGGGCCTTTAGGCCCTTTTTTCGTTCCAGCGGGAACTACTGAAATCCAGCACTATCCGGTGCGTTTAAGTCCAGAATTGAGTCCAGGATTCTGACGAGCACTGAATCGGTTTAATGCTGGAGCAGATTGTGTAGTGAGATGAGCATCTGGCCCTGACTCTGTTCAGGAGCTCGCGATGGCACTCTCAGAAATGACAGTTCGGCATGCCCGAATCACCGGTAACGACTACACCCTCGGTGACAGTGATGGTCTCACGCTCAATGTGACGGCCAGAGGCGGAAGAGTCTGGCTCTTCCGTTATTACTGGGCAGGCAAGCAGAAGCGCATGTCCTTGGGTTGTTACCCACAAATCTCCCTCAAAGAAGCCCGTACACGACGTGACGATGCGCGCGCCTTGGTTGCCCAGGGCATCAACCCCTATGAGCATCGCAAACAACAGCGACTTGCTGTTCATGCTGCGAAGGAGCACACCTTCGAGGCCGTGTTCAATCAGTGGGTGGAGTTCCGCAGGCTAAGCCTGAAGGAAGGGCGACAGAGCACGCTCTCGCAGATTTTGAGGATCTTCAGTAAAGACGTCCTGCCTATACTGGGTGGGCGTTCTATCTACGATATCAATCGTCACGATCTGTTGGATTTGCTGAGCAGGATCGAACAGCGCAAGGCCTTAACGACAGCCGAAAAATGCCGGACTTGGTTCAACCAATTGTTCCGCTATGCGCTGGTGAAGATCGAGGGGCTGGAGCACAACCCAGCGTCAGACCTTGACGTAGTTGCACTCCCCAAACCTCCGGTTACGCATAATCCATTTCTTCGCATGGACGAGCTCCCGGCATTGATGGCTGCTCTTCGAAACTACGGTGGCGCCAACCAAACTCGGCTTGGCCTTCGGTTGTTGCTGCTGACCGGCGTCCGCACGGGCGAGTTGCGGTTGGCTACACCTGACCAGTTCGATCTGGAAAAGCGGTTGTGGGTCATACCGGCGGAGGTGGTGAAACAGCTCCAGCTAGCCATGCGAAAGCCAGGTAAGCAGATTCAAAATGTACCGCCCTACATTGTCCCGCTGTCGGTTCAGGCGCTGGAGATCGTGCGTCACTTGCTGGACCAGGTTGTCCCCGCACAGTGCTACTTGTTTGCGCATCGAAGCGACCTGAGCAAGCGTATCAGTGAGAACACGCTGAATGGCGCGTTACGTCGGATGGGGTATGCCGATCAACTCACCGGTCATGGGATGAGGGCAACGATCTCGACGGCGCTGAACGAGATCGGATATCCGAAGGTGTGGGTGGATGCCCAGCTTTCTCATGCCGACCCGGACAAGGTGAGTGCGGCCTACAATCACGCGGAATACGTGGAGCAGCGCCGGACCATGATGCAGGATTGGGCGAACCGTCTGGATCTGTGGGGGCAGGGCCAGCTGAAAGCGGCAAGTTCTCCGCTTACCATTCGTTTAGAGGGTGCAGCTTCGTTACCTTCGTTGGAAAACGCGAACACAAACGCCGTTCTGTACGGCAGTGGCTTCCCAGCGACGACGGTCTCAGCCTCCAAAACATCCGTCAGCAACGAACCGGTCCTTAACGCGGCTCCGTATTCACCGGTCCTACCAGCTCCAACGCAGACTGAACAGCTGCGCGAACCCCAAGTATCAGACATACAACGTCAGCGCGCCGAGATGCTCGCCACCTATGAAGCTTCGAGTAATCTGCCGCTGCTTGTCTTCGCCAAATTGGCAGGCAAATCCAGAGATCAGATCAACCGCGATATCAAGGCTCGGCGCCTACTGTCTCTGAGCCTCGGGAATCGCGGTCAGCGTATTCCCGATTGGCAGCTTGATCCACTGCGGCACAAGTTGGTGCTTGCGGCGTTAGCGCAATTTCCGGATGTCGATGCGTGGAGGCTTTATGGCGCCCTTTGTAAGCCTCATGAGCGATTAAAAGGTCGCGCGCCAATCGATGTGCTCAATATGGCAAATTTCGACGGGACCGCACGAATCGTTTGCAGTGCGCTGAGTTCAAGCTGAGATGCTGTCTTCGTGCTGCGATAACGGATGTCGCTGCTTGCTTGGGACTATCTAGCTCGGGCACACCCTGAATGCGTGGACATCACGATGCCTGAGGTGCGGCGGAGGCCTAGCGTTGGGCATTGTTCACTAACCGTAAAGGGGCGATAGGTACGTTTAACATGAACTGATTCTTCACCATCTCCGTGCTCAAGCCGGYAGCAGCAAGCACACGATTCCAAGTCGTATAGTCCAGTAAGTCGATTGCGCGCTGAACGAGGAGGGGGGACTCCATCGGAATCAACTCGTCAAACTCTTCGCTTTTCGTAAACCCTTTACGCGCGAGGTAGGTAAAGCCGCTCTTCGCTTGATCGGCAGTTAGCAGATCCAACGCACGAGCCCGATAGATTAATGCCTTGAAGCTAACTTTCCAACGAAGCTTTAGCTCTTTGAGCGCTGTCCAGTTTAGGTACTTCCCTCTCATAGTTGGGAATTCGGCTGCGAAGCTTGCTCGTGGCATCAAGAGTGCGCTGGCGAACTGGTTGGCTTGTTCCTCAGTTTCACGACACCCTGTCTCGATCCCTTGGTGCATGACTAGATGGCCGAGCTCATGAGCCAGGTCAAACCGTTGCCTTCCAGGGTTGGCCTTGGATGTATTGCGAACAATTAAAGGGCGCTTGTTAAAGAGAGAAAAAGCATCAACTCGGTCATCAGCATCTGCAAGGTTGACCACCAGAACGCCAATCTTCTCTGCTAACTTTGTCACATTCGAGAGTGGGCCTAAGCCTAATCCTTGTTCCCTGCGAAATCGCTCTGCTACTAATTCAATCTTGCCTGCACCGGTGACAGGTTCATCAAGGGCAGCGAAGTCCAAGATAGGAAATGCGACCTCTTTGTCCAGCTCATCAACCAACAACTCGAACATTTCCACTTGGGCGGCGATGGTTTTTTTGAGAGTTAGGGTCGAAGTTCGAACGCTCCGAAAATGGCATTGCTCTAGCTCGACGCCACTTTTTCGGGGGGCAAAGAAAAAGTTTTCTTCAACACGCAGGACTTCGCAAAGCCGCTCCAGTTGATTGGGGGAGGGTATCGCGTTGACCTCAAGTTTGTGCGCGTACTGCCTGGTAACGCCAAGTAGCTCACCAATCTCAGCAAGGGATCGCCCCGCCGCACACCTGGCGAGGCGGAGCTTGTCGGGTGAAAACTCGTCACCCCAAGGCAGAAGGCCTGTCGTGTTATTCATCTTTCGAGTCAGTATCTTTCATTTCTGTCTGTGCGGCGTCTTTGTCGCGACGGATTGGTAGCGAGTCAACAATCTCAACGACTGGCGACAGTGCGGTCGTGCGAACCGAGACCAGAGGCTCGTAGTTGTGAACCCATTTGCAGATTACATTCCGGTTCGTGTCGAAACCCAGGATTGAGACTGTCAGGGTCGGCCCATCAGGGTTGCGGTCACTATCTACGTATACCCGCCAAGTGAGGTTGCCATCGTTGGCTGGCCCGAGAAGGCTGTCGTGATATCGCTCAACTTGGTTCTTCTGTAAACGATATCCTTTCTTGCGTAGGTCAGGGTCATCAGTCACGAACTGCATCAAAACTCCATTGACGCTGACCGTGTAATCCAGTGTTTTGTTGACGAGCCGAAACCAAGAGAGGTTACCCTCACGTTGAAGACGTATGAAGCGACCATGGATGCGCCCATAAGGAAAAACGCCTCGTGTCCAATTGGTGTCATCGTCTGTCGAAGTGGCTTCCAGTGCCTTATACGCAGCGTCCAAGAGATTATTGAAAACGACATCGAGGTGGGCTCGGCTGAGCTTAGGCTCAAGCTCGCTTGGATGCTGGAATTCTGGCATTCGGCTCTCCGAAAAGCGTGCAAATATTAAGTAGTGTCAACCGCCATTTTTGTGCATTTTCTATTGGTTGTCAACCACTCGGGGCGTTGGCGTACTGAGACTACTCCGGCCGTGATAGCTGGCTTTCATTAGCAGTTAAGAGATTTGAATGAGGACGAATTGCTTGCCCAGGGTAGTCTCAATGGACGCGCAGATGGCACTGAGCTATGTTCGCTGCAAGATTACGTGCGAGCCCGCGCGATGACTTAGGACAGGGGTTGGTACAATGATTTACCAATGCAATGGATGCAGCAGGACTACCTTCGAGACGGCATGCCCATGGTGCATGGGCTCCCAGGTTTCGCCGTCATCAGAGCTTACTTTGCGGCACCTCACTCCGCTGGATCCTTCGTTCTACCCCGATTTTCAATACCGATCCAAAGGCTTGATTCAAGACTTCTTCGGTAAGAAGAAAGAGCAAGCCCAGCTCAACGATCTTCTGAACAACGTCTTGAGAAAATATGCGGAGTTGAAGCATCCATACTTCACAAATTTCATTCACACGACCCGCGAGAGTGCGAGTAGTAGTGATGACGCGGGCGTGCCAGGCCCACGCTTGGATGGTGTGTACAGCGAGAGGGAGCTTTTCAGGGAGGTTTTGATTCGCAAAGGCTTTGACGAGCTTGAAGGGCTTCCATCTCTCATGGACAAGCTGCTGCAAACAACCGCCTTCAACTCGGTCTATCTGGGTTTCTCGAGAGAGCTGACCCGCCACATTCGAGCTGACCTGGCCGACACCTTGCGCTCTTGGATTGAAGAGGCCGGGACAACGTTTAGGTCTGACTTGGCCCTGTTCTACTACTACCTTTGGGAAAATGATGTTGCTTTTCCCAATGTCCAATTCAACCCCCAGGCTGCCTCCACATCTGGCATACCACTTCTTTCACTACAGGTTTTTCGAAACGGTCTGAGCCTCTGCGAGGAGATTTATTTCGACATTCTCGTCGAGCGACTGGGGTCTCAGCTGGAGCATTTCAATCCGAACCAATTCATCACCATGTACCTGGTGGATGCCATGGACGGATTTCAGTTCGAAGCCTTTCTGGTTGAGATCTTTCAGACCATCGGCTATGACGTCAAAGAGACCAAGAAGACTGCTGATCAGGGCGCCGACCTTTTTGTTACCCGCTTCGGTAAAAACATGGTCATCCAGGCTAAGAACTACTCTGGCTCTGTAGGCAATGCTGCTGTGCAGCAGGCCATCTCTGCTAAAGCCTTCTACGGGTGTGACGAGGCCATGGTCGTCACGAACTCCTACTACACGAAATCAGCGAAAGAGTTGGCCAGCACGGCGGGCGTGCGGCTAATCGACCGGGATGGGCTTCAAAGCTACCTTGATGACTACAATCAGAAGCTCATCGAGGTCTTCCAGGCAGAGGAAGAAAGTGCCTAGAGATGGATCCTTTGGAGTTCATCAACATAAGCAGCAGGGCGGGGTTGTGACACGGTGCTAGGTTAGTTCGCCGGAAGCTGACCGCGTGCGAGCCCAGGAATCATCTTTACCCTCAAGTTAATTTTTTACGTCGGTGTCAGAAGCTGGCTTGACCCCTAAGAGCAAGGAATCACCACGCATAGGCGGAAACCGCCCATAACTTAACTCAGAGGCCACAGAGCGTGACGATAAGATTGAATCGCCTTTGGTGGCAGCATTTGGCTCCCAAATCGATGCATCGTCGATTAGTTGAAGTGGAGCAGCTACTGTCGGGCTGGTGTAACACTGATTATGGGCGCCACTGGCTGAAGGTTGCTCGAATCCCAGGACAAGCACTTAGGCTTCTTCCCGGCCAACTTATTCCCGTAGTGCACCTAGTCGCTCTCGGTAGCCGACCAATTTTCATTGTCCCCCAGCAACCAGTGAGGGTTGGGCATAGGTTCGTGGGCGCGCGCGACTTTGCTTCTGGGCGCCCTCTTGCTGAAGGCGAAATAGCTATAGGACCTTTGATCCGGCTGGATATAGTGAGCGACGAGGCGCTGATCAGTGCAGCCAAAGAACTTCGACTCGAAGCACACGTTCCGGGAGTCAAGGCTCCAAGCATTATTTTTACCATTCCAGCACACTACCTGCTCTCACCCGAACGATGGCCTGACAAAGCGTACGCGCTTTATCAGCACATTTTTGGAATGGGTAATTCCTATCCCGACGATGGTTTCTTCTATGTGGGGATAACCAAGCGACGATGGCAAACCCGGTGGGCTGAACATCTTCGAGCAGTGGAGAAGGGAAGCAATCTACATTTTCATCAAAAATTTAGAGAGGAGAGGGAAGCGGGAAGGATTACTTACATCCATCATAAGGTGATGGCGATCACGGACGACCTGGATAAACTCTACAACACTGAGAAATTTTTGATCGAGGGACACTGGGATGATGAGCGAAGGCTCAACATGATCCCAGGTGGCAAGGCTGGTCTCCGATACCTTAGGGAACATTCAATACTCAATGACGGAGTAATTGCTACACCGGATGAGCGAGACGGTGTCGTGGATGCGTGGCTCACTGGCCATCAAGGGAAAAGCCTTCCTCCCATAACTATCGCCGACAGGTGGCAGGACGAGACTTGGGCCGCCGCCCAGATATGCAGCCGTTCAGACCGCCTTTCAATACTCCAAATCACGGCCATTCGTGACTTAGCCACCAGCCATTGCCCGCAAGAGATTGCTAAGAGAACAGGGGCGAGAGTCGACCAAATCCAAAGCATCATCAGCGGGAATACTTATTCGAGAGTGAAGGGGGTTCCATAACCTAGACGTAATCGTCGTCGCTGCAGATGAGCAGTGGATCCCCAGGTTGAAAGTCCTAAAATTTGCCCAGGATGGTCAGCCACGAAATTATTCTCATGACTGACTTAGGTGAGCGGGATCACGCAACTCGTTTTGAGTATCCCTCCATCCAGTCCGCAAGGGATCTCATGTCAGCTTCAAGTTGCGCCAACTCAGGTGGAACGGCTGGAAGATCATCCGCTTGGGAGTGCTCATATACCGAATACCTAGTCATTAGATCATCGATCAGATCGCAATCTTCTTGGGTGACATTGCTGACCTGCCTGAGAAGCCCTTTGGTCATCACTTCTCTACGGAATCGCAGCACGACGCTGTTTAGCATGACCACCTCCACGGTGCGCTCCACGATTATTCGGAAATCGCTGCAGACACTTTTGGCCATAAGATCATAGTTTTCCGCTTCGCCCTCTGCTTGATGCCTCTTGAGCTTTTGTAACGATTCATTCAGCAACTTGTTGATAGCTTTTTGGGGCTTTGAGTCGCGAGCACTTTGCCCGGTCAGAATTCCGGAGATTTTGTCCATGCGCCGAAGGGTCTGAACCTCATGTACTATGTCCGGAAGATCCGGGTGCTCTTTGATTTTTTTCACGGCATTGTCCAGCAGCGTGACCAGAGACAACCTGTGAGTGAAAATGATTACTTGGCGGGTCTGCGCAAGGTCGACGAGGCGTGCGACAACCCGTTCCTCAAAGTCTTGGTCAAGTGAAGAGATAGGATCGTCAAAGATGAATGGGGCTACCTGGTTTGAGCCGGTTATGTCCGCTAGGAAAGCCGAAAGCGCGACAATCCGAGTTTCACCTTCACTAAGAATCTGCTCCGGGGGACGCGCTCCTTTTGCACCAACGAGCGCTAGCCCAAAAGTCGTTCTTCCCTTACCGACCGTCTTGCTCTGAGGGGCTACGGGGAGCCTTGAGCCGCCTAGTAGTTTGAGTTCTTGAGCAAAGCGTGTCTGATAGCCAGCTTCCACTTCAGATTTCGCCAGCTCATTGTTCTTCGTCGTCAAAGTATTTGTCGCTGCCAGCCGAATTGCTTTTCCGTACTGATCAACTGCCAGCAGCCGGTCTCGTTCAATCAAGATGATTGGCTTGTTTTGCGACAGCCACTGCATGGCTTTCAGCCTAAGGAGTCGCTCTTCCATCTGCCGCCGCTTGCCGTCTTGCAACAGATCGTTCAGCGATTTCTCTTCGTTGGTCAATAACTCGTTTTGCTCGGCTAGTGCTTGATTTACCAGTGACCAGTCGAATGCGGCAACACTTCCGATTTGGTCTGCGGTATCGAGATCGCTGCGCCTTTTAACCAAGGCTATGTGCAGGTCAATGGCCTTCTGTTGCTCCAGCTTGAGCAGAGCCATGTGAGCCAACCAATCTTGCTCTTTTGGCGACTGAGGTAGGGCACGGATAAGCCCTTTATGCTTGTCTTCTGCTTGCTTGGCGGCGAGCTCTAGTCCCTCTGTCACGAACTGCTCAAAGTGCCGTAGTCTTTCGCTGGCATCCTCGTTGAGATCCTGCTGACAAAGTACACACCTGGCTCCTTCTCCGATAACAGGGAATGGTTGTCCGGGATAGGCGTGAGTTTGAGAGAACAGCCGTGCTTGAGTCCACAGCTGCTGCCATGTGGTCTCACCAACCCCTTCAAGTGGGCTTTCAGCAAAAAGTTGTTGAGAGAATTTCTGAGCAGCCTGTCGCTTCAATTTTGCATCAGAGTGAGCCCCCACGATGGCCTGCGCCGCCTCGACGGAGAGCTTTTCCTTGAATTGATTCGTGGCCTGCTCTACGGTTACCAGTCCCAGTTTTTCTTTGTTAATTAAGGCCAGTCTTCCTGCAACGTCTTTCTGTGCCAGCGCACCTTCGATAGCAATTCGCTCAGCATCTTGCTCTTGGGTGTACTGACAAGCTTTATCGATGGTTGCCGTGGTGGTTGTCGGCTTCAGACCTGCTAGCCACCTACTTTCTTCAGTGGCTACTAGGTCTACAGGAAATCGGGGTAATGTGCTGACCAAGGCGTTTTTCGAAGCTGTCAGGTGCTGGTTAACACGGTCTGATATGGCAATTAATGATGATACGAACCTCATTTGACTAGGCTCGTAGCTGGCCTCATTTTTACCCATGTAGTGGGCAGCCGTTTTGGAGTCAAAAATCTGGGCGTGGCGAAGCCTTGAGTCCGCACCATCTGCAAGTGTCCACGGGATTTTTCCTACCTGTCCTCCTACGGAGATTTGGAAAGTCGCTCGGCAAGCCTCCGGCTCTTCGACAAACACATTGGGGTGAATCTCGTCTTTTGATCTTGAGCCACAAGCTTGTTTGAGTAGTCGTGCGTACCCACTTTTTCCTGAGCCGTTCTGGCCATAGAAAACGGTTATGTTACCAGCACAAAAGGGTAGTGCTGCTCCTGATTTCACCGCATTCAGCCCATAGACATCTGTTATGCCGTCTATACGAATGGCTGGGCGGTTGGCGGCAAGAGCCAGAGAGCCGGGTGTCACTGTACCGAAGCCAGGATCTTCTCCTTTTTTTGATTCGGTGATACAGAGCCGAGCCAGCTCCGCGACCTGGTCATCCGTTGGAGGCTTTTTGGTTTCAATGAGATTCTTGGCTGCTGTTTGCAACCAGCGGTTTCTCTCGCCAAGCCAGCCTTCAAATGCGTCAACAACAGGTACATCTTCCTCGCCCAACTCTTGAACGCCAGTCATTGAGACCTCTCCATGAAATACCGTGAGAAAGCAAGGATAGACCAATGCTGGCGAATTGCCTTGAGCATGGGTAGGGCTGGTACCACACTCCAATGGGAAGCCCCAGATGGCGGAAATGTAATATGGCGTGCCGGCACGGAGAGCGCATTGGCCAGAGTGGTCGCGGTATTCGGTGCGGCGAAGCGGCACTGCGCCGATCTCTTTCCAACCGCCGGGCCAACCGTGTGAAAGTGCTGGTGCATGATGGCGTCGGTATCCCGCGCTCGACACTGGCGCAGTGGGTGGGTCAAACCGGCGTGCAGCTTCAGTCGCTGGTCGATGCGCTGCGCGAAGCAGTGCTGGCCCAGCGCGTAGTCCACGCTGATGAAACACCGGTACAAATGCTGGCTCCAGGAGAGAAGAAAACCTACCGCGCTTAGGTCTGGGCCTACAGCAGCACGCCATTCTCGGCACTCAAGGCTGTGGTCTACGACTTCAGCCCCAGTTGTGTCGGCGAACATGCGCGTAACTTCCTGGGCACATGGAACGACAAGCTAATTTGTGATGACTCGCCGGCTACAAGGCCAGCTTCGAGTTGGGCATCACCGAAATCGGCTGTATGGCGCATGCTCGGCGCAAGTTCTACGACCAGCACGTGGAGAACAAAAGCCAGTGGGCGGAGCAGGCGCTTCGCTCGATTGGCGGGCTGTACGAAGTCGAGCGACACGCTAAGGAAATGAGTGGCGAAGACAGGTGGCGATTACGCCAGGAAACAGCAGCGCCCATCGCTGAAAAACTTCATGAGTGGATGCCGGCCCAACGCGAACGTGTACCCGAGGGCTCGGCTACGTCCAAGACCCTGGATTACAGTATTAAACGCTGGGTAGCGCTGACGCACTACCTGGAAAATGGTGCTGTGCGGTGCTTACTGCATCAAGTTCATCATTGAACATTATGGGCCACTGAGAGGCGGCAAGAGTAACGTTCAGTGGCGGGTGTGCCAGCGTTGACTCTGCGTGTTGAGCTCTTTTGGGAGGCTTCGGACGTTTATGCTTTTTCCACTTTAAGGAAAGGATTATCGGCAGGTACCGGCCCAGCTTCGAATAAGAGTGCTGGGTTTTCTAGAAGATAGCCTTTGAGTTTTGCCTTCTTCCTGGGGCCTTCGACCTGACAGAGCCAGATATTCAAACCATCGTCGCGCTTTTTGTGGGTCTTCAGCCTCTCGAACTGTTTCTGCACCCATCGCCATTCTTCACCTTCGTAATAGGCACCCATTGATATGCCCGGAAACTCCTGAACATAGCGCTGAAAAATGCCAGGAGTGACCAGAAATACGCGGCCACTCACCGTGTGCACCTTGGCCTTGCTGTCGTTGATGATCAGCTTGTGACTCTGGATACCTTCCTTGACCCAACTCAGGAAAACCTGGCCAGAGTTATCCGAAGCAGGATCTGAGATTTCGTGAGCACTTTCTAAAGGTGAACGATTGGTTTCGGGTTCTGTTATTTCGAACATGTCCAGCAACGTTCCTAAATAGTCGTCATCTTCCATGACTAGTGAATCAGGTTGCGATTGGCTTCGAGTTGATCGTGTATTGACTGCCGTGGGCGGTGAGGGGGATGGCGGACCGTCAGGTTGGTGGTCATTGGTTGCAACGCTCACTGTTCCGCTGAAAGCTTCTGGCCGTTCTTCGCTTCCCCAAATCAACGTTGGTTGAATGCGCAGAAATGTAAAGCTCTGCTGCCAGTTGCCCTGCGCGATAAGCGCGGTCCAGATGGCTTTGCCTTCCGGAGTGGACTCGACCAATCCATGCGATTGCAGTTCGTCGAATACGGCAAGGTTGGACGACGGAATCCCCTCAATCGATTGCGACAGCAGATAGGCTCGCAGCTTGTCCGTGACCGTCTTGCTGACCAGCCACAGAGCGTCGTGAGTTAGCCATCCCGCGGCACCCGGCTGGTTGAGTTTCAGCTCGTGCTGAACCAGGTGACGTAGCCCTGTGATCAAGTGATGTTGCAGTGAATGAATCGGCGCTTGCAGCGCCTTGCTCGGGTTGCCACCGATGTTCTGCGCGGTGGAGACGCGGTCGGCTTGAATAACCAACTCGCCGAGTACACCGGCACGTTCGTACTGACCCGCCAGCACATACAGCAAGCTGGCCCACAGTGACGGAAATCCACTGAGCCAGTCTAGGATCGGGCGGTCGAGAATCTGGGTGTAGAGCAGACCTGCGGCGGCGCCATGCAGGTGGTAGTCACGACCTTTGAGGTAACGAAACCGGTAGGGCTGATCCAGGGAACCCTGCCAAGGATGCCAAACACCGCCATCCTGGCGTTCGACCAGCAGGTCCACGGCAATCTTGCCGATGTCATGCAGCAGGGCACCATAAGCGATGCCGGCGGACCAGGCATCAGTCTGGGCGGCTTGGTCTTCGGGTGCGGCCCCGGTGGGCAGCAGATACGACTGGCGCAGTTTCAGACTGCAGGCGACCAGTTCCAGTCCATGGTCGAGCATGCCGCCGAGATACGCATGGTGGTGCGTCTCACTGGCCGGGAGTTGCTGGACTTGTTCGGCGTAGCGATGGATCGGATTTAAATAGAGCTGGATGAACTGCGCGTGGGAGAGGGCGGTGTACTGCCAGATGCGATCGAGCAACTGGCGGCGATGCTCCGCTGCTAACAAGCTGTGGGCCGACTCGATGGGCAGGTAACCTTCGGCGACGCTCACGGTCGGTGGCGGAAGGGGCTTCTGCCTTTTGTGGCGAAACAGACTGAGCATCGTGACCTCCGGGAAGTGACTGGGTCAGTGGCCTTTTAGCCTTTTCGGATAGGGCTCTTACCCTTGAATCCCCATTCCCTTCTAACCCTTACCTGTCCTTTTGGCTGGTGTCCCTTTGTGCGGCAATCGGAATATGGATACTGCTCGACATCGTTTTGTTGGGGGGCTGGTACGGAAAAGACAAGAGTCGGTACACTGCGGTGCATATTTTTTGGGTCTTGCCATGAACCTCACTGACGCCACGCTCGTGCTGCTGCTCGCGGCACGTATCCATGGAACTGACGAAGCCGTCCGGGCCTCGGCGAAGAGCGTGGTCAAGAAGTTGCCGCGCAGTAAACGCGATCTGATCTACAAGGTAATCGACAGCCGGAGTCCGCTCGAGCTGGTGGATTTTCTGGCGCAGAATCTGGATGCGGAATGACAGGCTGCGGGTGTGCGCCCATCCTTGACCCGTTGCATCAGAGTCCCGCGACATGGGTTTTCTGGGCGCAGAAAAAAGGGCCCAACTCGCGTTGGGCCCTGTGATGCGATTGCAATGGTGAGTTAACGATCAAACTCCATCGTTCATGCATCGTGAGTCATCCATTACCACCTGCTTCAGTTGCTGCTCCAGGTTGAATACATACTCCGAGGCGCTTCGGGCCTGACCACTGGCGCGAAAGATCGCGCGTTTGTCAGCCTGGAGTAGGCCTAGCCAGGAGTCGATGTAGCCCTCGTGCCGCAGCTCTCCCTGTATACCGGCGTAGGCACATAAAAAAGCAGCGCCCATCTCGGCGACCAACTCCTCAAACGCGTAGCCTGGCGAGCCGAACGTACAGGCTGACGTCAGGCCTTCGCGCTGCAACCGAGCTTGATGCCCGGTCCAGTGCGTCAGCTCATGAAGTGCCGTGGCGTAGTACCCGCCTTCATCTTGAAATTGTGCTTTTGTCGGCAGTTGGATGAAATCCCTGATCGGATGGTAAAAGGCTTCGTCGGCAGGTCGATGAACGATGCGTGCACCTGAACTTAACAGCAGGTTTTCCGCGGCGCTGTTGGGCTGGAAGGGATCAGTCTGTTCCGTTTCGAGCAGGGTTTCATTGAGCATTTCGAGCCCCTCCGTTTGCTCGATGTTGAACAGAAAATGTGTTCTGAGAATGCCGAAGTAAGCGACCTTGGGCTGACCATTTTCGTCGAGTACGGGGAGGCCTGACTCCGTCTGTTCCTCGCGCTCCATCGGCTTGTAGAGCACAGCTAGGGCACTTTGCTCACCCTTACGGATGTGCCCACCGGCTTTTTTGGCTTGGTTGAAGGTCAGCCAACGATCTTGAGTGAACCCCTGCAACCTGGCCTCGGCCCAGAGCAACGGTAAATTGATCCCCGAGTAGGGACGATGCGTGATGGCGTTGATGGGGTAGGGTTGATGACCAATGTAAGCTGAGCCACTTGAGGACCATGGTTTGATCCAGGGGGCAACGCCTTGATCCAAAGCGGTAACGATCTTGTCAGTCACGTCTTGGTAGATATCGCGCATGGCATTTTCCTCGAGAGAAAACGGAGGAACGCCTTGCCCGTCGGGGAGGGTTCCCCGGTGGGTGATGGTTGGATTGATGCGGGTCTTGCATGCTGTCTGAGTGTGGATCGGGGTACCGAGTACGGTTATCTGCGTTTAGCGTTGGCCTCTCCTGCAAGCGCTATCAGCAAGGCGCCAGGCTGACCCGGTTCTTGGAGTAGGCTGAGACTCAATTGCAGCAACGGGTCGTGGTCTAAGTGATCTGTTGGTTCAATGTGGATTACCTCGAACAGCACAAAGGGCTCGTGTGGAGAGGCCAGGTGAGCCTCGAAGGCTGCGCGCAATACGTGGCTCAGCCGATCGACCTGCAGCTTCACAGCGTGATCGGAGCGCTCGAGCAGTACTGCGCGTTGCCACGCGCTAGGAGTGAACACGATGGGCAACCGAAGGGTGTTCAGTGTTTCCGGTGTAAGTGAGTCGGGCATGGTATGTCTCCGTTGAAAACGCGAAGAAACCTGTCCCGTGCGGGAAAGATTTCCCCGCAGTGGGTTGAAGAAAAACAAGAAGGTTTGTCTGGCGAGCAAAGCTCGAAAGGCGCTCAGGAGAGCAGTAGGCGTTCATCACCGTAGCAACGGTCACCGTGCGAGCCACCGAACGCTAATCGCACTTGGGGAGAACCATCACCAAAGTGACGTAGCCTTGAAGGCTCTGGCTACCTGGGCAGGGTGCTGTCGATAACAGCGATCCGTACCTAGTATTTAGCCGGACGATTTATATGGGTCAATCACTGTAGAGAAGCTGGTTCACGGGGCTTGTCTTCTGTCTTCCAGTGAAGATTTTTCGGCTGGGCAAACTGATAAACGGTCAGGCACGGACCGTTTTCAGTAGTAGGCTGTTACTCCTGTCTCACCATGAAAACGCTCAAAAGAGGGCGAGACCATGCCGACTCAGCAACCTGTTCGGAATTCACGTGCCCACCGCTGGGCGTATACCTGTGGCATGTCGATAAAACGCGGGTATCGCAAGTTGAAAACGTTTGAGTCCCGCGTGGTTGAGCGTGCGGTGACGGCAGGTATGCCTGCAGGTAAATTGCTTGTTCGCGGGTGTTTTCTGACTGCCAAGTTGGCGTTGGTTGGGGGACTGCTCTTTATCGGTTTCTGGCTGGTCGCTTCTGTTGTGGTGATGATCGCTGTGATTGCTTTTCTGCAGTCCCAGGTTGTCATTGACACGGATCTTGAAGGGGATAATCCAGGTCCAGACTATCTTGGGGCTAACTCCTATCTTGGCAACTACGATGACAATGGCCACTACATAGGTCATTTCAAATCATCTGATGACGTCAGATGAATTTCTTCGTAGCACCCATCAACTGATCTGTTCCTTTCCCCGCTGCTCCATGCGCGGCTTTGYTTGCACCTCCTAACATCCCCTCAAGGCTGTTGCCGATTGAGTAGCCAGCCCAGCTCATGGCGACCAAAAATAGTCCAGGCAGCACCAAGAACATCGCCCCCATCACGTACTCGATCACCTGCGCGGTGACAGTCCCATACATAAGCCCGGATGTGGGCAGCGACAACAGCACCTGATTGGACGCCGAAACCTGGTTGTACAAGGTGTCGAGCATGCTGGAGTCGACCCAGCGGGCC
Source organism: Pseudomonas sp. P1_A1 (assembly GCF_056406935.1). Taxonomy (NCBI): domain Bacteria; kingdom Pseudomonadati; phylum Pseudomonadota; class Gammaproteobacteria; order Pseudomonadales; family Pseudomonadaceae; genus Pseudomonas; species Pseudomonas sp. P1_A1. The sequence continues at coordinate 260,252 of NZ_JBFTZE010000006.1, read as the reverse complement.
AGTTCCCACCAGAAGCTCAGCATGTGCAAGGTGAACAACGCAAACGTCACCGTCATGACGGTCTTCAACTGGTAGGTACTGACCAACAGAATCAGCGGCAAGCTGATGATGACGCCCATGATCAGAAAAGCCTGCACCATCGGCAGGGCGGCGCGTAGCGCATTCATTGCGGGAAAATTACTGAAGGATCCCAGTGCCAATCCGGTATTGGTGGCCAGGTTATTGAGGCCCTGATTGATCGAGCCGCCGCGGGCACTGGAGCCATAGTCCTGGTACACCTGCCCGGGCGACATGGACATTGATTGCTGGCGCGGGCTGACCAGCTCGCGCAGGGTGGCGTCCTCAATCTCGTTGCTCGAGCGGCCAGCCAACCACCCTTTCAGCTGAGTCAGCAGTGAAGGATCGACCTGCTCAATCAAACGCTCGCGCAAGCCGACACCACTGTCAGTCCACCATTGTTTGCAAGTGGGGTAGCCCGCGCCATTCTCCAGCCGCGGTAATGAAATGTCGCGGCTTTCGTCATACGGCCAGCTGACGCGCGGTGTGCGTGAACGATCCGTATCGTAGTAGCCGGGCGTGTCGAGAAAATAGCTTGAGCCGATCCAAGACGCGTCGTGACTTTGCGCCTTGTCCAACTGGGGGCGATTCGTAAACAACCGAGAACGGGAATAGCCATAGCAGTCGCGGGTGAAGTCGGTGACTTCCTGCAGCAGCACCTGGCTATCGATGCGCGAACTGTCGATCTCCATGCGCATCTGCCGGATATCCGGTGCGCAGGGGATGGAGGCGGTGGCCGCGGCGGTTACCCCTTTGCTCAAGGCATGCACCAGAAACCACCAGATCGGCACGTTGGCAGAGCGTTCGCCAATGGTATTGAAGGTCGTCCCCCAGGCGGTTTCTGCTGGCTTAGCCACACTGACTCCGCAGCGCTGGCTCGCTACATCATCGAATGTCATTGACGAGAGGCTCAACGGAAAGACAGGCGCGCAGCCGAACAAGACGACGATGTAGGCCAGCCACAGCCGGTTCTCGATCCGCGGCACCGAGAGCAGTCCCTTGTTGTCTTCATCCGCGCCTTGCTGACGGGCCGACAACCATTCCTGCAAGATGATTGCACCAAAGGGCGCGGCGAATAGCCCGGTGTCGGACAGGACACTCCAGAGGCCGTTGTTGATGATCCAGGCCAGCAGGGAGAGGTAAAACTCCAGGTAGCTGTTGGTGCTCATGAGCATGGTGACAACCTCACAATCGGGTGAACTCGACGCAGATGAAGAGTGCGAGCCCCATTGCCCAAATGCGCTGCACGCGCAGTCGATCCTGTGGTCGATGTCGGTAGCGCCGAAGCAGGTCCCACCAGAGCGCAAAGAGGGCGACGTAGAGCAGGACGCGCCACCACCGCAGATAGGGCCGTACGGATTCGAATGCCTGCTGCCAGACCTCGAAACTGCCCAGCGCAGTGCGGCCGATCCAGGCGACCAGTGCGGCGCTCAGGATCATCACCGCGGCAATCCCCAGACCTGAAAGCAAAGTGAATAGGAGTGAGCGTTTCATGGCTCACTTGCGCCTGGCGTCAGCATCATTGAGTCGTCCCGGCTCCGGGTCGCCTTGCTCGACGGTGCGCGAAGCATCGGCACCACCGGCATGCCGATCGAGCACCAGGCTGGCGGTGTTGGTGGCCAACATCTGCCGGACCTGCAGTTCGGTCTGCAGCAGGCGTATTTCGCGCTCCAGGGCGTCGATGTTTTTCGTCAAAGCGCTCTGTGCTGGCTCGGCGGAGGCGATATTGGGTTCGTGGCTGCCCGCCAGTAGCGTACGCAGTAGCAGGAGCGCCTTGTCGAGTACGCTGGACAAGGCCGTCTCGCTGGCCAGACGCCGTGCCAGCAGATCCTGGTCGGGATCATCGCGCAGGGCTTCGATCACACCACGGGTCACCGGCAGCATCGGGCTGGAGGCTTTAGCCAGATTGTCAGAAGTAGGCGGCAGAGAGCCGGACAGCAACCCTTGCAGGGCCTTGAGGCGTTCGCTGTAGGCCTCCTGGATCAGCGGCGTCAATCCGCTGCCAGCGGTCGCACGCAGGGTTTCGCAGGTGTCGCAGGTCGCGACTTCGCTCTCGCCCAACACGCGAACAGCCCATTCGGTTTCCTCTTGGGGCGAGGCCCAGGTCTGGCAAATAGCGCCGCCTAAGCAGTCGCTGCTACTGATTGACTCACTGTCGTCCACCGTCCGGTTATGCAGCAGGTTGTAGCCCGCGCGCACTACGTCGGAGGTCACCCGGATGGGCGTCTGCCCGCTACCTCCAGCCTTCTGCCCGCCGACCCAGGACACCCCATTGTTGCCGTTATGGGTCTCGGTATTTTTTACCGCAGCCACCGCATCACCGCCGGTTTGCTCCAGATTGCCCTGCATTTCTTGGTTCTTAGCCAGCGCGCCCCAGCCGGCTTGACCGACCTTGTCCGCCATCTTTTCGGCCATGGCCTGGCAGGTCAGCTTGGAGCGGTCGAAGTCGATACGCCCCTGCATCACCCCGTTGCTGAGTAACTCATAGAGTCCGGGGTTGGCGCGCTGGATGATCAATGCTGGCAGCGACATCACGGCTTGGGTCGCGTTCTGCACAATGCTGCCCATGATCTGCTGGAAACCTTCGGTGGCGCCGTTCAGCTGGTTCTGCAGGGTATTGGTGAGGCTCATGTTTCCGCACATCATGTTTGCTCGCCAGGACCCGCCGACACCGAGACCACTGGGTCGGTAGAGCGAACTCGGTGAGCCGACTGCCGAGCCGCCACCAATGGTGTACATCACTCGGTCGTCGAGTACTTCGCCTTGAGTACCCAGGCGGTAATCGCCCTCGGCGGCGTGGGCATGAGTGGCCATGGTGAGCAGTCCGTAGAGCAACAAACTCACCACGCCCAACCATGGTCGCGCGCGAAGTCGACTCATGAAGCACCTCCTTCGAAGTCGATGCTGAACAGGAAGGTCTGTCCCTCACGTTTGCAGCAGCTATAGGGCCGCCACAGTGACCAGGCGTAGCCGCCATCCGCGCTCTGTACCGGATCGCTGGGGAAGATGGCGCATGTGGGCTGCACCTGGGGGTAGAGCAATTGCCATTTGTGGGTCGAAGCGTCGTTTTCAACGATCGGACCCGGCGGCCAGTAGCCGTCGCGTTTGGCGGGCGTGAGTGGTAAGTACGCATGCGGCTGCCGATTGCGGGTAATCACATCGCCGGCCCGTTGCGCCATGACGGCGGCCGCCTTGAAATCGTCGGGCTGCACCAGAAAACCCTGCCGGGGATAAACGTTGCCCCACATGTTTCCTGAGGCCTGACGACCGATTTCACGGATCCCCGGCATGAGCGACTCGGGGTAAAGACTTTCCGGAATGCCATGACGCCAGGCCAGTGAGTCCAAGGTGCTCAGGTAGTAGGGCATGAACGCAGTAGCGCCGCTGGCGCAGGCGTAGCCTGATTGCGAAGCCAGTTGTGTTGCGATCCAGCCAGCGGGGTGACCGATGCCATCGACGTTCTTGAAGCGGGGTAGGTTGTCGCGCTGGGTGTTTGGCGTGATCAAGTTACCGCCACCTTCCGCACCACTGATGGGAGCGGAGAGGGTGGCCATCTCGGTCCAGGGATTGTTGCCGGTGGTGGCGTAGCTCGAGACCACCAGCTCAGGAATGAAATGACGAACCTTGGTCGAGGTTTTGACTGTGCAGCCGAAGGGCGTGCAGAGGAGCCAGAAACAAATGCCGACGATCCGGTAGTCGAGACAGCTTGGAGAAAGCACGGAGGACGTGATGCTGCCGGTGTCCAGCGCCATGCTTGGGCCGCACGCCAGCAGGACGCTCAGCGCCAAGGGCCGTAGCTTTGTGGGCGGGATTGACGAGCAGGCAACAGGCATGATCCAGGCTCTCGGTGTATGGCCTGGGCAGGTTCGGTTAGGGACTGAAGACTGTCAGTGGAAATTATGAAGGCGGGTCTATCGGGTTTGTGAGACGTGAGACTATTATTTGACGTGAAGGGCGCTGCGCAGGATGTCGGGGTCCACAAGTAACTGATCTGCGGTAATTTCGAAAATATTGGCGAGCTTGCACAGGACCAACAGCGACGGATTGCCCGTGCATCGTTCGATTTGACTGACGTAGGTGCGATCCACCTCGGCCATGAGCGCGAGCTGCTCTTGGGTAAGGTTTTTCACGCGTCGCATCAAGCGGATGTTTTCCGCCAGATGCAGACGAAGCTGTTCGTAGTCTTGAGTCATGCGCGCAAATTGCGCTTTGAGGGACTCTCAATCCACGGGATATAGTCTACATTGGTATTGATCTAGGCCATTTGATGCTCATGCCTGTTATTGAGCATTCATTTGGTGACGTTAAACTTTTTGAAGCTGGGCCCAGCGTCTAACAAAAAATCAAAGTCTAGGGTGTGTATGGACGAAAACTACATTTCAATTCCGGCGGCGGATGGTTGCCCAAGTCTTCTGACACCTTGGGGCAACGAATTTGCCTCGATGATCGAACGTGGTGTGCAATGCGCCCAGGCTTGGCTCGATACGTCCGACGAGATTCCACTGTGGTGGGAGTTGGCACAAGCGCGCAAGACCTTTCCTGTCGGTGACTGCCAGGATGCCTTTGAAGCCGGATTCTTGTTGAGGATTCAGCAGCGGCTAAGCAGTGTTTCACCCAGCCCAAATCAAAGCTGAGAAAAACGACGTTTAAGACGCGTTCATACTCATGCTTGAACGGCTCTCGGAGTTCAGCAAGCGTTTCGGCTGCCGAAGCCCCAATACCAGCGCTCTCGCAGAGTTGGTATTGGGCAATCGCCACCAGCTTCTAGTTAACCGCGTCTTTCAGCGACTTACCGGCTTTGAACCTAGGCGTCTTCGCGGCTGCGATCTTGATGATGGCCCCAGTCATGAATTTTCAGTACGGTTGAAGAGAAGGTTACGATAAATCAGTAGGTTGACGAAAGTTATTCCATTCCTTTCGGGATTTTTTCACTTTAAATGAAATTGGCGAAGGTTTTGATCTTTTTATTTGAGTATCTATGCGCTGTGCCTGTCCACCCAATTACGCTGAGACGAGTTGCTCCTCTCGCCGAGCCGCTCCCAGTGAGTCACCATTTCAAAGCCGATTGGTTAATTCGACGATAATTAGGTGGTCATTAACAACGTATTTAGGTGGTTAAGTAGGTGTAATGTCGCAATATCAACTAGAGGCAGGGGGCGCCATAAGCTCAATGTCGTTCGGCGACAACGACTTGAAACGCAAAGCGAAAAGGTAGGAAAAGTTGGGATCAAGAAGTCGCCGAGGATAGATACAGTCCTGAAAATTAACCTGCACTGGCAGTTAATAATATTTCGGCTATTTGCTTGTTTAGTTGCGCGATTTTTACGTTGCCGGAGGCGTGCGCAACAACCGTTGTTCCGGTAATAAGGCTTAGAAACTGTGGGAGAATAATGTCTGCCTTTTCAGGTTCCACGAACAGGGATAAGCGCACCATAATGAAGTTAGCCCATTCATCGAAATGCACGCTGACTTTGGCGCGTAAAATTTTCGATGCGTCGTCATTAAAGTCATTCAGACCTCGGGCAAATGCGCAGCCTCTGAAATCTTGTTCAGAAAACCAATATTCAAGGAAATCAAAAATTGCCAACAGTTCAGCTTTTGGGTCGCCGCTAACTCGCGCAGCGTATTTATTAAGGTTTGTAAATCGAAGCCAATGCCAAAAATCCAAATAGGCGGCAATAAGGTCGGCCTTCGAAGGGAAGTAGTTATAGAAGGTTCTCTTCGATACACCGCTCTCAGCGATAATTCGATCAATTCCGACGGTGTGCACACCACGTTCATTAAAGAGGATGATTGCCGTCTTTAATATACGATCCCGTGGCTTGAGAGATGCAATGTCCTCGAAGCGAAGGTCTTTGAAACCTGAAGCAAAATTCGTCATGGAAACCCTCCAGGTTGCACCGTAGCAGGGGTACACAGATCTGTCTACTTTTTTCTTGAAAGGGTAGACAGATCTGTGTACTTTTAGCTGGCTGGCTCGGCCCAGTCACAAAATATTCAAGAGCGCTGGAGACACAAAATGCCCAACTTCAATGATTTCTCTTTCAAAGCACAGCCTTGGTACAACGAAGCGGAGTTCCGCCCGCTCTTTGCCAAGGCGGTGAGTCTCAACACCATCGTCATCCACTGCTTCGATCCACGTGCTTCGGAAATACCGGCCGTTGTTGCCAAGCATTTTGGTGAGGTCTACCCAGGCGAGAACGTTCTCGACGAAGCTGGAAACCGGGTAGGACATACGACGACCTTGTTCCCAGTGTCTGTCGCTGGTGGTCGGGCCGTCGCAGGTGTGCAGTCGATCGCCACGATGGTCCATCTCTTCGGCATCGAAAGGGTAGTGGTTGTGCACCACTCATTCTGCGGTGCTACGTCTTTCACCAACGAAGGCATCATTGACGCGTTCAAACATGAGCACGGCAGCGATATTTCCTCGGCGTTTGACCATGACAGCATCTGCATTTCGGATTTCGAGACCTCGCTCAAATACGATGTCGGAGTTGTTCGAGCAAACCCAGGGGTGCCAGCGCACGTGAAGATCTACGGCTTCTTCTACAATATCGATACGCTGGAACTGACTGAGGTAGTGAGCGACATTCCTGACCAGGCCAAGGCCTGATTTCAGAGCGGCGACTGACAGTGTTGGTCGCCGTATTTACGTGCAGTTGGATGTGGTCTTCAGCCCCCAGGTGGCTGCACGTCTCTCATTGAACAGCCCTCGACCGCCGAATAAATGGCGGTGCGGCCGTTGCCGACTCTCGCTCGGAGTGGAACGGCAACGTTGAACTATTTACTTAATTGTTAAGCTGTTTTAGGCGATCGATGAAAACCCCGGCGCTTGGGTCCCTGACATCTCGCCTGTGCTAACCACGCACGTGAAGGTCTGGTAGGCGACTCGCTACAGTATTCTCCCTTAGCCTACTGCTGACGATCTCGCTGCGCTCCGCTTTATCGCATGCTCGACAAGTATCCACAGAGCTTTCCCTTGTAAGCGTCCAACTCGTTTGTATTTTTAACACTGATTCAGATCGCCACAACGTCAGTTGGCTTATAAGATGTTTCGGAAGGGCAGAAGCCAGGCTGCGAACTACTACCTAAGTAAGTCGCAGTCTGGACATTCTGTAAGCAGATTAAACGAAAGGAGGTAAATCAAGTGCGTGCGGAACTGTTTCCACCAGCCCACTTGTCACGGCCTTAAACGAAACTTCAAATCGCGTGCCGACGAGGTGTTCAAATGCTGTCGCGCTGAACACGCTGTAGAGTTCGTCTCGGGAGTACTTGGCGAGCACATCTTTTACTGATTGTTGAGACATTCGTGACACACCTGTGCCGAAGACATCACAGATAGCGCCGCGCGTAACCAAGAATGCCTCTGCACCATGTTCCTCAGCCGGAACGTGATAATTAAGGTGCACCGCAATGGCGTGCGCCACCGTATCGGCATGCGCGCGCGCGAAGCCCTGTCCTAACAGGAAGTCTCGTGCGTGCACGCCACCGTTGACGGCGAAGCAACAGTCACACGGGCGCGGGTCAGCTGTGGGTGTTAGGCCAAGGTCGTGAAGCATGGCCGAGGCGAAACCTAGTTCACGGTCAAATTCGATACCATCGTGCAACGCGATCATTGACCCGAAGTAGTAGGTGCGCCAGCAGTGTCGCATCAAAGTCGGCTTATACAAGTCTTGAACATAGGCTAGAGACTCTCTAACCATTTTGGTATCAGGCGGTAAAAGGTCATCGATGGAAATGTACTTTGGATTCAGAAGGCCAAGTCGGTGGCGTTCTGCATCCAGCTTCTCTTGGCTAAATATGTACTTCAAATTTTCGATGAGCTGGACTTGTTCGCTCTCACGGAGAATGCCTTTGGTGGATTCTCCCCATTCCACGGATCCGACTGAAACATCGAGTGCGCTTGATGAGCTAGACACAATCTTCATTCTTAACTCCTGGACGTTTTCGTCACGGTGTTGCGACTACTACTTATTGCAATTCAGCAAAGTGCTGTAAGTAGGGATTTGATTTTTTACTGTCCTGCCGAAGCAAAATGGTCCGAGAACCTCGCTGGGTCTGCGCTCCGATCTTGCGACAGCTACCTGCGGGCTTTAGAGCTACCCGCATGAGACTGAGAATACGGGGGGAGGTTTGTGGTAACCATTGGCGATATCGACATAATCGGAGTCGATATCGACACTCTTCGCTTTCGCCGGCTAACTGACATCAATGACCTCGTGCGCTGTCGCATGCTGCTCGCGGAACCATTGGATCGGCCACTAAATAGGCTTCCACCCCATGTAGTACGAGGCCCCGCGTCCGGTCAGCAAGGAGGCCGCGTGGGTGCATAGACTGGTCGACCCGCTGAACGGTCATGATCATTGATTGACAATAGGTGCGTACGCTCCTATCTTGAATTCCACATAGGGGCATATGCTCTTATCGTGAATCAACGAGCATATGCTCTAACCAATTGAGAGGATTACGAACATGAGCGCAGCGGATATTCTTGTAAGCGGTGCGACCGGGCGAACTGGTGCAGCAGCAATCGATGAACTGCTTAAATTGGGCAAGAGCGTCCGCGCTTACGTGCGTTCGGACGACGAAAGGGCTGCTGCTCTGCGCCAGCGCGGAGTTGAAATTGCTATTGGCGATTTCACCGACATCGATGCTATTCGTGCGGCAATGGAAGGAATTCGCGCGGCCTATTTCCTTTATCCACTGGCACCTGGGATCGTCGAAGGTGCAGCCTATTTTGCCCAGGCAGCGAAAGAGGCTGGGGTAAAGGCAATCGTGAACATGTCGCAGATCTCCGCGCGCCGCGATTCCAAAAGTCACCTGGCGCAGGATCACTGGATCTCAGAGCGCGTTTTCGACTGGTCAGGCGTACCGACAACGCATCTTCGCCCCACTTTTTTCGCAGACTGGCTGGCGTATCCTCACTTTGCAAAAGAAATCTGGGCCAAGAAAAAAATCGAGTTCCCCTTTGAAAATGGCCGTCACGCGCCTATTGCTACTGACGACCAAGGCCGGGTGATTGCCCATATCCTGGCTAACCCAGCGGGGCACGAAGGTAAGATCTACAGCCTTCATGGCCCGGTCGAAATGAACCATACCGAAATCGCCGCCGCCATGAGCGAAGTGCTTGGCGCGGAAATCCAGTACGCACCGACATCAATCGAGGCGTTCGAGCATAAGATGGAGCACGAGTACAAGTTTCCAGCGGCTCTGGTACAGCACTTGGTCGAGGTTGCTCAGAACTACCGCGAGGGTGTCTTTGCGGGTGTGAACGACGTAGTCGAGAAGGTTACCGGTACGCCCGCACTGTCGGTGCAGGCCTTCGTGGAAAAGTACCGAGACGTGTACGTGTGACCTGAATACCCAGGGCACAAAAAATCAAACAGTAGTGAAGAGGAAGTAGAGATGCTGCCGGTGAAACAACCACTAGGGATCGACCATTGCAACTGTTCCGCCATAAGGAAGGCGAGCCGGCAGATCACCCGTTTCTATGATGCGCAGCTCGAGCCTTCGGGGCTTCGAATCACTCAGTACCTTGCCTTGGCAGCGCTTAATGAATTGGGAAGTGCTGCAATCAATACCCTTGCTGAGCGGCTCGACATCGAGCGCACGGCGATGGGAAAAATGACCGGCCTACTGGAGCGCGATGGATTGATCTCGATCAGTCCTTCGCCATCCGACGCCAGGAGTCGCCTCGTTGAATTAACCGAGGCGGGGCGGAACTTGTTTGAAAAAACAGCGCCTCTATGGGAAGAGGCTCAACGGCAATTTGAACGATTGAACGGCACGGAACAAGTAAGTTCGTTGCGGCAGGGGCTGGCTGCTGTGGTGGTCGGTGATATCGAGCGCGTTGTATCGAATGACTGAGTTATTGCACTGCCTTCCAGGGCGAACCCGTGCACAACAATCACCGACAGATTCCTCCGAGTCCTGCCTTCGTATCAATTAGCGGATCTGTGCAGTCACACGCGAAGCTATGCCGCTCAACGATTCGAGCTTCGTTGCCTTTTCATACAACCCATATTCTTCGGGCTGCTTGGATCGATTAAGCCAAAACGCACGGAAACCGAACGCATGAGCCCCAATGGCATCCCAAGCGTTGGATGAGAAAAAAGCGATCTCTTTGGTCGACGACACATTCAGTGCTGCTACTGCAATCTCGTAGGCCGCCGGATCCGGCTTGTAGATTTGTACCTGCTCAATGGAAAGGCACTCATCAAGCAAAATATCCAAACCCGCAGACCGAACCGCGCTTTCCAGCATCCGGGGAGATCCATTCGAAAGGATCGCTGTTCGTACGCCAGCTTCGCGAAGGCTGTGCAATGCTGCTGGGACTTCAGCGTAGGCGTCCAGCGTCAGGTAGCTTGTTAGTAACGTCTGTTTTAGCCGCTCATTCTTCACATTGTAAAAAGCCAGGGCATAGTCGAGTGCTGCCTCGGTTAACGTCCAGAAATCTGTATGGCGCCGCATCAGGGTATGAACCCACGAATATTCCAGTTGCTTGGTGCGCCATAAGATCGATATTTCGCGAGCGTGCTTACCCAACTCATCGGCATGTCTTGCGACCGCAGAATGGACGTCGAAAAGAGTCCCGTAGGCATCAAACACGCAGGCGGAGATTCGTGGTGTGGTCATGATTGCCCCTAAACATTCTTAACTGGTTAACAGGGTTTGGAGCTCGCGCATTTGCTTATCGTGCAGCGCTCTCTGTAGCGTTAAAGCGCTTAATCGATGCATCAAAGCCTTGGGCTGTTTCTGAAAACTCGCTGGCGTCGCTGCTCTACTATGCCCTAGATACTGAATGGGGGCGTAAAGCGCTCTCAGTTGCGTGGGCGTGAGACGGATTTCGGCTATCGCTGAGTGAGATCAAGAAAGGTCATCACGCTAAAGCCAAAATGAGCAAAGGTTTCACGAGGACAGAAAACCTCAAACCCCGCTCAGCCCACCTGCTTCTTTCAGCCGGCGGGTCATCAAAGAGGCACCACGCCTGCTGGAGTAGTTTGGTGCGGAAACGAAAATTTTCGATCACTCAGAGCTGCCGTGTTCGGACGATGCATCTGATACCCATCCCAGCGTCGCGGAGTTATGCCTATGGGTCTCGAAGAACAGCGACCTAGAGACATTCGTGAATGTCCTCGGGCTAGGACGCAGGTGGACGGAGTGACCTCAACGTCGCTGGCAATGTGGCCGCCTATTGGATAGAGCGCACCTTCTCGGTAGGCACCTACTTAAGCCGCATCAAGCTAAAACGGCTTTAGCTAAAGGGCACTGAGCTTCCACTCCTTTAGCCGTACGACGCGATATCCGGTTTTTAAGGCTACACGTTTTTCTTTAGGCTTTCGGGGCTACCAGTGCACAGACCATCCATCACCAAGTTCATCAATCTGGCGAGACGCGAGCGCCATTCACTCTGGACATCCATTTGCCATATTCCAGCGATGGCTAGAAAAAAGTCGTCGTTAGTAATCCCGCTACGAATCGTTCCGGCCTTTTCATTTGCCCTCAGAAGCGACTCGGCAGCTGCCTGGACTGGAGCGTATCCCGACTTCCCTGGGAACTCGTAAATAGACGCAGCTTGTTGTATCGCAGCAGCGAGTCCTGCCTTTGTCATTGCATATTCAGCGAGGCAGTCCATCCACTCTCGGAGGGCCTCCTTAGGTGGTTTTGTCGCGAGCAGCACTTCCGCCAACGAGGCCACCTGCTGCATTTCGAATTGATAGACCTCGAATACCAGCTTCTCTCTGGTAGGGAAGTGGCGATAAAACGTTCCCTGTCCTACCCCAGCCTTCTTCGCAATCGTACTCAGCGGAACCGCAGGATCGCTAGTCAGCTCTACCACCGCGACCTCCAGTATCCGTTCCCGGTTTTTCTTGGCGTCAGAACGCATCACCAACTTGTCAGTCATGAGCAAATTTTTCCTCCACTGCATTGCTAAGCGGACAGTTGTCCGGTACGGTTTGCAAGTGGACACTTGTCCGCTTACTCAACGTTTCTGGAGTTTACTATGAACAGTACTGGCAACACGATTCTGGTTACTGGCGGTACCTCAGGTATCGGCCTTGGTCTGGCACTTAGGCTTCACAAGGCGGGCAATAAAGTCATTATTGCGGGACGTCGCAAGGCTCTGCTCGAAAAGATCGTGTCGGAACATCCGGGTATTGAATCAGTATTGCTGGACGTCTCCGATCCACAATCCATCCAGGGCAACAGCGAAGCGCTTGCGATCAGCTACCCGAATCTGAACGTTCTCATAAACAACGCTGGCATCATGCATTGGGAGGATCTGACTGATCCGGAAAACCTGAGCACAGCCGAAGATATCGTGACAACGAACTTACTTGGCACGATTCGTATGGTGTATGCATTTACTCCCCAGCTGATCAAGCAGCCCAGTGCCACGATTATGAATGTCAGTTCAGCTTTGGCATTCGTTCCGCTGCCTGCAACGCCGACCTACAGTGCAACCAAAGCGGCAGTTCATTCGTTCACTCAAAGTCTTCGAGTGCAGCTAGAGGCCTCGTCAGTCGAGGTTGTCGAGCTTGCGCCGCCGGGGGTACGTACTACTTTGCTTGGGCAGGAAAATGACGAGCATGCGATGCCCTTGGAAGAGTTTTTAGATGAAATTTTCGAACTGCTCGAGATTTCTCCGACCCCACCCGAACTCGTAGTCGAGCGCGCCAAGCCATTACGGTTCGCTGAAGCGAGCGGTGCACATGATGAGGTGTTGAAAATGCTTGCGGGATACAAACCACCGGCAGAGTGACGATTACCTTGTAGGACGCGCCTTGCGTCCAGGCAAGCAGATTGCCTCTGCCTACCTGGAGGCACAGTTTCTTCTTGCTCCGATTCATATTGGGGAAAGGTGGGCAAAGCTGATCACCCAATTGGAGCTCTTGGATGAATGCGGTGCGCAATCTCGCGCCCGAAGGTTTGGCTACCAGCAGAGCACTCTGTTACAGCCTGAAACGCTGGCTGACGCAGATGGCAAGTGGGATTGGTCATTCGCTACCGCATGACCCGACGTCCGCCTCAAATCGTAGGGACTGTAAGGCATAGTCTACTTAGCCAGATGAGCCATTCGTCGAGGGCAGAAGGCGTCGGTTGACAGCAGAACTCTCCTTCTAGAATATATAGTGCACTATATAATAGCGAGCTATGAAATGACTTCGAACCGGAAGCGGGTGGGTACCCAGCTGTCTTTTTCACTCTATGCGGCGGCAAATCGGGTGGTGCGATTGCACAAACCTTATCTGGAGCCGTTGGGTCTAACCTTCCCGCAGTACCTGGTCATCTTGGAACTTCTAAACGGCTCGCCACTTACTGTGGGGGCCCTCGGAACCCGGCTTGCGATGGACGCTGGAACCATCACGCCATTGCTGAAAAGGCTTGAGGCTGCCGAGCTCGTCAGCCGCACACGGGATCCTGCCGACGAGCGTCGCGTGATGATCGACCTAACGCCTAATAGCCGCATGTTGGAAGCTGACATTCGGGGAATCACTAGCAAAATTAAGTCAGCTTGCCAGCTTGATGAGCGGGGTATCGATGAGCTTCGGCAAACACTCGATGCGCTCGGTCATCCGGCAACCGACTGAACATTTTTCACATTTGCACAAAGAGGAAATCATGACCATTTCAATGGCTAGATTTGATGCTGATACAGCGATGGATGAAACCCTACAATTTCAAAAGACGGCCCGTACGCGTCGGTCTTTTCGTGGATTTTTAGACACCCCTGTGCCCGATCAGACCATTCAGGAGATGTTGAAGGATGCCCAATGCGCTCCCTCTAACTGCAACACCCAACCCTGGGATGTACACATCGTTCGTGGCCAAAAACTGAAAGAGCTTTCGCAAATTCTCCACGCGAAAAATACTGCTGGCGAATTCACGCCAGACTTTTCGTTCGATATGGATGCTTTTTACGGCATTTATGGGGATCGTAAGAATGCACAAGGCAAAGCCTACTACGAGGCTATGAATGTTATGCGCGAAGACAAGGAGGGGCGCCGGCGCGCGGCAGCCATGAACTTGTCCTTTTTCAATGCCCCCCAAGCGGTTTTTTTATTCATGCCGGTGTTTGGTGACAGTGTTCGAACTGCTGGCGATATTGGCATGTACGGGCAGACCTTCCTACTGTCGCTTGCTGCCCGAGGGTTAGGCGGCATTCCACAAACCTCGCTTGGTTTCTATGCAGCTACGATCCGAGAGGCGCTAGGCATTTCTGAAGAAATGAAAATGCTCTTTGGGATGTCATTCGGCTACCCGGATGAGAGCGCTCCAGGCAACCGCATGCATATGGATCGTGTGCCGATTACCAACAGCGTGACCTTTCATTCTTGAAGAGTCGTATTTACTTGAGTCAGGCGACATGCATGCACACCCCAAATCGCGGGGCTTCGCGACACGCTTAATTCATTCGCACACCCAGCCAACCAGTCACTTAAGTATTGGTTGTAGGTAAGGAGGTTATTGAAGTGAAAATCGGAATTATCGGCGCCGGCAATATTGGGGCTACCCTTGCCCGTAAGCTCGCTGCGTGCGGCCATGAAGTTAAACTGGCAAACTCGAAAGACCCTCAGAGCATTCAGAACCTTGCCAATGAAATCGGCGTACACGCGGTGACCAAGGAAGATGCTGTGTCCGAGGTAGACGTTGTGATCCTCTCGATCCCCTTCGCAAAATACCCGGATCTCAAACAGACGTTGAGTCATGTCCCCGAGAAAGTCGTTGTCATCGACACGTCCAATTACTACCCGGGACGCGACGGGGCGATTAAAGAAGTTGACGACGGCAAGCCTGAGAGCGTTTGGGTAAGCGAGCAGATTGGCCGCCCGGTCATTAAGGCATGGAACGCCGTCCTCGCAGCTACCCTTGCTGACAAAGGCCAACCAGCCGGGTCTATAACGCGTATAGCTCTACCTGTAGCTGGGAGGGATATCACCGCTGAGGCAATCGCGCAGGATCTAGTTGAGGATACTGGCTTTATCGCGCTTGCCGCTGGCAACCTTGAAGACTCATGGCGTCAGCAACCTGGTACACCTGCCTACTGTACCGAGTTGACATTGCCGGAGCTGAAGTTGGCGCTGCAAGCGGCAGACAAGGCACGGGCGCCTCAAAACCGCGACGTACTGATCGCCAAGTTTATGGCACCCGGCAGTCAGTTTACACATGAGCAGATTGTTGCCACGAATCGCGCTATGACGACCTGACTACCGGATTAGGTGGGATCCATATCTAGACTCCCACCTACTTGATGACGTCGGTAAGCTCAGCTGTTTACATAAAAAGGGTGCGGTGCAAACGGGCGCCAAACTCAGCGTCTGGATGAGACCGCGAATCTCCCATTGTTGGCGCAGTAAGGTGTTCAGGTTTTACTTTCTGACAAGTTTTTTGCCGCAGATCCTGGCAATCGTAGCCGAACTGCCAGGATCAAATTTCGTCGAGTGAGAAGGGGAAGGGTTACTTCATGTCGTCGCTGTCAGACGCATTCAGTGCTCGTGCATCGACGTCCAGCTTGACTGACTCCTTCTTGCCGGTAGCGTCTTCCACTGTCAGTGTCAGAGGCACTTTGTCACCTTCCTTCACTTGGGCGGATAACCCTATGAACATCACGTGGTAGCCGCTTGGGTCAAAGACGACGGTTTTGCCAGCAGGTAACGCGACCGAATCAACGGGGTCCATATGCATCACTTCGTTTTGCATGGTCGTTCGATGAATCTGGACCATTTTTGCAGCCGGGGATTGAACGTTAACCAGTTTACTGTCCGTACTGGACGTAACCTTCAAGAATGCTCCGGTTGATTGCTGCCCAGGCACGGTTGCCCGAATCCATGCGTCTTCAATTTTGGTCTGAGCGCTCGCTTGCCAGGCCATTCCCAGCAGAGAAAAAAGAAGCGCGATTTGCCCCAGAGGCTTGATGAGCGATTTTTTGTAGGATTGAGATTTCATTAGCTGACCTTAATGACAGTGAGTAGATCTTCCGCGCATTCCTGTTCCGTGAGCGACTGACTCAACCCAAGACACAGCGTCCCCTTGGAGTCATAGACATAGCTCATTGCGGTGTGAGAAATGGTGTAGGTCTCGCCGAGGGGGACTTTTTCATAGATGACGCCAAATTCTGCAGCTGTTGCCGCCGTGACTTCGAGGCTTCCATACAGTGCCTCAAACGTTGGATCGAAAGTTTTTACATAGGCGTCCAGGACGGCTGGCGTATCGCGCTCCGGATCTAACGTGATAAAGACGACCTTCAGTCGGTCGCCATCAGGACCTAAAAGTTTTTTGATTTTTGCGGCTTTGGACAGTGTGATAGGGCAAACGGCAGGGCATTGGGTAAAGCCAAAAAAAATCATCGCGACCGAGCCCTGATAGCTCGACAGTGTCTTTTGATTGCCTTGCGTGTCGTTCAAGGTGAACGAACGTCCGCGAGTTTGACCTCTCAAATCCCAGCCGTTTTTAAAGGTCGAAGCGAAGCTATTGAAGCTTACAAAAATGCCCAGGCCGAGCACACCCATGCCTGCGATCACGTTGCGGCGAGTTAAAAGCGTATTCATGTGCAGGTGCCTATATGAAGATGAATGTGCTGCCGAATTTCAGTGTGTGTGCTCCTCCCTGAGCTAAGGATTTAACGAAAAGCATCAGAATTCGACACCCTAGCGGTTTGCGCGAACGGAGCCACCAACCGCATGAATTGACCTATCTCGTTTTGCTCAACTCGCAGCTGGGACTGTCGTTGCGATTTTCTTTTCCTGCTGTCTGATCGTCATGATGGCTACCGCAGCGATCAGACAAAGCGCACCGCCTGTGAAGAATGCAGGCAGGTAGCTCAGGAGTGTCACCCGTGACCAACCGGCCCCAAAAGCGGCGGCGGCCGCACCGATTTGATGACCGGCAAAAATCCACCCGAATACAAGTCCTGCGCGCTCCGCACCAAAACGGGAGGCCGCAAGACGCACGGTTGGAGGAACGGTCGCGATCCAGTCGAGGCCATAAAACACAGCGAACAATGAAAGGCCGTAGATCGAGAAGTCAGTGAAAGGCAGCACGATCAATGACAATCCACGAAGGCTGTAATACCAAAACAGCAGGTGGCGGTTGTCGAAGCGATCGGACAGCCAGCCGGACGCGATGGTACCGACAAGATCGAATACACCCATGGCAGCGAGTAAGCCGGCAGCTTTCACCTGCGAAATACCAAAGTCGCCGCACATCGGGATCAAGTGAACTTGCACCAGGCCGTTGGTTGTCGCGCCACAGATGAAGAATGTTCCGAACAGGATCCAGAACACCTTGGTTTTTGCGGCGTCGCGCAGGGCGCCGATTGAGGCGGCGATGATCGACGCGCTGCTTGACGTAGGTACAGTGATCGGATCAGTTCCGACATCTCCGTAGGGCCTCAAGCCCATGTCACTCGGACGATCACGCATTACCAGCAGCACCGCCAATGCAGCAATCACCAACATGACGCACATCAAACCGAGAGCCCAGCGCCATCCCCATTGGTCGGTGATGCTTGCGAGAATCGGCATAAAGATAAGCTGCCCAGTCGCTGTACTGGCGGTGAGAACGCCAACGACGAGACCTCGACGAGCACTGAACCAACGCGACGCGACAGTGGCGCTGAGTGTCAACGCGGTCATGCCAGCGCCGATGCCGACTGCGACGCCCCACAAGACTACCAGTTGCCAGACCTTCGTCATGCCGAGCGAAAGCAATAGGCTGACCACAATGATCGTCAATGCAGTGAGGGTGACATGGCGCAAGCCGTATCTGTTCATCAGTGCGGCGGCGAAAGGAGCCATCAGCCCGAAGAGCACGAAACGGATCGAAAGGGCGGAGGATATCTCCACAGTGTTCCAGCCGAACTCCATCTGCATCGGCACAATGAAGACACCCGGTGCACCTACCGATGCAGCACTGATCAGGGCGGTTAAGAAAGTGACCGCGATCATGGCCCAGCCGTAGTGAATGTTACGACGGGCGAGAACGCTCGAGAGCCATCCGGAAATCATAGGTACTCCTTTTTTGTGGCACTCATCGCCACTACGATTGCAAGAAAGTGAGAGCTGTCGAACGATGAATTCAACAGCTTTTTAGCGGCTCTCGCCTCGCGTACCGTGCGTTTCAAGCTCCAAGGAATCACTCGTCAGTCTTCATTCGACCGAGGTATTCAACATCGCTGAACAACAGGAGAACTAGCGGCCTGCCGGCTCCTAGCCTGCGCCCGATACAGCTACGGACGGGACTGGCTGCTTCTTTTCGCAACCGGGTGATTCCGAGCGAAGTGCTTGCCGCAAAAGGCATCGCTCGCGTTACCTCGGTTTGAACTTCTACCCAGCCTAGTCACTGTCAATGGCGAGCTTGTTATTTAAATTATTATCGTCATATGAAGCGATGTATCACATCGCGTTTGGCCAACCAGAAAGCCTCCTCCGTGAGTATTTGGATCTTTTCCGAACCGACCCGACAGGTCGGTTTCTACGGCTGATTTCCTGGGCTGCCGCTACTGGGGGGCTGGATACCGGATATCTTGCATCCACCAGCAAGAGCTAGCCGAAACCGACTCTATGTGTTTTTCATAGGTAAGAATTGACTGTTTCTGGATGATTTGTGCCAAATTTTGAGGCGGATCTATTCTGGCCTTGTAGGCATACCGAATCATCACTCCACGCGCGGGCCCCGACTTTCACTGCTGTTCACGTGCCTCTGCCAAGCGTCACCGTTCGTTCTCAAGAAACACATTCGTCTATGGGGGGGGCTGCGAAGATCGAAACCCATGCGTTATTCAGGAGAAAACCCGGAGTCCAACAGTTCAGCCGGCAGCGTTACAGATCCTCGAACGCTTTTAATCTCCGCTGCACAGCGGGCCTGACGAAGGATTCCAAGTTTCCGCCAGCCTTGGTACGGCATCTGGTTGAAGTCGCTCAGGACTACTAAGAGGGGGGGGCTCGGCTGTGAATGACGTAGTGGGAAGGGTACCGGCGCACCCGCGCAGTCCATGCAGGCTTTCATTGAAAAATACCGAGATGTCTATGCGTAACCAGTACGCAAATGCTTAAGCAATCATCAGTAGCAGAGAGTCAATATAGAGGTGCTGCCGGTTAGCCAATCGTTAGGTATCGATCAGTGCAATTGTTCCGCAATAAGGAAGGCGAGTCGGCAGATCACTCGCTTATACGATGCTCAGCTTGAGCCATCGAGTCTCCGAATCACCCAGTACCTCATTCCTCTGATGCTCTTAGGTGACAGGGCCCTTAACGACATTTCTGAAGCATTCACTATCGGCACGTGCAACCAGCACGTGGCGCGAATCTGGTGCAAAGTTTTAATGAGCTGAATTTGATCGTAAAGTGCCTGAGTCTCGAGTGAGATTCAGTTCATGCGTCCCTCGACTAGAGAATTTCAGGATCGATGTACGCTGGAACCTTGGACGAAAGCGTTTGCTTCAATGCACGAGTACCTTCATCCGCCAGAACCTCACTTTCGCCCGCCTCAAGGGCATCGTAGGCTTGGCGGACTACGTCCATCGGGTTCGCCTTCGGCACGTCGAAACCCTTCGTGAGGTCGGTATCTACGAAGCCAACATGCAAACCGACCACCTGAATGCTTCTTTCTTTAAGATGCACCCTGATGTTGTTGGTATAGCTCCATGCCGCTGCCTTCGATGCTGAATACGGTGCAAGCATTGGCACGCTTCTCCAGGTGACATCGGACAATACATTTATGATACCGCCCGTGCCATTGCTGGGAAGGGAAGCCTGAAACGCACGAGTCGTTCGCATAAGGCCATAAAAATTCGTTTCGAAGATTCGCCGCGTTTGATCATCTGCGCCTTCGGAAAACGGCGACTCGGTGATCTCCGCAATCCCGGCATTGTTCACCAGAAGAGTCACATCGGATGCGATCCTTGCCGCCGCGATGACGGACTCTGGATCGGTGACGTCGAGCTTGACTGGAACGAGGCCGGGCTCCGTGAAGTCTTCGGGGTTGCGGATCCCTGCATAGACCTTTTTAGCACCGCGAGCGAGCGCCTCACGGGAAAATGCCAGGCCGAGTCCGCGACTCGCTCCCGTCACGAACACGACTGAATTCTTGATCTTCATATTCAAAACTCCAGGGGCAGTGCAATAGAAGGATCGAAGGCCCTTGCTCGGGATGTCCAGTGCTGGCCAGCCCGAGCAGCCCGCTCTTGGCTTTCCTTAAGTACCAGGCAGGAAAGGTCGTATTGCCGCGGCAGAGATATCTGGCGGCGTCAGTCGGCGATTCGTCGTTGAGCCGCCGATGTAGCGCTCGGCGATCCTCCAACCGTTTTCGGTCTCGCGAAGTCGATCAAGCATTGGCGAATACATCCAGATCATCGGTAGATAATCGCTCTCGGTCAGCTCACCGTCGCTCATTTTCGGAGCGTCTTCCGGTACGGCGTAGCGCACAAGAAGGTTGTGATATCGGACTGCGATGAGTCCATTTTCTTCTTCATCAACAATGTGACCTGAGCCGCAACGACTGATTCCTGGAACCAGATAAGGATAGATCTCAGTGAGAAAATGGCGGATGTTGGATTCGCCGCTTACTTCACCCTTGAAATGAATGACCTTCGCATCAGCAGTAAATGAACTGATCATTTCCTCGAGATCCCATGTCTCGAACAGCCAATTGACTCGGTTGACGAAATCAACTGCACTCGCTCGCTTATCGGGATCAATCTTGTGCGCAGCAACTACCTTCGGAAAGAAGCGCATCTTTACCTCCTAAACAAATAGTTAGCACTGACACTGCAAAGCGAATGCTCGGTTCGCTCGTTCCGTCTTACCCCGATTGGGTAAGGTTCGTTATAGTGCGCTTGGCTCCCACCCACGCCACAAGCCTCTGCAGCAACCGGCCTGTCCACTTGGCCCACAAGCGACGGTCATAGGGCGAACAGCCCTTCGGGCATCTCCTTAGAGCTATGTCCTCAGATGTTGCATAAATTGGCGAATAGCCGTTGCGACCGCCTCAGGATTTTCGAGCGGTGACAGGTGTCCAGTGCTAAACATTTCCGTTCTCCGCGTCTATCTACGAGCTCACGAATGGCAGGCTCGCCGAGGAATGCGAGGGGCAGCGAATTTCAGTCTATGCTGTTCGGACGGAGCACAAGTGACAGATCCAAGACTATTTCTGCCACAAATGTTCACTCTAAGCCCGGACGCACGGGGCCACTTCCAATGAAAAAATTGACGAAACCAGCTGCTCCGCCTGCGAACATGAGGCATAAGCGGATTGTCATATTGGGTTTGCCACCGGTGGACGCGCTCGACGTGATCGGCCCAGCGGAAGTATTCGCGTGGGCGAATCAACTGGACCGCGGTGGACTTGCCCCTTACTTGCTCGAACTAGTTAGCTCTGCCGCTGATGTGCACCTCGAGAGCGAAACAGGTATTGCACTCAGAGGGCATAGCACACTCGAGCAAGAGCGGCGTGCGAACAAACCCATTGACACCTTGCTCGTGACAATGGGTTCCAGGTCGTTCGAACAGATCGACCAGGAAGCCATAGAGTGGCTTCGAGCGCGCTCGAAGACTGTGCGACGCGTGTGCTCTATATGTGTTGGGGCGTTCGCGCTGGCTGCCGCGGGTCTTCTGGACGGCCGCAGGGCGACGACTCATTGGAGCGTGGCACGACGCTTGGCCGAGCGCTATCCCAAGGTACAGGTCGATCCGTCTCCCATTTGGGTGAAAGACGGCAATGTCTACACGTCGGCTGGCATATCGTCCGGAATCGATCTCGCGCTATCGCTGGTAAGTGAAGATCTTGGAAACGACTTCGCCATGGAGATAGCGAAGAATTTGGTTCTGTACTTGCATCGTCCGGGCGGACAGGCGCAGTTTAGCTTCGCGCTTCAGTCACAGCATGCGCACAATTCAAGTCTGAGCGAATTATGCCTCTGGATCAGTGAGCATCTGCATATGGATCTCACAGTCGAGATAATGGCAGCCAGAGTTTCAACCAGCGTCAGAACGTTGATACGAATGTTTCAGCGAGAATTGCAGACCACACCTGCAAAATACGTCGAAAACGTCCGGCTGGAGGCTGTCTGCCGTTCGCTTGCGCTTGGCGAGAAATCGATGCACGACATCAGTCGCCGGAACGGTTACCACAGCGTCGACGTGCTCAGGAGGGTATTTACGCGCCGCTTCGGCTTGAGCCCAATGGAATATTCCCACCATTTCGGCAAAGGCACCGAGCCGACGGAGTCCGGTTGATATCGGCCTCCAGCTCCGACAAGCAATACCCCCAAACCTACCTTCTGAGGCATGAACCGAGCAGGCTGGAGAAAATCATCGGCCAATATGCTGGGTTCTATGGCGACGTCGATCCGGACGACTTCCAGCGGCGATCAAGCAGAGTACGCGTTCTGTAAAGAACGTGGGCAGATAGCTCAGCAGTGTGAATACTACGTCGGGCGAGGACACTAGAGAGCCATCCGGAAAGCATAGGTTTGCTTCTTGGAGAGGGCGTGGAACTCATTGCCTCTCATAGTTACAAGGTAAGCGGCCTGAACAGGTGATAAGTGAACAACCACGCACGATCCGCGACCTGGTACATACTCATTCTCGCGAGAACTCGGCAGCCCTAAACGGATAAGCTTAAGTATTCCTCATCAGTAAAAATTGGCTGTTTTTGGATGATTTTTGCCAAATTTAGAATTTGCACGTGGGCCGAGAATCTGGTTGTCAGAGTGCTCCCCAAAATTGCGACTACGGATTCTCGAAAGCTCTTATTCCCCGTTGTACGGCAGGTCTAGCATCGACTGCATTGAACCACCGCGATAAGCGAGGCAGCGTTGCCCAGTTCAATTTGTCACGTACTGATGCAGCAATGGTGAACGCTGAGATATCCGCCATGGAGAAATGATCGCCAGCCATGAAGGCGTCGGTAAGAAAACTTTCCGAATAGACCAGTTGCTCGATGACAAGCCGCTCGATCTTTGCAGCTGCATCGTCAAGTCCAGTTTGGCGCAAGAAGAAAGCTGCATGGCTAGGCGCAATGACGTCAGTCACGAAAAAGAAGTACCGATCAAAAACCCGATCACGTTCCGATCCAAGTTGTGCGGGTGCTAGCCGGCCGGGAGCACTAGCGTCGGCGAACTGAATGATTGCGTTTGATTGATTGATGATCCGTGCCGGTACTGATGTGTTATCAACCAGCGTCGGGACTTTTCCAGCGGGATTGAGCGCCAGGTACGCCGGGGCGCGGTGCTCAAGTGCCCGCAGATTCAATAGGCGTGCCGTGTACGGCACACCTGCTTCTTCCAGGGCGATTGCAGCCCTCAGGCTGTTGCCGGTTTGGGCGCCGTACAGCTCTATAACAGCGTTCATCAGACACTCCCTCGCGCGGGATTTGGTTAGGCACGCGCTGCCTCAGGATGCGAGGTCGGGGCGACGGCGATGCCATTCGGTACTCTGCTGAAACACGTGGCCAAGATTCAGTAGCCTGTCCTCGGAAAATTGCGCTCCTACCAGCTGAAACACAATAGGAGTCGTGCTTTCACCCACGCCACAAGACAATGTTACCGATGGTCCGCCAATCATGTTGAACGAGCGAGTAAACGTGTGCAGTGCTGTGATCATCTTGAGATCGACATTGGTCATCCGTTCCTTTTCTGATCTCGTAAGGGCTATGGGGTTTAGGTTTTCTCGTTGAAACATTTCAATAGTTCACTTCGAAGCCAGACCTCGGCCGGATCAGATTCATCTGCGCGGCGCCAAACAAGACAGATAGCAGTTTTTCCGAGTGCGGTTTTCTGTAGTTCAGGCGCTAAATTGGGTGCGTGGCCTACACCCACTGAAATGTCGCCAGACATTAACATCTCAGACATTTGTTCGGCACTTGTATACCGTACGACTAACCCTACACCAGGCATTGCTGACGTGATTCTCTTGGTCAACGTAGAGAGCGGAGCGGGTGCAATGTCAAGATTGACACCGATGTGAAACTCAACAGGGCTGATCATTGGCTTAACGTTGCTCATCGCACTCACTGCAGTACAGACTGAATCCAGAGCTGGGGTAAGCATATGTGCAGCGCGTATTGCCATGGCTGTGGGCTCCATCTTCCGCCCAATGTACTCAAACAAGGGGTCGTCAAGCAGTGTGCGTAAGCGCTTCAGCGCTGCATTGACAGCCGGTTGTTTTAGCGACAGCTTCTCCGCTGTACCAGCCATACTCCGCTCTTGAAACAGCGTCTCAAAAATGACTAACAAATTAAAATCGATACCGTACAGATTGCTACGATTCATTGGTTACGGTCGCTTTAAGTTTTTATTCATTGTCCAGCCTGGCCTTATGGCCTAGGTAACCACCATGATGGCGAATACCATAATCGTGGCGCGTGATTCCTTTTTCCTCCATCAGCGTTAGAGTAATAGCGTCACTAATCGCGCTCATGACTGCGATGCTCGCGCTTGGAGTCAAGCCCAAGTAGCAGGGTTCTTCTATAATTCCCATATCGAGAACCAGATCAGCGTTGTCCCTGAGTTCACTTTCTGGATGAGAAGTGATAGCGATAACTTTCCCGGAAGTAAGGTGCCGGCTGAACTTAATCAGTTCAATGACTTCTCGAGTTTTCCCACTGGTAGAAAACGCAAAAATCAGGTCATTTTTCTCGATGACGCCGAGATCACCATGAGCGGCCTCTGCGGGATGAATGTAGACAGCAGGGGTTCCCGTTGAACAAAGCGTCGCCGCGAATTTCTTAGCGATAAACCCCGCTTTGCCGATGCCGGTGATGATCAGTTTTCCCTCACAGGTTTTCATCAGTTCAATGGCTTGGTCGTAACGATCGTCGATTTCAACACTGCTGATAGCCTTGGCTTCTGCAGCCAAAATACCTTTGATTCTATTCAGTCTTTGGCTCATGGCGAGTACCTCGCGCCTATGGAAGTTTTATGCGGTGGGAATCTCGGCCAGAAGCTTGTCTGGCCAAGCATCATGCTTTCAACCGAGTACCGCCCGAGAGCGCCAGACCATCATCTTCTCGACTTGCATTTCCTTCATGGTGTGCGGGATCCCACCTACGCCATGACCGGACAACCGCGCTCCGGCGAACGGCATCCAGTCCACTCGGAACAGTGTGTTCTCATTGATCATGACGGCAGTAGCGTCAAGGTTCTGGTAACACTGCATGGCGGTGTCCAGATCCTGGGTGAACACTGCGGCCTGAAAGGCAAACGGCAGGGCGTTAGCCAGCTTAATTACATCTGCGAGGTCTTCGTAGGCGTACACCGCGATCACCGGTCCGAACACTTCTTTCTGCATCACATTCGAGTTAATCGGCGGATTTAACAACACCGTGGGCGCATAACAGTTGTGACTCAGCGAACTACCGCCTGTGATCAAGCGTGCACCACCGGCAATGGCCTCATCGACCCATTGGCCAACTCGCTCAACTTCGCGTTCGGCGATCAGTGGGCCGACGTCGGTATGGATGCTAGCTGGATCACCGACCATCAAAGCATTACCTATATGGCCTAGACGCACCGCGACCTGTGTGGCGATGCTGCGGTGACAGAAAACTCGCTGCACACTGACGCATGCCTGTCCGGCGTGCCAGAAACCGCCGCGGGCGATACGTGGCAGGGCGTCGTCAAGGTCAGCGTCGACAGCGACGATCACCGGCGCCACGCCGCCGTGCTCCAAAGCACAACGAGTGCCTGGGGCAAGGGTCGAACGCAACATCCAACCGACGGCAGCGGACCCAATGAAGCTAAAAAAACCTACTCGCGGGTCAGAAACCAACTTGCCGGTAATAGCGTTTTCAGTTGGCAGCACCATTTGAGCCCAGCCTTTTGGCAGGCCAGCTTCAGCCAAAATATCGAGCAGGGTCTGGCAACTGAGCGGAGTGTTGGATGCGGGTTTTACGATCACTGGCGCGCTGACAGCAATGGCCGGTATCACCTGGTGCACAATCAAATTGAACGGATGGTTGAACGCCGAGACCGCGGCGACTACGCCGATAGGTTCATATTGGGTGAACGCCACACGATTTGCGGAAGTAGCGTTTAAGCCCATGGGGACAACATGACCGGCTTCAGTGCGAAGTACTTCGATGCAGTTGAGGATTCCGTCGATGCCGCGCTCTACTTCAGTGATGGAGTCCTTCAACGGTTTGCCGCCTTCGTTGGCGGCCTGGGTCGCAATCTGTACCTTGCGCGTACTGATCAACTCGGCGGCGCGGTGCAGGATTTCTATGCGCTTTGGCTTTGACAGCCACTGGTTACGGTCGCGGAAAATACTATGCGCGACAGCCAGCGCCTGCTCCACATCTGCCAGGGTAGAGACCTCCACTTTGCCAATGACAGTGCCATCGTAAGGGGAGTGTACAGCCAGGGTTTGTTCAGACATTGGGCTCACCTATCCATTAACGCGATACGCAATGCCCCTAGCCAAAGTGAGCAGGTTTCGCCGCCTACTCTGGTCTGGGGGGGCAATCATCCAAGCGGTAACCTATCCCGCGTACGGCGGGTAGTCGATATAGCCTTCGGCTTCGCCCTGATAGTAGGTGTCACGATCCGGCGGCGTCAGCGGCCAGCCATTTTGCAGTCGCGCCACCAGGTCGGGATTGGAGATAAAGGGTTGGCCGAACGCCGGCAAGTCGATCAGATCGGCTTCGACCAATTCGCGGGCACGCTCCAGTGTCATGTTTCCAGCCAGGATCAATGCGGTCGTGTTCAGGCCTTTGCGGCAGCTGCGTAGGAGTGCCTTCAATGCATCCTCGCGGGCTATCGAATTCTCAGCTGCCAGGAAAAAGTGTGTTTGATCCATGACGTGAACGTAGGCAATATTTCGCTCGCCCAGACCCGCGCAGAGGGCCATGTAGGTTTCGTCGATTTCCGGGTAGAGCGGCATGTCCATCAACTGACCGTAAGGCGAAATACGGATGCCCACACGATCTGCGCCGATGCGCTCGCACACAGCGTCCACCACTTCGAAAACAAAACGCAGGCGGTTTTCCAGGTTCTGCGAGCCGTAGTGATCGGTCCGGTCGTTGACCATCGGGTTGATGAACTGCTCGAGCAGATAGCCGTTGGCGCCATGCAGCTCAACACCATCGAAGCCAGCTTCTATGGCATTAGCAGCGGCCTGGGCGAAGTCTTCGACCACGCGGCGTACTTCGTCGGTCGCTAAGGGACGGGGCGTGGATGTCGGCATAAAACCTGGCTCACCGTTCTCGGTGTAGGCGTAGGCTGTAGCGCCATTTTCAGCCTTCCCGGTTGCGCTGACAGGTGCGGCACCGTCGATTTGAAGCGAGGTGTGGGAGACGCGACCCACATGCCACAACTGGGCGAAAATCTTGCCGCCGACGCTGTGCACCGAATCAGTGGCGAGTTTCCAGCCAGCAATTTGCTCTGGCGTGTAAATGCCTGGGTTGAACAGGTAGCCCTGGCCCTCTCGCGAGATAGGCGTACCTTCGGTAACTATCAAGCCAGCTGTTGCGCGTTGGGTGTAGTACAGCGCCGTTTGTTCAGTGGCGATGTCTTGAAAAGCACGGGAGCGTGTCATCGGGCCCATGACGAAGCGGTTCTTCAGAACCAGGTCGCCCAGTTTGAAATCGTTAAAAAGACTCAAGGTAAAATTTCCCGCGTGGAATGTTGACGTTGGCGCAATCAGCAGGCCATCGATGGCTTGATGGCCTGCCGACCCGAGGTCAAGGTTTCGGAAGTGGATGGTCAATGAACATTTGGTTGAGATAGTTCACGACATCGTGTTCGCCCGGGCCTGCGCTATTGCGCAGTTGGCGGCCAGCATCAACGACGACCTCGGTTGTCGCAGTCTCCAGCAACGCCATCGTTTGCTCGATGAAGGGCTCCAGTTGCAAGGCGCGTTCGTCACCGCTTTTATAAACGAGGTCGGTATCAACCCAAGGTGGCGCAATTTCCAGGACGTGCACGCTGGTGTTGCGCAACGCGAAGCGTTGGGAAAGCGAATAAGAGTGGATGGCGGCTTTGGTCGCGGAATAGAGCGCGAACATTGCCATCGGAATAAAAGCAGCGGTGGAGCTATTGTTGATGATGTACGCCAGTGGTTGGCGTTTCAGGTGTTCGATGAACGCGCCACTGATACGTACCGGTGCCAGCAGGTTCGTGTCTACCAGGTAAGTGGATTGTGCATCGTCGAGCGGGCCCGTTACATCGTCGAACGGCATGATGCCGGCGTTATTGATGACGACATTCAATTCCGGGTACTTATGGATGAGATCTGCCGCGACGCTGGCGATCTCCGCCGGGTTACTCACGTCGATTTCTACCGAATCTATACCAGGGTTGGCTTGTGTGATTTCATCCAGCAGTGCCTTGCGGCGGCCGCCGATAATTACCTTGTTTCCTTTACTGTGAAAGGCCTCGGCAAGCCCGCGTCCAATGCCAGAAGTTGCTCCTGTAATAAATATAGTATTGCCACTGATTTTCATTGCAGGTACCTCTGTGGAGAGTTGTGGTTAGGGATTTTTTCGTCGAAAAAACCTTAATGAAAATGTTTACGCTTACCTGATTTAGTTTGGCCGCAGGAAGTGAAATACAGCCGGCAGCCAGTCAGATGACGCCTGCACCCAGTCAATCCAAGAGTTAAAAATGGAGCATGCGAAGACAACAAACACCCAACGCATGCGCCAAAAAAAATCACGATTCAAATGCTTTTTTATTAGCACGAACGAAGTCGCTAACTGTTTGTGGAGGCTGACCCGTCACCTCGCCAATCACTCCATCTTCACCAGCAAAAATTCCGTTCTGGTAGTCGATAGCAACGGCAAGGAAATGCTGGATCAAAAAGTCCGGCAGATTGTAGGTCTCCAAGTGCTTGCTATATTCTTCGATGGTCGATGGGCTGTAGGTGATAGTTCGGCCTACAACGCTGCTGATCTCATCGGCAATTTCTTCGTGGTCCAGTTCGACCGGGCCATAAAGTGGGTAGGTCTTTCCGATATGACCAGAAGGCTGCGTGAGAACGGTGGCGATAAATCGAGCTTGATCTTCAGCGGCAATCGGCGCGTGTCTTCCATCACCATATGGCAGCGTGATCTTGTCTTCTTTAACGATCTGATCAAGGACCCACGGGAAGATCAGCCATTCAGCAAAGAACGTCGGGCGGATATGGACGGTCGGCACACCAGACCAGTCGAAAATGCGCTCGGCAATCCAATGGTCGCGGGCCGCGTGGCTCAACGAGTCTTCACGAGCAGAAATCTGCGACATTTCCACGACGACCTCGACGCCCGCTCGTTTAGCAGCATCTGCAAAGTAGGCAGTCGCCTGGATGTAGCCTGGCCGAACGGGGTAACACAAATAAGCACCTGTGATCCCATCCATCGCCCGGATGATGTCGTCATGCTCCAAGAGATCGCCAACAAATATTTCGGCGCCCTCATTCTTTAGTGCTTCGCTACGTTCGTCTTCTTTGTGAACGAAAGCTCGTACCGCGTGCCCTCCGTTGAGGAGATAACGAATGGTATACACGCCTGTTTTTCCGGTGGCCCCGGTGACGAGATACTTACGTTGCTGCATGATAAATTCTCCGGTGTTGGTGATACGCACGTTGCTCGGCGGAGGACACTGCGTCAGGTCTTATCAAGACTGAAGTGTCGTAGAGCGTTCTGCTGCGCAACGTCGTTTGTCAGCTGTCGAAGGGGGCGTTATCAATCAGGTCGCACACGTTCGGGCAATCGAAACCATGGATGTGGCGACGTCCGACGTCAGCGAGCCCGGTGCCGATGGCAGTAAAAGGTTTTTTCCGGGCGACTTCGGCTACTGCCTCGGTAAAGGCGGCCTTCATCCCGATACGAGGGTAGAGTGCGAGGGCATCTTCGATCAGCGAAGGCGTGATCTGCTCAATGTTCAGCCCCATAACGTCGACATGGGCGCCGAGGTAAATGAGGGCAATCTCCGGCTGTTTGCGGTCGGCGATGCCAGCACTCGAGTGAAGCGCGATTGCATCCCACACGAGTTCAGTTTTCGACTTCGAATAACCGTTCTCAAGCA
Organism: Pseudomonas sp. P1_A1; assembly: GCF_056406935.1. Classification (NCBI taxonomy): domain Bacteria; kingdom Pseudomonadati; phylum Pseudomonadota; class Gammaproteobacteria; order Pseudomonadales; family Pseudomonadaceae; genus Pseudomonas; species Pseudomonas sp. P1_A1. Next base: position 230,191 of record NZ_JBFTZE010000006.1, on the reverse strand, counting down.
GGAAGCGGCTAGCGGCATCTGCGCCGTCGACTTCAAAGCGTTGGTCGGCAGAGAATTCGTTTGTCAGTCCCAGATCGTGTAAAAGCGCGGCGAGGTAAACCGTCTCGCGGTCGTATTTCAGACCACGTTGTTGGCCCAGGAATTCGGCAAACCACCATGTCCGGTGCACGTGGTGCAAAAGCGCCTTTGAGTGGACGCGTTCGACGAGGGCAGACGCTTTACGGGCGAGTTCAGAGTCTGGAGCACTGAAGCCACCGATGATGATTGGTGTACTCATGATTGCTTCCTCAGCGTTGAATCGGGTTGAAGTTCAGTCTAGGTATTTTTGCTTGGCGTAATTGACTATTTACGGTCTTTTTGTGCCAATATGCTTATCTCGTATGTGTGGGGAGATAGCCGTGAGCAAGTCAACGAAAGCAAGCCATCCGCTTATCAGTGCTAAGCAAAAGCGAGTGGTGATTTTGGGGTTGCCTCCAGTGGACTCGCTCGATGTGACCGGCCCAGCTGAGGTGTTTGCCTTTGCTAATCGGTTGCATCGCGGTGACACCGCACCCTATCTACTCGAGCTGGTCGCTGCAGGCGCCAACGAGCACCTGGAGAGCAGCACGGGCATCGCGCTGATGGCACACAAGACGCTTGACCAAGAACGTAGTGACAACGAAGCAATTGACACGTTGATCGTGACGTCGGGCTGGAAAGCTCGGGAGCAGGTGGACGAGTCCGCTATCAATTGGATAAGAACAAAGTCCGAGAGTGTTCGGCGGGTGTGTTCGATCTGTGTCGGGGCGTTCGCTCTGGCTGAGACAGGACTTTTGGATGGTCGCAGGGCAACGACTCATTGGCGTATGGCGCGAAGCCTGGCCGATAGCTACCCCCAGGTGCAGGTCGATCCTAATCCGATCTGGGTCAAGGACGGCAACGTCTACACGTCAGCCGGTATTTCCGCCGGCATCGATCTTGCGCTTGCGTTGGTCAGCGAAGATTTGGGCGATGAAGTGGCTATGGAGATCGCGAAAAATCTTGTCCTCTTTCTGCGGCGTCCTGGCGGGCAGGCGCAGTTCAGCGTTGCTCTTCAATCACAGCATGTTCCTGGTTCCAATCTGGATGAGTTGTGCCTGTGGATTGCGGAACACCTGCACTCGGACCTGACAGTAGAAATACTCGCGGACAAGTTCTCCACCAGCGTCAGGACGTTAATCCGCTTGTTCCAACGAGAGTTGCAGACCACGCCGGCGAAGTATGTCGAGGACGTACGAATAGAAGCTGCCTGTCGCTCGATTGAACTGGGTGGACGGTCTATGGAAGAGGTCGCGCGGCGGAGTGGCTACCACAGCGTGGATGTCCTGAGAAAAGCCTTCGTGCGGCGGATTGGCGTGAGCCCGAAGGAGTATGCACAACGCTTCTCGCCCAATGGCGAGATGGCGTAGTTCGCTGCGATGGGCAAAAGACTAGGGCGGCGGCATAAAATGCCGCCGTCCCCATTACGGAAAACGAATTCACTCCGTAAGTCAGTGCACATGCGGCTTGCAAATGGTGCCTGTCATAGGGTTTTTCAGAAACGGAACTGTGTCGGGTGACAGCGCCATCCAAATCCCCATGGCTCCGAGGAACACGGCGATTGGAATCGCGAGCTTATGCCCATTGGGCAGTACCTTTTCAGCGAACATCAACAGGGTCAGCAATGCCATCCAGATAGGACTCATGACGCCGACAGCGAACATCACCGCCATCATTGCCCAGCAGCAGCCCACACAGACCATGCCGTGTCGCGCGCCCATCAGAACAGCCCCGAAATCGCCCCCTCGCCAATATTGAGCGAAAAAAGACAGCGGCGAACGGCATCCCGTAAGGCAAACATTTTTCAAGGCCGAGACCTGGAAGATTCCCGCGATAATCAAAACAGCGCCAGCCCAATAGGGACCAGCGCTGTACCACGCAAGAAACTCGAGGTTGAGGGCACGAATCGCGTAGTCCAGCAGATAGGCCGCCAAACCGTAGCCGATCCAGGCGACGCCATAGCCCGCTATAAAGCAAGCCATGCGCCGCGTTCGTGCAAGTGATTTTCCTCCGCGGGACTTCAGCATGGCGGCAAACGCCGCAATGTAGTTGAGTTCTGACGGCAGCATCATTGCCGTCAACATGACAACCCAACCAATAAGGTAGGCGGGTAAGTCGTGTAGCGGGGTTCCTGGCCCCTCATCCATGTCACCCATGACCACCAGCATTTCGAACCAGGCGGCGAGGCTGAGCGCAACGACAACTATCGTCCAGCCTAAGCCCGCTTGACCCCGCCCGAGCGCAGAAGCTGCGGATCGTGAAGCGGAGAGGACCGATTTCATCATGGTGCGTCCGGTCCGTGCCAGTCGAAGGGGATATGCTTACTCGCTTGGCCGGCCGGGATGTTTTGATCGAACCCAAATGCCTTCCAACGGCCCGCAACGCTTTTGCCCCAAGTCACGGGCGCGTCGGTGGGACCGACTTCGCTGCCGGGTGGATTGAAGCTCTGCAGCAGTTTGGTCGGATCGGAGGTCGGCCCCTTCATGGCCTGGCCACTCGCTTCGACCTTGTCATCGACGGTCACCCGCCAGTGTTCGAGCGTGCTCTCGATGTCGACTGAAATCTTCGCAAACTCGACACCCCTGAGCTCACGCACGTGCGTTGGTACGAACTGTGTCATCCAGCCGCCGGCCTGGCCGGTGAAAATTGCCGCCAAGGCCGCTCGCTGTGCATCGTCGGCGGCAGAGTCGAGGAATACGCCTGCATCCAGCCAAGCGCCGTCCCAAAGGTTGCCGGTGAAGTTTGCGAGCAGGACCACTTTCAGGCCTGCCATGGGTGTCGGACCGTAGTGACCCTCATTGATTCGGTACGCCCACAGCACTTCGCAATGATTGCCTGTGGGAGGTTGAGCGAACGTGCATGGGCACGGTGAGTTGCACGAACAGACGTCCAGCCATTCACCTGCAATTCGCCACTCTGGAGTTGCGACTGTTGCTACTTCGTTTGTCATCTCCTACCCCTTTCGTTTGGTGGTGAAACTTTTGACATGATGATTCGCAGGCGTGATAGTGTCTCGTGGCGATATCGACATAAACAGGGTGAATACCGACACATGACCAGACCTCTCACAATTGAAATCGGCATCGTCCTTTTTCCTGGCGTACAGCTTGCGGCCGTGCACGGTTTGATTGATCTATTCGGGGTTGCGGATCGCTTTGCGGCGCAGCACTACAAAGAGGAGGGCGTTTTCCTGCAGGTCAGCCAATGGCAGGTTGAGGGACCCAGTGGCATACCTGTCAGAGTCGGGGAGAAGGCGGGGGAGGCCGGCGGCTCTCCTACAGTGCTATTGATGCCACCTCGCTTGGGTACGCAAGTCTCGTCGCAGGAAGCTGCACCGTTTGTTGACTGGCTCCTCGGCCATCATCGCGCGGGCACAACGTTGTGTTCTGTCTGCGGAGGGGCTTTCCTGTTGGCTGAAACCGGTCTGCTGACGGGGCGATCGGTCACCACGCACTGGGACCATGCCGACTTGTTTCGGCGAAGGTTTCCCGATGCGCATCTTGATATCGACCGCCTTGTCATTGATGACGGCGACATCATCAGTGCAGGGGGGCTGATGGCGTGGATTGATCTCGGCTTGAAGTTGGTCGACCGTTTTCTAGGGCCGGTCATCATGGCGGAAACCGCACATTATTTGCTGGTAGATCCGCCCGGCCGAGAGCAGCGCTACTACAGTGCTTTTTCTCCAAACCTGACTCATGGCGACGCCCCGGTTCTGAAAGTCCAGCATTGGCTACAGGCGACGGGTGCGAAAGATACGGCCCTTGCGTCGCTGGTTCTGCGCTCCGGCTTGGAAGAAAGAACGTTTTTGCGGCGTTTTCGCAAGGCCACGAGCTTCACCGCCATCGATTATTGCCAGAGGCTGCGAGTTGGCCGTGCCCGTGAGATGCTGCAATTCAGTACGTTGCCGATCGAGGCTATTGCGTGGGAAGTTGGTTACAGCGACCCCGGCGCGTTCCGCAAAATTTTCATCAGGGTTACTGGGTTGACCCCGGGCGAATACAGGCAGCGGTTTAGCGTCAATCGAATCTAACTTGAGCTCAATGCCTTAGACCTAAGTGCTCGGTCGTTATGTCATTCATCAATTTCGAGGGAGCGCACTGGAGATCATTCGCAGATCTCCATAAGGTTCAGCAAATCTTCCGCGCACTCTTGCGCAGAAAGCGATTGAGACAGGCCGAGGCGCAGCGTTCCCCTGTAGTCATAAACATAGCTCGTGGTGGAGTGAGACAGTGTGTACGTCGATCCGCTGGGAATTTTCTCGTAGGCCACATTGAACTCTTTCGCGGTGGCGGCCGTTTCCTTCGGCGTGCCGTAAAGGGCAACAAATGATGGATCAAAGGATTTGACGTAGGCATCCAGTCTCGCCGGTGTATCCCGTTCGGGGTCTAAGGTGACGAATATGACCTGGAAACGCTCGCCGTCTTTGCCCATCATTTTTTTGATTTCTACCGCGCGAGCCAAGGCAGTGGGGACGATCGAAGGGGATTTGGTAAAGCCAAATATCACCATTGGCATCATGCCGCGAAAGCTTGAGAGCGACGTCTCATAGCCATCGGTATCCGTTAACTTGAATGTGCGCCCAAGTATCTGATTACTCAGATCCTTGCCGTACTTGTACAGCGGCCTACCTCCAGAATCGCAGCCGGCCAGTAGGCTGAGACTCAATACTCCTAAGTCTGCAATAACCTTGCGGCGACTTACCAAAACACTCATTCGTCTAGCCTCGTTCGGTCACTGGCACGGTGTCGAAAAATGCCGCTCACTCGAATTTTGCTCCTTGAAAATGAAGTCGCCAGATGTTTAACGTGTCTTTCAGTTTGGCAATATTAACTATTTACAATGATTTGTGCCAATATGCGCCCATGACAAAGGTGGGAGCGGGCCGTGAAGAAAAAGACCAGTGCAACTCATCCAACTGTAGGTCGGACGCAAAAGCGAGTGGTGATTTTGGCCATGCCGCCCATAGATGCGCTCGACGTGGTTGGACCCGCAGATGTGTTCGCCTTTGCGAATAGTCTGTACGACAGGGAGGCTGCCCCCTACGTACTTGAGTTGGTTTGTTCGGATGCTAATGAACATCTGGAGAACAGCGCCGGCTTCAAACTCACAGCGCACAGGACGCTTGCGCAAGAGCGCCTCGAAAACAAAGCAATCGACACGTTGATCGTGGCTGCGGGCTGGGAAGTAATGGGTCAGCTTGATGAGGCGGCTATCATATGGATTGGCTCGCAGTCCGAGACGGTGAGGCGCCTGTGTTCGATAAGTGTAGGTGCGTTCGCACTTGCCGAGGCAGGAGTCCTGGAGGGGCGCAAGGCCACGACGCATTGGCAGATGACGCGCGCGCTGGCTGAGCGCTATCCAAATGTACAGGTTGATCCAGATCTGATCTGGGTCAAAGACGGTAATGTGTACACGTCGGCTGGCACATCCGCCGGGATCGATCTTGCACTGGCATTGGTTGGCGAGGATTTAGGCGATGACGTCGCTTTGGACATTGCGAAAAACCTGCTCCTGTTCTTGCGGCGTCCTGGTGGACAGGCACAGTTCAGTGTCACCAGTCGGTCGCAGGATGTACCCGGTACGAATCTGGGTGAGCTATGCCAGTGGATCAGGGAAAATCTAAATTCGGAACTGTCAGTCGAAGCACTGGCCGGCAGGCTTTCCACAAGCATCAGGACGTTATTACGCATGTTCCAGCAAGAGCTGCAGACTTCGCCGGCAAAGTACGTCGAGGACGTTAGGGTGGAAGCAGCCTGCAGAGAACTTGAGCTTGGAGGGCAGTCGATATCAGAAGTCGCGCGTCGCTGTGGTTACCACAGTGTGGATGTCTTAAGGAATGCATTTGTGCGACGTCTTGGGGTTAGCCCAACGGAATACGCACAACGTTTCTCCCGAAATGGCGAGTTGACCTAAGCGTTGTAAATAGTCAGAGCTCTAGGGGGCTTGTATCTCTACCAGTTTCCCATCGCCGTTTATGTCAATGGTTTCAGCGTCGTCATTGGATTGCTCGGCAGTGCAGTCCAGCAGGTGATACTGCAATCCAGCCCACCCAAGTAGTTGCCGTACCATCTAACGTGATCTGCCGCTAGTCGATCAGACGCCCACGTTTCAGAGGTGTTTCGCGAGAGTCTTCGATCAGGGCTGAGGATGGTTTTAGTTTGTCCCCATATGAAAAAAATTGAATGGCGCTACGCAGCCCGCTCTTTTGGTGCGGGAGCAGTAGGCCAAGCACTGATCACCGACTGCAGAAACTGCTCGGATAACTCAGGCTTGTTCAACGCCCTGGCAATCAGCATGGCCCCTGCGATCGATGACAGGATGCGCAGCGATTCCAGATACTTCTCGTCATGGCTTTCCCCATCGACCAACGCCATCAACGTTTCGATCAAGCGTTCGACGCCTTTGGTGAAGGAAACACTGACGGTCCCACCCGTGCGGGCCACGTCGGCGCCCAGCGCGGGGATAGGGCAGCCCTCGGTCCAGTTATCAAGATGCGCTTGCGTCAAGTAACCCTTGATCAGTTCGGGAATGGATTTGGCGTTTTGCCAGTCCTGGATATTGGACTCGAACGTCCGACTGACGGCCTCTGAGGCTAGTTGTTCCTTGCCGCCCGGAAACTGTCCGTAGAAGCCGCCATGGGTCAGGCCCACGGAGCGCGACAGTTCACCAATGCCGATGCCATCGATGCCCTTTTCCCGATACAGCCGGGACGCAGCCGTGAGGATCGCTTCTTTGTTCGCGGCGGCCTGGTCTTTTGTGACTTTCATGAGACTGCTCCTGTAGCCCAGTCGGTTGCACTTGGGAAAAGCGTCGCTGAGAGGCTGGTATTTATTATGGGCGTCATATAAGGTCGTTGCAATGGCTTTGCCCGAATCGACGCAAGTCTGTCGGATCCCGAGCCTGTGGCTCAAGTTGAAAATCTCTACGTGGACCGGACTCATGAATCGTAATGATCTGCGCAGTATCGATCTGAACCTGTTGGTGGTGTTCGAGGCGCTCATCCAGGAACGTAATCTCACCCGCGCCGCCAAGCAATTATCCTTGGGCCAGCCTGCGGTCAGCGCGGCGCTGGTGCGTTTGCGCAAGCTGTTCAACGACCCTTTGTTCGAGCGCATCGGTCGCCGGATGGTGCCCACTAAGCGAGCGTTGAATGCTGCGCAGGCGTTGGGGCCGGCGCTGGATTCCGTTTGTACCGTGCTCACCAATACCAAGGTTTAAGCGGGATCGATCCTTTTTTTACCCTTAAACATGATGGTCATCATTATTGGTGATAGCCAACTTCACTCCGTTCAATTCGTCGCGACCTCGCGCGACGCCGAGAATCCGGAAATTCCCAAACCGTCTGGCGGACACTACCTATGGAACAGTCACTCAAACCTTTGCGTTATCCCCTTGCTGCACTGGCGTTGGTAGTGCTTACCGCGTGTGAACGCACACCCAATGCCGCCCAGGCGCCGGGTGCGCCGCACGTCACCGTGGCCAAGGTGCTGGAGCAACCCATTACCGAATGGGACGAAGTCACCGCCCGCCTGGAAGCGCCGGAAACCGTCGAGGTTCGTCCTCGGGTAACCGGGCAGATTGATCGCGTAGCCTTTAACGACGGCGCGCTGGTGAAGAAGGGCGATTTGCTGTTCCAGATTGACCCACGCCCGTTCGAACACGAAGTGCATCGCATCGAGGCGCAGCTGCAACAGGCGCGCGCCACCCTGGTCCGCACCGGCAACGAAGCGCAGCGGGGCCAGCGCTTGTTGAGCAGTAACGCGATCTCCGCCGAGCTGGCCGACACCCGCACCACCACCGCGCAGGAAGCCCGGGCCGGGGTCGATGCCATTCAGGCGCAGTTGGACCTGGCGCGCTTGAACCTCAGTTTCACCCGCGTCACCGCACCGATCACTGGCCGGGTCAGCCGGGCGGAAATCACCGCCGGCAATATCGTGACCGCCGACACCACACCGCTGACCAGCGTGGTCTCCACCGACAAGGTCTACGCCTATTTCGATGCGGACGAACGCATGTTCCTCAAATACAGCCTGCTTTCCCGCCAGGGGCAGCGCGGTCAAGCCACGCCGGTGTACATGGGTTTGTCGAACGAGGAGGGCAACAGTCACCTCGGGCAGATGAACTTTGTCGACAACCAGGTCAATCCGAAAACCGGCACCATTCGTGGTCGCGCGGTGTTCGATAACGCTGACGGGCAGTACACCCCCGGTCTGTATGCGCGCTTGAAACTGGTGGGCAGCGCCGCCTATCCCGGCCTGCTGATCAAAGATGAAGCGGTGGGCACCGACCTCGGCAAAAAATTCGTGCTGGTGGTCGATCAGGACAACAAGGCTGTTTATCGCAGCGTCGATTTGGGACCGAAACTTGAAGGCTTACGCATCGTGCGCAGCGGTCTGCAAAAAGACGATCGTATCGTCATCAACGGCCTGCAGCGCGTGCGGCCCGGCGCGGTGATCAGTCCTGAGGATGCGCCAATGGCGAGTCCTGAAGTCGTGTCGATCCTTGAGCAAAAACGTCAGGCGATTGAAGCCTCCCATCAGCCGGTTTCCACGCAATCACCTGCACTAGCAGCCGCCGCACCTCGCGGATAAGGAGCACCGACATGAAGTTTTCCCAGTTCTTTATCACGCGACCGATCTTCGCGGCGGTGCTGTCGCTGCTTATCCTGATTGCCGGCGCGATCTCGCTGTTCCAGCTGCCGATCAGCGAATACCCGGAAGTGGTGCCACCCACCGTGGTCGTCCATGCCAACTACCCCGGCGCCAACCCGAAAGTCATTGGTGAAACTGTAGCGGCGCCTCTGGAGCAAGCCATCACCGGCGTCGAGAACATGTTGTACATGTCCTCGCAATCCACTGCGGATGGCCGACTCACCCTCACCGTGACGTTCGCTCTGGGCACTGATCTGGATAACGCCCAAGTTCAGGTGCAGAACCGTGTGACCCGCACCGAACCCAAGCTGCCCGAGGAAGTGACGCGTATCGGCATCACCGTCGACAAGGCCTCTCCCGAGCTGACCTTGCTGGTGCATTTGGTGTCACCGGATAAGCGCTACGACATGCTCTACCTGTCGAACTACGCGATTCTCAACGTCAAGGATGAGCTGTCGCGCCTGGACGGTATCGGTGACGTGAAGATGTTCGGTATCGGTGATTACTCGCTGCGTATCTGGCTCGATCCGAACAAGACCGCTTCACGCAATCTGACTGCGACCGACGTGGTTAACGCAGTGCGCGAGCAGAACCGTCAGGTCGCTGCCGGGCAACTGGGTTCGCCGCCAGCGCCAAACGCCACGAGCTTCCAGATGTCGATCAACTCCCAGGGGCGGTTGGTCAGCGAAGAAGAGTTTGAGAACGTCATCGTTCGAGCCGGCCCTAACGGCGAAATCACCCGTCTCAAGGACATTGCCCGGGTCGAGTTGGGTTCCAACCAGTACGCCTTGCGCGCCTTGCTCAATAACGAGGAAGCGGTGGCGATGCCGATCTTCCAGCGTCCGGGGTCCAACGCCATCGACATCTCCAACCAGGTGCGGGCGAAGATGGCCGAACTGAAGAAGAATTTCCCGGAAGGCATGGATTATGAAATCGTCTATGACCCGACGATCTTCGTCCGCAGTTCGATCGAGGCGGTGGTTCACACCTTGTTCGAAGCGCTAATCCTCGTGGTGCTGGTGGTCATTCTGTTCCTGCAAACCTGGCGCGCCTCGATCATTCCGCTGGTTGCGGTGCCGGTGTCGCTGATCGGCACGTTTGCCGTGATGCACCTGTTCGGCTTCTCGCTGAATGCGCTGTCGCTGTTCGGTCTGGTCCTGGCAATCGGGATCGTGGTCGACGATGCGATCGTGGTGGTGGAGAACGTCGAACGAAACATCGAGTCAGGTCTTGAACCGGTAGAGGCGACCAAAAAAGCCATGGGCGAGGTCACCGGGCCGATCATCGCCACGGCGCTGGTGTTGTGCGCGGTGTTCGTCCCCGCAGCCTTTATTTCGGGCCTGACCGGGCAGTTTTACAAGCAGTTCGCCCTGACCATTGCCATCTCGACGGTGATCTCGGCGTTTAATTCCCTGACCTTGTCGCCGGCATTGGCCGCCGTGTTGCTCAAGGCCCACGGAGCGCCGAAAGACCGCTTCTCCAAAGTGCTGGATCGTTTGCTCGGTGGCTGGCTGTTCAAACCCTTCAACCGCTTCTTCGACAAGGCCAGCCATGGCTACGTGATTGCCGTGGCCAAGGTCATTCGGGGCAGCAGCGTGGCCTTGCTGGTCTATGCTGGCCTGATCGCAATGACGTACGTGGGCTTCAGCACCACGCCAACCGGCTTCGTGCCGACCCAGGACAAAAAGTACCTGGTGACCTTTGCGCAATTGCCGGACGCGGCGAGCCTTGATCGCACCGAGTCGGTGATCCGCCGCATGAGCACCATCGCCATGAACGAGCCGGGTTTCGACAGCGCTGTGGCATTCCCGGGCCTGTCGATCAATGGCTTCACGAACAGCCCGAACGCCGGTATCGCCTTCATCGGCTTGCGGCCCTTCGACGAGCGCAAAGACCCGAGCCTGTCCGCCGGCGCGATTTCCGCTTCGCTGAACGCCAAGTTCGGTGGCATCCAGGACGCCTACATCGCAGTGTTCCCGCCGCCTCCGGTTCAAGGGTTGGGTACCATCGGCGGTTTCCGCTTGCAGATTGAAGACCGGGGCAACCTGGGTTACGAAGAGCTGTACAAAGAGACCATGAACATCATCGGCAAGAGCCGCAGTGTTCCGGAACTGGCCAATTTGTTCACCAGCTACACCGTCAACGTGCCGCAGGTCGACGCTGCGATTGATCGGGAAAAAGCCAAGATCCATGGCGTGGCCATCAACGACATCTTCGACACATTACAGGTTTACCTGGGCTCACTTTATGCCAACGACTTCAACCGTTTCGGGCGGACCTATCAGGTCAACGTGCAAGCCGAACAGCAGTTCCGCCAGGAGCCGGAGCAGATCGGTCAGTTGAAAGTACGCAACAACAAAGGCGAGATGATTCCGCTGGCCACGTTCGTCAAGGTCAGTCCGACCTCCGGACCTGACCGCGTCTCGCACTACAACGGCTTCGTCACCGCGGAAATCAACGGCAGCGCCGCTCCGGGCTACAGCTCCGGCCAGGCCCAGGCAGCGATAGAAAAGTTGCTGAAAGAAGAACTGCCCAACGGCATGACCTACGAATGGACCGACCTGACCTACCAACAGATTCTGTCCGGCAACACCGCGCTGTTGGTGTTCCCGCTTTGCGTGCTGTTGGCGTTCCTGGTCCTCGCGGCGCTGTACGAGAGCTGGAGCCTGCCATTGGCGGTGATCCTGATTGTGCCGATGACCCTGCTGTCGGCGATTGCCGGGGTGATCATTTCCAAGGGCGACAACAACATCTTTACCCAGATTGGCCTGATCGTGCTGGTGGGCCTGGCGTGCAAGAACGCGATCCTGATCGTCGAATTCGCCAAGGACAAACAGGAGCAGGGCATGTCGCCGCTGGAAGCAGTGCTGGACGCCTGCCGCATGCGGCTGCGGCCGATCCTGATGACGTCCTTCGCCTTCATCATGGGGGTGATTCCGCTGGTGACCTCCACGGGTGCCGGCTCAGAAATGCGCCGGGCGATGGGGGTTGCGGTGTTCTCCGGGATGCTCGGTGTGACCTTCTTCGGCTTGCTGCTGACGCCGGTGTTCTTCGTGCTGATTCGTCGCGCCATCGAGCGCAAAAACGCGCGTAAAGCGGCTCGTGTTAACCAAACCCATTCGCTGAATTCGGAGGCTCACTAATGAACGCTTTCAAGCTGTTTTTACCAAGCCTTCTGGTTGTTGCGTTGGCCGCCTGTACCGTGGGCCCCGACTACAAAACACCTGACACCGCGCCGGCCACTGTCGTGTCGGTCCAGGGCGGCCACTACGATCAATCGCGGTTTGAAACGGTGTGGTGGCAGCAGTTCGATGACCCCACGCTCAACCAGTTGGTGAGCAAATCCCTGGAAGGCAACCGCGATCTGCGCGTCGCCTTTGCCCGCTGGAAAGCGGCCCGGGCGATTCGGGATGACGTCAGCAACGACAATTTGCCGGTGGTCACCAGCCGCGTCAGCAGTCAGCAGGGCAAAGGGCAAGTGCCCGGCCAGACCGAAAGCCGAGTCCATCAGGAGCGCTACGACCTGGGGCTGGACATGGCCTGGGAAGTCGACCTGTTTGGCCGCATCCAGCGTCAACTGGAATCCAGCGACGCCCAGGAAGATGCGGCGGCGGCCGAGTTGTATCAACTTCGCGTGACCATGATCGCCGAGTTGGTCGATGCCTATGGCCAATTGCGAGGCGCGCAACTGCGGGAAAAAATCGCCCTGGCGAACCTGAAGAATCAGCAGGATTCGCGCGCGGTGACGGTCAGCCTGCGCGATGCTGGCGTGGGCAATGAACTCGACGTGGTGCGTGCCGACGCGCGCTTGGCGGCGGTCGAGGCCACGGTGCCGCAACTGCAAGCGGAGCAGGTGCGGCAGAAAAACCGCATCGCCACGCTGTTGGGAGAGCGTCCGAATACCTTGAGCGTGTCGTTGAGTCCCGCCGAGTTGCCGGCCATTGCCAAAGCGCTGCCGATCGGTGATCCCGCCGAACTGCTGCGCCGGCGCCCCGATGTGCTCGCCGCCGAGCGCCGGCTAGCGTCCGCCACGGCTGAAATCGGCGTGGCCACTGCCGACTTGTTCCCGCGGGTGAGCCTGAGCGGCTTCCTCGGCTTCACCGCCGGCCGTGGTTCACAGATTGGCTCCAGCGCCGCCCGGGCTTGGAGCTTGGGTCCGAGCATTACCTGGGCGGCATTTGACCTGGGCAGCGTGCGGGCGCGCATCCGTGGTGCTGACGCCAATGCCGAAGGCGCCCTGGCCACCTATGAGCAGCAAGTGCTGCTGGCGCTGGAAGAGTCGGAAAACGCCTTCAGCGACTACAACAAGCGCCAACAACGCTTGTTGTCGTTGATCAAACAGAGTGAGTCGAGCCGCGCCGCCGCTGACCTCGCGGCCATCCAGTACAAGGAAGGGACCGTGGATTATCTGGTGCTGTTGGACGCAGAACGCGAGCGGCTCAACGCCGAAGATGCCCAAGCTCTGGGTGAAACCGATCAGTACCGCGGCATCGTCGCGATCTATAAAGCGTTGGGAGGAGGGTGGAATAGCGGCGGTGGAAACGTCGCGGCGATTAACTGAACAGATCCTAAAAAAACCTTAGGAAATTCTGAGTATAAATCTTGCGCAATGCAGCGTAGTTAGAACAATCCGAACGGGCAACACATCTTGTTGACCCCGTTCACTTGAGGCGACTTTAGTCCCGCTGGACGGCTGGCTATGACTGTCTGATTCTATTCTTAATGAAAAGAATTCCGATCGAAGTGAAAAGTCATGCCAGTTTTAGGGTTACGGCCGTCGCGCGCTGCACGCGCTTTCACGGCAAAGGTACCAAAACCAACCAAGGTGACGTTCTCACCACTTTGCAACGCAGTGGATATGATGGTTGTGAGGGCTTCCAACGCGCGTCCGGCAGTGGACTTCGGGCGGTCGGTGGAGCTCGCTATGGCCTCGACGAGGTCGTTTTTATTTATGTATGGCTCCTTCTGCTGGCTGAATGGTGACGAGTAATCTACTCAGATAGTTCGGGCATATCCAGCACCAAACCGCTTTCCGGCCCTTTGCGGATGTAACGCTATTTGGGCTTCAAATCGATACTTACGTCCCGATTCCACGGGCCCGGTCAATGCGCTCAGCTACCTGAAAAGCCGCTTCCAACTCCGAGTAGCCGTTTTCCTGCATCAGTGTCCAGCGCTCGGCCTTTTCTTCGGGTTCCGTCATGGCCAGGGCGAGATAGAGACTGGGTGGCACGGCTCGAAACAGCGTCTCGAGCTTCTTCGACAGCACGACCCCTTCGGTGTATTTACCGGGTTCTTTGCTGGCGGACAGCAACAGGGCTTTTTGCGCCGGTGTGAGCTTCTTGAAGCGAGCGATTTCTTCGATTTCCGCCGGTGGCATGTTTAAACAAATCCACCACTCGATCATGTTGAGCATGGTCTGCGCGGCAGTGGGGAAGTCGGCAAGGTTCTGCGTGGCGAGCCAGAACCAGGCGCCGAGCTTGCGCCACATCTTCGTGCCCTTGACCACGAATGGCGCCAGCAGCGGGTTCTTGGTGATGATATGACCCTCGTCGGTGACCATGATGATCGGTCGGCCCAGGTACTGATCGCGCTCGGCGAGGTTGTTCACGGTGTTCATCAGGCTGATGTAGCTGATAGACATTTGTGCCTCGTAGCCTTCGCGGGCGTAAGTAGCGAGATCGACAATGGTCACATCGCTCTCGGGCCAAGGCGTGCCCTCGCGATCGAACAGTTCACCCTCGAAGCCCTGGCAGAACAGGTCGATGGACTCGCCCATTTCCTGGGCACGCTCGCGACGTTTCTCTGGCAGGTGCGGGTCGGCGGCGACACGCAGCAACGCGTCGCGCACGTCGCGGGTCAGCACCTGGCGACCCGCCGCGACACAGGTCTGTGCCGCATCCAGGATGCACTCGCGGATCAGGCTGCGGTCGGCTCGACTCAGGCGGGCTTCTTCCTTGGCCTCGCCGCCGGTGATCATCAGTCGAGCGGTGATTTCCAATTCGCCAAGAATATCGCGTTGGTCTTCGCGACTGGTTACCGCCTCATCGTCCAGCTCATCAATCGATAGACTCGCCACCTGATCCGGTTGCTCGACCAGGCGCCAGGCATCGGCGAACGGGGCGAGACTGACCGAGGCGCCAGGTTTCAATTGGACCTTGTTGACCGACAGACCCTGTGTCGCGAAGTAGTCGCCCTGCAAGCCGAATGAGTTGCCGGCCTCGACGATAAACAGGCGAGGGCGGTACACCGCCATGACCTGCATCAGCAGGGTGACCAGGGTCGCCGACTTGCCGGCACCGGTGGGACCGAACAACAGCAGATGACCGTTCATGGCCCTGTCCAGGCGTGACAACGGATCAAAACTCAACGGCGAGCCTCCACGATTGAACAGGGTGATACCCGGGTGGCCGGTGCCGGTGCTGCGGCCCCACACCGGAATCAGATTCGCCAGGTGCTGGGCAAACATCAGGCGGGTGTACCAGTTGCGCGTGTCGCGGGCCGGGTTGTAAGCCATCGGTAACCAACGCAGGTAACTGTTGCAGGCGGCGACTTCATCGCCTTCGCGTACCGGTTGTAGGCCCGCACCCAATAGTGCGTTCGCCAGGCTGACCGAGCGCTGGTGCAATTGCTGTTCGTCGTGACCGCGCAGGTAGAACGCCAGGGTGCCGCAGTACAGCTTGTGCCGGCGACCGATGATTGCACGAGCCTCTTCAACATCTTGGCGGGTCTGGGTCGAGGCCAGGTTTTCACCGATGGCTTTGCGCGCCAGTCGGTTCAATTGATCCTCAAGTACATCCTGCGGTTTGACCACCAAGGTTAGACTCATGACTGTACCTTCAGGTAACTGGTCGAACAGTGCATTCACCGCGTCGCCCTTGCGGGTTTCTCCGGTGAGTTGACCAATCAAGGGCGCCCGGCGCAGCTTGTCCACCACCATGACCCGGTGGGGCTGATCGTCAAAAAACCAGAGTCCGTGCTGCACATCCGAACGCGGCTCATTGAAGAACAGCCGCTCGGCAAAGTCATGATCGAAGGGCAGTTCCAGCGACTCGCCCTCGCTAGACTCCGGATAGGCCACGCGGCGGTAGAACTCCTCGGGCGCTTCATCGGTGAGCCTGGGTGCCGGATTGAACCAGGGCAATAACCAGGCATACAGACCTCGGCCATCGACTCGCGTCGATTGCACCCCGCACGCCTGCAATGAAGCCGCGATACGTTCGCAAGCCTGTTGCAGGGATTGCACTGGGGTGAGTCCCGTCTCCTCAGCGTCAGACTCAAGCCAGCGATAGACCACCAGGCGCACGCGTCGGTTATTGCCACGCCAGGGCAGGCGCGTCACCACCTTATCCTCAAACAGACCCCCGGGCTTGGCGATGGCCTTTAGATGACGGCGGCTGAGCTCCAAATACGCCTCGGTGAAAACCGTGCCTCGCGCGCTGTACTGAATATAATCGGTGAGCCGGGTCAGGTAGGGGGTGAAGTCGTTGTCGTCCTGGCAGAAAAACTGCGCTACCCAAGGCGCTTGATCCTGCTCCTCAAAGCTGTCCTGCAGGGCATCCTCGAGGGCATCGCGGGCGGCCATCAACCAATCGGGTTCGCGCCCTTCGGTGCCGATGGGCAGTAACTCGAACACCGCCCCCACCGAACGATTGTCATCCAGCAGAAAACACTGCTCGGTGTCGAGGTATTCGACCCACGGCAGGTGATCGGTGAAGCTGGGGTTATGCGCATAGAGTGCAGCGTCATCGGCCAAGGTGGCGCGAGGGCGTAATGGGTGGCGCCAGGCTCTCCACGCGGCAGTGCGGTTGCCCGAGTCGCCGCTATGCACTACAAGTCTTCCTGACGTTCACCCGGCAATGCGTACTGCACCCGTTGGTAGAACGGAAAGACGGTCGAGTAACCCGGCACCGGTGCCTGCTCGGTACCACTCAAATGCGGATACACGTACAGCACCAGATCGGGATTGGGCAGGCGCGGGAACAGGTTGTGGATCTCGTTCGCCGCTGTGCGAGTGTACGGTTCCTGGAGAGCAACGGAGAAATCTGCTTGAGCCAACGGGCGGCGTAACTGTTGGCGAGCCTCCAGCAGTTGCTGCTGAGTGCCTTGCGTACCGGCGCCGTTCCAGATGTCCAGCGTGGTTTGCTCGCCATGGGGCAGCAGCGTGTCCTTGTCGGTGGAACACCCCGCCAGACCCCAGCAGAGCAAACTAATCCAGGTCAGGCCGAGAAGCTTGGTCTTTTTCATGGCGAACGCTCCGGCCCTTGGGCTCATAATCGATGGTTATCTCATGGTCGAGGTGCAGTGCGACCTGTGCGGCGGGTGGCACGTACACGGCCGCAAAGGCCTCGCCATACAGTTTGTTGACCCACTCGCGGATGTCGCTGACTCCACCACTGATGATTGAATTCAGTGCGCTGTTGCCCGTGCTGTTGGTCACCCCGAGGGTACTGCCACCCGAACTGATCACGCTGCTGTTGTTCTGCTCATCCCCGAGCAGAGCGGCGACCCCAGCGCCGGCGGCAGTGATCAGGCTCTGGCTGCCGAGGTACTGCTGGGCGTTCGAGCGGCGCTCGCCGGCAATGCACGGGATGCCATACGGATCGGACAGGTAGCCGAGTCCGCCACGGATCTTGTCGGTGTTCGAGCTCTGGGTGGTGGAGGCATTACGGCTGGCGACCGCTTTCGGCTGAGGCACGGTGCGGATGGTGCCATCGGTAAACACAAAGGTGACCGACTCGACTTGTCCACGTACGCAAGACAGGGTCCAGTCACCGGACGCCGTGCCGCTCATCACGGCACCCGCGACGTCCGGCAGGTCGATGCCGTTGGCCGTCAGGTTCTCCGGACCGACCAGCACCTTGAAGGGATAAGGATCATTCACGGTGCCATCCACCGGGACGCGGCCGATCAGCGCGGTCATGGCGACCGAGCCCATCAATGTCGCGTTTTCGGGAATCGTATAGACCGGCTTCGCGCCTTCGGTACGATCAACGGATCGCGTCAGGTCACGCTCACCCTGGGTGACGGCACGCAGCTTTTTCTGGCTGCGATCAATCGCGTTCTCGTTGAAGCCTTCCAGTGAGTGGAAGGCGGTAGGCAGACTTAGTGCGGAGGAAGTCTTGGTTTTGCCTCGGGCGTCGGTGGACGGAGCATCCGAGGGTTCAATCCACTGCAGCGCATCAACAGCAGGATGCTGGCCTTCGAACTGCGCGCCATCGCCCGGCTCAAGCCCCAGTCCGATCGGCATGTCCTGGCCTTTGCCGGTCAGCCCCGACAATTGGTTCTGCAATTGCGTCAGCAGACCGCGAGCCTGGCGACTGTCTTGTTCTGCTTTGAGTCGGGCCTCGTTGGCTTGTCGGCGGCCTTCGTCGACCTGCTGGGTCACGCTGCCCAGTGCCGTCTGGATGCGCGAATCGACGCTGTTTTCCCGCTCGCGTAGGCGATTGTTTTCCGTCTGCAGTGAGTCATTGTGTTTTTTCAGCCCGAGCATGTCGCTGCGCATGGCCTTTACCTGGCCGATCAGTGTAGCGACCGTATCGCGTGGGGTATCGCCCGCAATGCCGAGCGACTTGGCTTGCTCGGCGGATAACTGAAGGTTGCCCTGATCAACCGGGCTATTTGGAGACGGTGCACTGCCACCCGCGACCCAGGTTTTCAGGATGATAAACACCACGGCCAACAGCGCAGCCGGTACCAGCCATTTGAGCAAGGCGTTAGCTTTCATCGTCAGCACCTCGCGCAACGGGCGGGAGCAGCACGGCTTGCTCGAGGCCGGCACCGCGGGTGACGAGGTAGGCAATCGTGGTGTCTTCAGCACTGCCGACAGGCCCGAGGAAAGCATGCTGGAAGGCCGCGGCGAACAGCTTGGCCTGAAGCCGACGCGGATCGAGTTGCACCGTCTCTGAACTACGATTGCGCAACTTCACTGCCGTCACCCAGTAATCACCGAGTCGCCAGGCGGCGATAGGTGTGCTGGAAACGTTTTCGGTCGGCAACAGGGTCGGCAGTTCGGTGCGCAGCTTGAGCGGTACGCGGCGTACGCCGGGTAGGGATTCTACGGTGCGCAGCGGCGCGTACAGGCTCTGTGCGGCATAGCGCGTCAAAGCGACCGGGATCGGTGTACGTTCTGGAACAGGTACGGTGCTCGATTCAGCCTCGGTAGCTTGCCCCTGAGCATTCTTGAGAATACGTAGGGGCTCCAGCGGTTGATCGCCGGGAGTGGCCGCGATATCCAGCAGGATAATCTCGCCCGTCGTGACTGATTGCAGTTGCAGTCGGGTCGGTGCAATGGCTTCTGACGCGCGCAGGTACAGCGTGCCGCCAGTTGATTGCACACGCAGTTTGCCTGTCAGGGATGAGGGCACACCGACTCGAACATTCTCATCGACAAAGACCACCCGCTCCTGATTGATCACCAGTGGGACCGCGAGGGGGAGGCGCTCCCAGTGCATCAGCTCGACGGCCTGCGCTGCAGCTCCCCATAGAATCAGTGCGACGGTGAGTCCGAGGGTAGAAATCCGCTTCATGGCGCAACTCCAGGCAGGGAGATTTTTCGCGGAGTGCCCTGATAACAATCCAGTGCCAGCCCCCACTTATTGCGTTCGGGGTCCAGATCAAAACGCACCACGCGCAATGGATAACGCACCACCACCCGTTTCACCGGTTCAGCGGCGTAATACTCATCGGCATTGAGGTCGAGCTTGACCAGCCAGCTGTCGCGGTCGAGTTGCTTGACCCTGAGGTCCGGATCTTCGCTGTAGCCTCGGCCCAGAATTTCGTAGACCCCACGCACCCGCTGCCGCAGTTCGCCGGCGGCCTTGCGGTACTCGTAGTCGCCGTCGAGAAAGGCCTTGCAAGCGGGTGTCAGGTAGGACTGCAAGCCATAGATGGCGCGGCGATAGTCCTGCTCGCCATCCGACGGCCAGCGGTTGAGCTGGCCAAAGATGTACAGGGCAAAGGCATAGACATTCTCTGAGGGGATATCCCACCACTTGCGAGTGCTGCCCGAGCGCAGATCTGGGGGGACATGCACGGTCAGATCTGTCGGCGCCGAGCGCCAGCCAAACCAGAGCCCGGCACAGACCAGGGCAAGGATCATTACCGCCAGACGCAGGCTGAAGATATGCGCCTGTTGGGCATCCACCTTGTTCCGAAATCGGCTCATGGCTGCCACCGAGACAGGGCAGGGCGCAGTCGACGCGAACGGCGAACCGTCCAGGCACCTGAGTGAAGGATCAAAGTCCCTCGACCCAGACGCCAACGGCTAGCCAGTACCCATTCGAGTTTGCGGTACAACCAGGTCTCGGGGCGAGCCCGTTTGGCCCGACGCAGTAGCGTACCACCGGTCAATAACACCACGACCATGCCCGCGATAATGCTGGTCGGCGCCATGGCAATGGAAGCGGTGGCGATCGCCAGAGGAACGCCCAACAGCAGGCCAATGACGGCGCCGATGCCGAGCGCGACCCACATCTCATCATTGGTCAAACCGCGCAATACGGCGGGATCACGATTGAGTCGCTCTGGGAGAAAGACCAGGGTGCCGTCAGCAAGGCGTTCGATAGTGTCGTTCATGCCGACCTCACAGAATTGCGGCAGCCTTGGTCAGGAACCAGATGATGATCACTACCAGCAGGGCGCCTATACCGACCACAGCGCCGAGATCCTTCCAGGTCTTACGCTGGTTCTGTACGTCGGCGTACACGGTCAACGAGTGCCAGGCCACCCCCAAGAAAGCGAGTAAGGCGATCAGCAGACCGAGCAGGATGCCGCCGTCGTAGGCATAGTTTTTGATCGTCTCGATCAACCCGGATCCTTCGCCGCGCGAGGGGGCTTCCATGGTGGGGAGCTCGGCTAAAGCCAGGCTTGGGCCGAGCACCAGCAGCAGACCGATCAAGCGTTGGGTCGCACGATCACGCAGGTTGTTTTTCAGGGGGACAAGGCACTCGAACATGACGGCGATCTCCTGGATTAGGAAAGGGTGAAAAACATCAAAACCAGCAAGGTGAGCAGCACGCGTGCGGCGCTACCACCGAAGGCTCCAAAGCGAACACTGCCGGCTGCCCAACCCCGGTAGGCCGTCCAAATCACCCAGGTGCACCACAGCAAGGTCAGGACGAGAACTAGGGACAACCACAGCGTCGAACTGCTCTGCGGTGCGAAGCCAGCGGCGTTTTGGAACGCTGCGATCTGAGCGTCAGTCATGCTCATGGCGAGGGCTCCGCAATCGGAGTGTCGAGGCGGTAATCGCCGACCAGCTCATCGGGGTCGCGGGGCTGAGCACGGGATGGGGATAGGTAACTCCGCACACCTTGGCGGATGCGCTGGATGTCCTCTGTCAGGCGGGGATAGTCGAAGCGATAGCGTTCGTTTGGTTCAAGGGTACGGGCTGCCTTCGCTCGCGTCGCAAGGCGTTCGATAATGTCGAGCTGCTGTTGGATCAGGCTGAGCTGTTCCTGCTCATGAGCCGATGCGGCACAGCCGCTGCCATGAGCGATGGCCAGTGAAAGGAATAAAAAGCAACGAAAGACGGTAGTTGACATGATGCTGGTCCATGTGGAGATGGAGCCAGCATCAAGTTAGGGGTTGAATTACTCAGTATAAAACGCGAGATGGGATGTATCGCTTTTTTGGAGGCGAGCGGAAGAAGTTTACCCACACATACACTAGCAATCGATTGGGCGAAAAAGAGAGCCCAGTCTAACAATTCTTCCCCATTAGTAATGTGTTGCTCATAAGGCAATGAGTGGATTCACTTCAGCTTGAAACGCGTATGGGTGACGAAGAGTCAATCATCGCTTAGCATGGGGGCGTTCACTTCTCATTTTCCTAACCTGAAGGAAGTTTCACATGTCTCGTTTGGCTGAATTTCGCAAGCTTGAACAACAACTGGCCGAACAGCTCGCAGAGCTCGAGTCGATGAAAAGTGACTCCGGTCTGAAAAAAGAAATGGAATTTGAGAGCAAACTGCGTGCATTGCTTGGCGAGTACGGCTTCAGCTTGAAGAACATCATTGGCATCCTGGATCCAGAAGTTGGTCGTCGTACCTCGACACCAATAGCTGCCCCCGTAAAGGCAGTCCGTAAGGCTCGCGAAGTGAAGATTTACAAGAATCCAAACTCTGGTGAGGTGATCGAAACCAAGGGAGGAAATCATCGACAACTGAAAGAATGGAAAGTCGAGTTTGGCGCAGACGTTGTTGACTCGTGGCGTACTCAGTAAGATCGGTTTGATGACCAAGGGCCTGTAAGGGCCCTTTTTTATCGGTGAGAATTATAAATCCGGAGTGCAAGTCTTGACCCAGTCCTGCACCAGTTTAATTGGTGGTTAGATCCTTGACACTCCCCCAAATCTTGGAAGCCTATATTTCATCTGATGCTCTAACCCATAGTGGGAGTCGAGGACGACCTCTAGCAGCTTTATTTGCATTCGTATGGTGTGTCAGTTTTCGGTCGCTGGATAACTATCCTGGCATCGGGACATGTAAAGAAAAAACTGGTTTTTCCGAATCAGAGATACTTCTTGAATGTCGTTGCCGTGATTGCCGTAATGATGCCGAGCATCACAGCACAAGGGAAAAACACAGCCATGGGATTGAGCGAAAAGGGTAGAGACAAGTAGATAACCCAGGGCACGATCAGCAGTGGTAACACGGCTCGTTTAGCTCGATGGTAGACAAAGCTACTTTCTCGCCCTGCGCCAAATTTACGTAGGTCCCGGCGCATCAGTCCATCGACAAAACCAGTGAACATGGCCAGCAGAAACAGGGGGATGGCCAGGACCAGAATGGTTAGGCGCACCACGAAGGTAAAGGTCACATACACAGCCGCCAGCACAAAATCCTCAATGGTTACGTAGAACTGGTTGATCCACTCCCAGAAGCCATTGCCCTGGCTCGACACCCGCGCCTGCCGGGCAAAATCCGCAAAGCCAGTCTTGACCAGCAGCCACTGATTTAGAAAATCCAGCCACTGGACAATCGTCTGTCCGGGTTGTTGGATGATGAGTGAAGATTTGAAGTGTTCGCTAAGCCAGCCCAGTTCATTGCTCAGCATGGCCTGGCTGTGCCGCCAGCCCTGATCGCCCCAAAAGAGCAGTAGGCCTGCAAACTCGATCAGGATCGAGAACAGCAACGAGGCGATCAGTACACCGATAATGCGTAAAACCAAGCCAATCGCCGATACGATTAATCCTGGGCGCTGGATCGGTTGTGGCGGCGTGTTTTGTGCGGAAATCGCCATCGTTCACTCCATTGCGTGCCGCCGAGTTGATGCCGTCACGGCGCTTTCCGAAGGTGTGCTTGCTGAATTTAAACCTAAGTCAGGGTTACCCCACTGGCTCTAAATCGAAGTCAATTGTTGGCCCACCACCGCTTGCGCTCCACCATTGCCCCGCCTGCTCGTTGTAAACCGCCCGCATCCGCTGAGTGAGTTCCTGCAGATCCTTGGGCATGGCGTCGTCGATGGAGGGTTTGGGCAACGGCATACGGACTTTCCAGAGCTGGCCACCGGCCTGGAAGGAGAACATTTGCCCCTTGGGCAAACTGACGATGTGAGCGGGCTCGATCAACGGCACGCTGGTGCTGCTGACGCGATCCTGCGAGGACGAAGTGAAGTCGGTATTGGCTTCAGGGTCGGAGGTGTCGGTGGCGCCGGACACCAGCGTTTTCGTCAGTACATTCACCATAGGCAATTGCTGGGTGAGCAGCTCAGCGGTGGCGGTTTCGCGTACGCGCAGCATCTGCAGGGTGTTGAAATTGCCGATCACCTGACCGGCCTTGGCGCGGTTGCCGATACGTGCTTCGATATCGCTCAGGGTTTGGGTGTAGGCCGTCACCTGAATACCGGCACCGCCGCCCTTATTGATCAGCGGGATGAATTCATCACCCATCAACTCGTTGAACTCATCGGCGTGCAGGTTGATCGGCAACTTGTCACTGTTGTTGCCCGATTGGGGCAGGCCATGGTCGATGCCGTGTTTGTAGATGTGTCCGGCGACCGAGACCAAGTCGGCGAACATGGAGTTGCCCACAGCGGCGGCCACCTCGGCGTCGGTCAGCGCATCCAGACCGACGTAGACGATGCCGCGTTTTCGGATGATCTGCATCCAGTCGAAGATTGGCCGCGGGTCATCTAAATCGGTGTAGTTGGGGGCCAGTAACTGTGCGGTCTTGCCGGTGGTGAGTTTCTCCAGCAGCGGCAGTAGCGAAGCCACGATTTTGTCGAAGTAAGTACGGTCGTAGCGTACCGCCGAACGCAGTCCGTCCAGTACCGGATCAAATACCCGCTTCACCGCCAGGTACTGCTCGATGGCCACCACGCGCTTTTCGCGCCCGACCATATGCCGGGGAATGTTCTTCTCGGTGAGCTTGCCTTCAAGCTGGACAATCACTTCCCACGCTTTTGGGTCGGTCTTGGCAAAGAACTGCTGGGCGTACTCGATGAACAGTGCGTCGATGTTCACCACATGTCGCTGAATCTGCAGGTAGTCCGGACGTCGGCCCAGTTCAATCAAAGCCCGGGCAATGATGTTGACGAAGCGCCAGGCGAACTCACGGAAGGCTGCAGAGTTACCTTCACCACTGAGCTGCCCAGCAATGCGCGATGCCACCTCCGAGATGCGTCCGAAGCGTCCCACGGCGTTGTAGCGGGCGGAGATCTCCGGCCAGCCCAGATGGAACACATAGAACTCCTTTTCCCGACCGGCCCGTTTGGCTTCGACGTACATGCGCTTGAGCAGGTCGGCATCGCCCTTCGGATCGAAGACGATCACTACCTCGTGTTCAACGCGGTGTATGTCCTGGGTGATGTACACCTCGGCGAGTCGCGTTTTGCCGACACGGGTCGTGCCCAGCACCAGTGTGTGTCCGACCCGTTCGTCCCGCGGCAGGCTGACTTCCGTTTCGTCGGGCTCGACGCCATGCAGTAGCGGCGAGCCACCTACCGGGGGCAAAGGGCGCAATGGATTGAAGGCGCTGTCCCAGGCGGTGACACGGGCCAGTGTCGAGAACGGAAACGGTGCATGTTCCAGGCGCCGTTCGAGTGCTCGGGCCAGGCGGTAACGGGTCGGTTGCTCGACATAATGAGCGACAGCCGGATCCTGAGCCTCGACCAAGCGCTGGGTGTGCAGGCGTGTCCAGCGAAAGCCGCGGCCCATGAACAAACGCTTACGACTGACCGGAATCTGCCGACTGGTCATTTCGTAGCGGCGCAGCCGACGGATATTACGCTGATAGCGCAGCACCTCCCAGGCTTGTCGCAGCCGGATCAGGCCGAATAGGGCATAGGCCAGCGCCGCAACCAACCCGATCTCGGGTGATAGGGCCACCGCCCAGGGCGAGTACACGCACAACACCGCGGCGGCGATGCAGATTGCTACGGTGTACAGCTCCACCGCTGGCCGGAGCTTGGACTCCATCGCATGCTCGGCCAT
The DNA here is from genome assembly GCF_056406935.1 of Pseudomonas sp. P1_A1. Classification (NCBI taxonomy): domain Bacteria; kingdom Pseudomonadati; phylum Pseudomonadota; class Gammaproteobacteria; order Pseudomonadales; family Pseudomonadaceae; genus Pseudomonas; species Pseudomonas sp. P1_A1. The sequence goes on along the minus strand of NZ_JBFTZE010000006.1, from coordinate 205,049 downwards.
GACCTGGACTCACTGTTCCAGCGAGGTGGCGGTGATCAAGACGGGGTAGTGCTCAATCTGCAGGCGGGTGGCGATGTCGTTGCCGTTGACCGGCAGGATGGTGATGCCCGGAGCGGCTGCTCGAATCCGGGCCAGGGCTTCAGTATCGGCCACTTCGACGGCGAGGCCGGCCGCGCCCATTCCCCGCAGTTCAGCCGCGCGTTGACGCAACCAAGTCAGCGATTGGGGATCCTCACCGACCAGAAAGAAGGGTTGCAAACCCGGCATGTTCAGGGCGCGAGACGTGATCTGGCCGGGGCTCAAGTGAGAACTGCGGACGGGCAGTATCCAGGCTTCATCGGCAAMCGTGGACAGGTCCGCATACATGGCCCGATCAGGCTGGGGCTTGTTGTTTATGGGCGGCCTGGAAGCTTGAAAATGGGGGTGGGTGAAGTCGCTAGGCTGATCGCCGGCTACGGTCAGTTCTGGCTGGGCGAAAGGTACCAAGAGCAGGATGAAATAGCAGGTAAGGGATATTCGCTTCATGGTGGTGTGCCTTGTTCGAAGGAAACCAGCAACCGTTCGAGTTGCCGGGAAAAACCTGCGCGGTAACGCGCGGCTGATGTTCCTCCCGCCGGGCGGTGATAGCGTCCGGCCGCTGACACCCAATCACCGGTGGYGGCGTGATGCTCCTGTAACACCGCGGCGGTCACAGCGAGATTTCGGTAGGGGTCCAGGGCTTCGCAGGGGCGGGAAAAACGTTGTCCGTGGTAACCCAGGTTGGTTTGGCCGAGTCCGGCATCGACCCGCTTCGCGTCATATCGGGCGAGCGCTTGAAGCAAGGCGTGACAGGCGGCCTGGCGAGTGGCGAAGCGGTAGGGGGTTCCGGCGATGTTCAGGGTCCACGGCCAGGGCAGCAGTCGACCGCGGACGCGGGTACCACTCTCCTGCAGGGCAATCGCGAACAGCACCGTCGAAGGGATGTCGGCGTCATGCGCTGCCAGTTGGTAGGCAGGCGGCGGAAGTTCGTCCGCCTGGACGGCGAGCATTGTCAGCATCATTGCAAGACCACTCAGTCGAGGCGTTGCCATTGTCCATTTACCTGTTGGAAAGTGGCGGGCAATGGCCCCGGGGCACCCAGGCTGAACCAGCGGCCACGGTCATGGTTCAGGGTGATCTGCCGGTGTTGAACCTTGGCCGGGTCGATGTTCGCTTGCCGAGCCCAGCGACGGACGCGTTCATCCTCGCCTTGGCTGCCCACCAGGTAGATATCGAACGCCGTGTCACTGCTTTGCAGACGCTGCGCTTCAGCGGTGCACGCTGGGCAATGGTCCTCGACAAACAGAGCTTGGCGCGGCTCTACCGATGAGCTGGCAGGGGACGGGGATGCCATACCCTGGATCGGCAACAGCCCCGGAAACAGCTTGGCCCAGGCCGCGGTGTAAGCATTTTGGTAGGCCAACTCGCGCTCGGCACGTTTGGCTTCCAGCGCTACCTGCAATTCGGCATAGCGCTGACGCTCCTGGTCGTTCTCTGCTTCGACGCCGAGTGCAGTCAGCGGATCGAGATTCGGGCTCCAGTAACCACGCGGGCCGGCTTGGATCTGTTTGAAGCGTGTCCACTCCTGCTCCGTCAGACCCCAGCTTGTCGCCTGTTCAGGGTGCGAGCGCCCCAGCGGAGTGGACTGTGTGTCCTGGACCCGTGACGGTGTCGTGACAGGGTTACCCATCGCAGCGCCCGTGCTAAGCAATGAAACGAGACAGACGACAGGGGACAGTAGCGCTCGGTTCATGATCGTTTCTCAAGGGAGTTGCACGGTCTGGTCTGGCTGAGTGGGCACCGTGAAGATGGCCGCGTTCGGCTCCAGCGCCTTCAGCTGCCATGTGCCGAGCTGCTCGCCGCTATGCAGCAGCCGAACATCCATAAGCGAGCGACTGTCAGGAGGAGCGACCGCTAGAAAGCGCTCACCACCGCGGGACTCGACACTCAATACTGAAAACGGTGGCGAGAGCGGGGTGGGTTTGGGGCGAGCGGTCTGTTTCGGTTTGGTCGCAGAAGGCGTCGGCGGTGGAGGGAATGGCTGGGTCCTGAGGTCCAGGAGCTGCTGCTCGACCTGTTCAATGCGTGCGCGTAGCGCGATCATGTCGGCTTCGGTGGCGCGGTCTGCCAGACCGTCGCGTAGCTCCTGTATCTCCTGCGCCCATTGATCCAACATCGGATCGAGGGTATTGGCCTGTTGCTCACCGGTATCGACCATTTGCTTCAGGTCTTTCAGTGCGTACTGCAGCTTCTCCTGTGCATCCATGAGGGTGCTTGAATCACGTTGCAGGGTATCCAGGGTCTGTAAGCGTTGGGCGTTCGCATTTTCCAGCTCGGTCACGCGTTGATACTGGTTATACAAGCCACCACTAAGCCCGGAGACCGCCAGACAAAGGGAGCCGACAATGAGAGTTTGAAATGTCGAGGCTTTCATGGGCGTGCATCCGACTGATGGGACGAGGTTGGTGTGACCCGCACCTTGCCAGCATCATTTTTCTCCCGTTCGAAGCAGACCGAACGGCTGACCTCATCGGTCGTGAGTTGCCATGCGGGGCCTGCCAGCACTTGTAGTGCGTTGCGTAATGAGATCGGGCCGAGTCGGTAATGGGCGGCGGGCAGAGCCCGGGTAAACAGTATTTTCACTGGTTCTTCGGCAGGGCAGAGCGAATAACCCGAGCGCTGCAGCACGTATTGCAATGCATCCTGCACTAAAGGGCTCAGGCTGGACGGGATGTTCACATCAATGATTTGGGCCAGAAGATCGCGTTGTTCCGCGGTGGGCTCGGTGCTGACCAGTGTGTAGCGGCCATAACGAAGTTCTGCCGGATGGCTTTCTTCGGCTGTGCCCCTCGAGTGCTGGGCCCGATTGGAGCCACTGTCGATTTCTGGATCGGTCGGCAATGTATTGGGGATTTTTGCGGTGCAGGCGCTCAGCAAACCCAGCAGGCAGACAGGCGTGAAAAAACGCTCCATGGAAAAAACCTCATGTCAGATTCAGTGCAGAACCTGACATGAGGTGAAGGAGCGATTCAGTGAGAAAGTCGATTCAAGGCGGGTCGTGTTAAAACTGAACGCGTTGTTACTCATCAAAAACGGCGAGCCCATCCAAGACGGCAGCGTCGGGGTCGAAGATCAACAATCGCACATCCGCCAATGCCGCCAGATACAGTACGTTGACCAAAGCTTGCGGCGTGGCGGCGTCGAGCTGCTCTTGTCTCAGGGTTGAATAAGGCAGGCTCTCAATGTTCAGCAGGTTGTCGTTCGTCCATGGCGTGCCGATCAGTTTGCATCCGATACCGCAGCAATCCGGCAACGCGAACAGTTCGAACAAGAGGCCAGTTTGCCTCGGAACGAAGTGACTGACCCATTCTTCCAGATAAAGCATCGCTTCTTCGGGAAGGTGTGCGGTACTGATCTCCCAGGCTCGACTGTAGTGTCCCGTTTCGAAGCTCAAGCGATGGACCACGGCTTGGGCTTCTTCCAGTGAGTACAGGTCGCCGACGTGATGCCGCTCGTTGAGCACTTCTCCCATCACGGCGTAGATCACTTGGCGCACCAGCCCGGTGGACTGGCAGCGTTCATCCAACTCCTCCGGAATGGATTGGCCTTCGCTGATCAAGGCGAAATCGTCATTGAACAGACAGGGGAACAGCTGCAGCTCATCGTCGGGCAGATGGGCTTGTGAGTCGTGCACGGGTCGAAAGCAGGGAGGGCAGTCGTCTTCGTAGGTGATCAGTAGCAGCCGTTCGATATGCAGGTTGTCGTAGCCGCGAGCAAATGGATTGGAGGCTGCCAGCAGAGCTGGGGTTTGGGGTGCGGGATTCATGAGCGTTCTCCAGATGAAAATGAACAAGGCGCCCGAAGGCGCCTGTGAGGGTTAAAGCCAGCCGTATTCGGCAAGGGAAAGCGGACGACCTTCACCGACGATGAAGTGATCCAGTACGCGCACTTCGATCAAGGCCAAGGCCTCTTTCAACCGTGCGGTCAAGAGGCGATCCGCCTGGCTGGGTTCCGTACACCCTGAGGGGTGGTTGTGAACAAAAATGGCGGCCGCAGCGTTATGCGCTAGGGAACGCTTAACGACTTGGCGGGGGTAAACGCTGGCCCCATCAATGCTGCCGTGAAAGAGGACTTCAAACGCCAGCACCCGGTGCTTGGCATCGAGAAAGATCACACCGAAGACTTCATGCTCTTGTTGCGCAAGATGCAGTTTTAGGTATGAGGCCACGGCGTCAGGCGATGATAGGTTAGGGCCACGGGCGAACAGCCGACGATCCAGAATATACAGCGCTTCGTCGATCAGCTGGTTTTCTTGGACGATACGATCAGCCTCGAAATCCGAGGTCTCAATCAGTGTGAGTTGGGTGCTCATGGTGGTACCTCCGAAGGGAACAATCAGGGGTACACGCCCGAGGGGAGTGGTGTCCCCGAGGTGGATGTAGAGTCGCGGGTGTTAGTCATTGGCGCGCTGTTTACAGCCGAGTGAATCGGTGGCGTTGACCGTGTAGGGGTGAACCACAGCCGTCGCAGGGCAACGGGGAAAAGGCTCTTATTCCCCAACCGGTTTCGGGATCGAAGTCGGCACTGATGGGCATTAAGCGAACCAGTCCACGATGGATGTCGGCGATGCGTTTCTCGATTTCATCCGGCGTGTAGTAGAGCGATAACGTGCTGTAGTCCTCGTACGCCAAAGCGAACAGGCAGTCGTCGCATAGCCAGAAGGATTCCATGTCAGTTCTCCTGATCTGGTTGAGGAAAAGGCGCTCGAGGGAGCGCCTTGATGTGGAATATCGTGGCCTGTTCAGATGGACTGAACGGTACGGGTGGCATCACGGCGAGCCGTGCGGGGAGTGGACTGAGTGTCAGCTTCGATCCGAGAATCTGTCGGAGTTTCACTCTCCCAAGCTCCGGCATCAGCCGATGGTGGGGATGACTCACTGGTGGGCGCTGGCTCAGCAGGTGCTGTTGCTTCCTGCCTGGCGGGCGCTTTGTACTCGAACGTGCCGTCGACCTTGATCCAGTCAATGAACAGCAAGCGACCTTTCAGGCTGGCACCCGGTTGACCTTGTTTATCGCCTTTCTCGTAGAGAAACGGATCGATCCACAGGTCGCCGATACGGAACGACAGCAAGACCTTTTTCTCGGCTTTGACGGCGTCCATATAGAGACGAATCAAGCGTTCAGCTTCGCCCCCAGCGACTTTGCAGTCGAAGCGGGTGTACTCCACCGCATCGGTGGCGCCGTGCAGGGCGGCGATATCGCAGGCCATGAATGGCTGGCCACGGCGGACTTGTACTTCACGAACACGGTTGAGGTAGCCGATACCGACGGTGTGCAGATTGAAGTAAGTGGTTGCTTCTTGGGAGTGGTTGGCGTGGGCCATGGTGGTTCTCCTGTTTCAAGGGAAAACGGTGACGCACAGCCCCCAGACGGGGAAGTGAGCCCCCGTCAGGGTGGGTAAGGTTAAGGCGAGCAATGAACGATTCGCCACCGGCAAGCCGATGACGAGCAGAACGATGCGTCTGGGGGAATAGCGATGCAGCAGAGCAACGTCTGCGGTAGTGGTCCGCAAACCTGGGGTAGTGGGCATTCATCACCGCTGAAACGGTAACCGCGCGAGCTTCCGAACGCTGATCGCACTTGGGTGAACCACCACGAACGTGGCGTAGCCTTGAAGGTTCAAGCTACCTGGGCTGGGCTGTCAACGACAGCGAACCACGCCCTTTGTATAAGCCTGTCACAGGGGAGCGTCAAGACGCTGCAACCCGATTTTTTATGACCGGAACTCAGTGGTAGTCACTGGACTGAAGAAAGTGAAGAGCGGGCCTGGCGGGGTGCCAGGCGAGGAATAGAAAAGCCACCTTAGGCGGTCTGACGCAGTCGACAAGCTCCTCGCAAAACTTGATTTACCTGCGCCATGACCCGCCAACCGACCCTTGTCGTGGCCTGGGTCGGAACACGCTGGCACGCATCCGCGCACAAAGGGTGCCCAGTGATTCCCCGGCGGGCTCCGGGACTGAATATGATCGCCGAAGCGGATGACCACTGTTGCCTTGGAGGCAACAGTGGTCATCCGCCACCACGATCAGGTCGAGCACAAAACGGGAATGAAAAATTCCGCAGAAGAGAAGGCTCCGAACTCAAGGAGTTCGACCGAGCTACCCGGAGCGAATCGGTCTTGGGTCGCCGTTGGCGATGATCCTGAGGCACTACAGCAGAGAGGGTGGGACGACGTCAAGGCAGACAGTACACCGCTCTCATGATGATCTTCCCATGGAACATCATGAGCAACGCGTATCTTTTCTGATCGGCACAGTGCCCTTGCAGTCGGGGTAGTGGGAGCATGACCAGAACGGTCCTGATTTCCCCTTTCGCCTGAACATTGAGGCGTTGCAAATGGGGCAGACCGGGCTGGCTTCGACAGGTAAGGCTAAAGTAAGTGAGCCGTAGTGTGCGACCAACTGCGCAATCCAACTCGCCTGTTTGGCGACGAATGCATCCAGGGTCAGGCGTCCCACTTCGATTTCATCCAAGGCCTGCTCCCAGATCGCGGTCATGCCCGGATCCGCGATTGCCGCGGGTACCGCCTCAATCAGGGTATGGGCCGCTGCGGAGGCCATCAAGGCGCGTTTTTTCTTCAGCAAATAACCGCGATCGATCAAGCCCTTGATGATGCCGGCGCGCGTGGCTTCGGTGCCGATGCCGGTGGTGTCCCGAAGCTTCTGTTTCAGACGCGGGTCGTTGACCAGTTTAGCCACGTTTTTCATCGCCTTGATCAGATCGCCCTCGGTCAGCGGTTTGGGAGCTGTGGTGCGCATGGACTTGAGTTCGACATCGTCCACTGCGCACTGCGTGCCTTGTTGCAAGACGGGTAAGACTTGGGACCTTTGACTGGGCTCATCCTCCTCGGTGTTTTCGGAGAGCAAGCCTCTCCAGCCCTGGACCAGGATCTGTTTGCCAGCCGCGGTCAATCGTTCTTTGCCACACTCCAGTTCGACCCGGGTTCGATCAAATTCATGGTGCGGCAGAAATTGCGCGAGGTAGTGGCTGCGGATCAATTCGTAGACTTGGCGTTCTTGTTCAGACATCCGCACAAGGTTCGCCGGCTCGGTGGTGGGGATGATGCCGTGGTGCGCGGTGACCTTGGCATCGTTCCACACGCGGGAGTGCAGTGATCGATCGAGTCTTCCGAATGTGGGCTGCAGCGCCGGATCCGTTTTGAGCAGGGCATCGATTACTGTGGGTACCTCGTCGAACATGCTTTCTGGCAAATAGCGGCAATCGCTGCGTGGGTAGGTGGTGGCTTTGTGGGTTTCATACAGCGCTTGGGCGATGTTCAGGACTTCCTGAACGCCAAGCCCCAGCTTGCGCGAGCAGACTTCCTGCAGTGTGCTCAGGTTGAAGGGCAGGGGCGGCGCTTCGCGGAAATGCTCAGTCTGCAGCGAGAGTACTGTGGCGGTATTACCGTCAGTGATTGTTTGGACAGCCTGACGGGCTAGCACCTGCTGCAGGCAATGACCGGCTTCATCTCGTCCTGAGTTGGGTGGTAACCACGACGCAATGAATGGTTGCCCCATGGAGGACAGGTGCACCTCCACTTCCCAGTAGGGCACCGAGACGAAGCTGGCAATCGCACGATCCCGATCGACCACCAGACGTAAAGTGGGTGTCTGGACGCGTCCAACCGACAATACACCGTCGTAGCCCGCCCGCCGACCAAGAAGGGTAAACAAACGACTCAGGTTCATGCCGATCAGCCAGTCGGCTCGGCTGCGGGCGAGGGCTGAGTGGTAAAGCAGGAAGGTCTCCTGACCAGACTTTAGTGAGGAAAGTGCGTTGCGAATCGACGCCTCGTTGAGTGCGGACAACCAGAGGCGCTGAACGGGGCCTCGATACTGGCAAAGCTCCAGTAACTCGCGAGCAATCATTTCACCTTCGCGATCGGCGTCGGTCGCGATGACGACGGTGGTGGCTTCGCTGAGAAGGCGCTTGATGACTTTGAACTGTGCCGCGGTCTTGGGTTTGACCTCGACCTGCCACTGCGCGGGAATGATCGGTAGATGGTCCAACGACCAGTTCTTGTACTGCATGCCATAGGCTTCGGGCGGGGCAGTCTCCAGCAGGTGACCGATGCACCAGGTGACGGTTGTCTGTGTGTCGATCAGGCAACCGTCACCACGTCGAGTGGCCCCGAGCACCTTGGCGATGTCCCGACCCTGGGAAGGTTTCTCGCAGAGGAAGAGGCGCATAGAACTGCTCCGGATTGAGTTCGGAGCAGCGTGGTTGGAAACAGCAGTGGCGAGATACGAGAAACCTGAATGGCAGGTTCCTCACATTAGATGGTGAGGGCAGGCTTGAATGGACCGAGGCGGCTACCCGTTTGTAGTGTGGACGACAGGTGGATCTTCACGAGCAGCGAGTAACGACAGGCCAGCCACTTCGCGCAGAGGCGCAATTTTTATGCCTGAACTCTGTCAGTCCGAAGTTGGCGGCCCTCTGCGTTTTTTGGGTTTCAACGCAGGTGAACCGACCTGCTCTGTATGTTGCCCAGCGTGTGTCGCAGATGCCGCCGGCTCACTGGAGCGTTCCCGCATGACCACGCTGTGCACCCGGTGAGGCAGGATGCCGACGCGACGGGCGGTGACCCGCGCATTGTCTTCGCTGTCCTCCCACTCATCGCGTACGGTGCGGCCTTCGACCAGCACACGCATACCTTTCTGGTACAGGGTGCTCCAGTGTTCAGCCTCGCGGTGCCAGAGCTCAACCGGCGCCCAATAGCCACCTCGATCTTCATAGCTGCCATCGCGTGGCACGGGGTTGTCGAAGTACACATTCAGCCGTAGCAAACGCCGTGGCTCGTCATTGCCTGAGGCGAATTCCTGGAACTCTGGTGCACTGCCGATGTTGCCTTCGCCGACGAAAAAAGTACTCATCGTGATATCTCCACTGCGGTTGTGAACTGGCGCAGCAGCCGTTCGGCACTGTCCATTTTGATCGCGCAGGTCGTGGCCTGGCGGTAGAGCGAATGCACCACACTCATCTGTAGGTTCAGTGCGATGCGATTGCATTCGAAACGGCGTAATCCCTCGCGTACGACCTGCGGCACGGCTTTGTTGCAGACCTGGCGTTCCCAGACCGAGACTCCCATACGGGCAAAGTCACGGGTGCGCCAACGCAAAAAGGTGCTGCCAGCGCTGGTGTTCTGCAGCACCAATCGGATATCCAGCAGTGAGTAAGGGGGCTGTCCGGCTTGCTGTACAACAGCCTCCATCAAGTCACATAACTGCGCCTCGATTTCCCTCGCCATCTGCGCCAGGTGCTCCAACTCCCCCTTACCCTTAAAGGGCTTTAAAAGGCCTTTTAGGGAGGCTGCGTGTTCGAGCTGTCGATAGGCATCTTGTGTCAACGTTTCGAAGGGCATCTGTTGAGCCGAAGTCAGGGGATTCATACTTCGTCCTCTGTCTCATCCACTTTCGCAGACGATTCTCCCGCTTCCTCGGCCAGCGCGTCAGCGTCATCCACTGGCACAGCGCTGCGACGAATGATCGGTGGCGCGAACTGGGAGCGGCGATGACCCTCAAGGATGTCTATCGGGGGCAAGCCCAACTTCTCGATGGCCGCATTGGCACGGGCATTATTCGCCGCCATGTCATCACGCGTGACGCCTGCATGCCGATAGCGCTGTGCCTGACCGAACAGGCTGCGCAGCAGATGGGCACCGTCGTCGATCCAGGCTTCCATGTCGACGCGGCCAATCAGGGCTGTGTGATGGGCCAATAGGGTACGACGCACCAGGGTGTCGTAGTCGGTCAGCAAGTAGACCGCCAGAAAACCCAGCTGGCTGCCGATGTACAACGGCAAGGTGACGGGGTGGATGTTGAGGTTGTCGCTCATGTCGATCTGTGTCGGCAGGTCCTGCCTGATCCGATCCAGCTGTTGGGTCAGTTCCAGCATCCCGGCTTTGGCCTGCATCAGTTTTTCTTCGAGTTGCACGATGGCCCAATCGGCATAGGGATCGTCCTGGGCCGCGGTTTGTTTGATCAGGTTGGTGACACTGATGTAGCCAGCCATGCCCATGATCGAGTGGACGCCTTCGCGTGCGGTTCGACCTTGCCAGATACGGGCGGCGTGGTGAGTGTGCAGAGTTAGGGTGATGCTGCTGCGCAATGAACCCAGGTTGAGTTGATAGTGATCGGCCACGGTGTTGTCCTCGCATAAGCTTGGACGGGAACGTTGCGCCAGATGAGGGTCAAGGGCAGCCAAAAAGCTGAATGCGGTCTATTCGGTTTGGTTTGAGACGGTTAATTTCGTAGACGTTCGCGAGTGACACCGGTGGCATCTTTTCCATGGGTGGCGAAGGCCGTACCGGTCAGACTGCGCAGATTCGATCCTTTGCGAACTCCCATTAGAGGTCAGTAGATTTGATGCCACTGGCATCAAATCTACTGACGTCCAGGGCGTTTGCCACGCAGTTGGCGTAGCTCATTCAGGCACGCTTGGGCGAGGGCGGATGCGGGTTCGCCCTTTTTTCGGATTGGGCGTGAGGCTGCCGTTGGGGGTGGTTCTGCAACGGGTGGGGGCTCTGTCTGACCTGCCCAAGGACGAAAGTCGCCTTTCAGCGCGCGCTGGATTAGGCCCATCAGATATGCCGCTGGCTTGCGGATACCTCCTGACGTACAGCGTGCCCCCGCCTCGTTGAGCACTGCCTGACGATCCGCGGGCTTGAGCTTGTTCAGCGCTACGGCGACGGCCTGACGCTCGCTTGGACTCAGGTGCAGCTGATCGGGCCAGTGCAGGTTATCCACCGCCAGGGTCGCGCGCGGTACAGTACAAGTACTTGCTTTTAATACAGTACAGGCGGCGTTCGGATTCCGAACTGTGCCGGAAACATTGGCGTTCAAGCCCGATTCGGAATCCGAACTAGGGCCTGCACGATTCCGAGCTAGGTGATCTTCCCCCAGTTCGGAATCGTGTAACGCGTCATCGGATACCTGATCCAATCCTTGCAGCGTCCAGTGTTCGCCCCAGCTGTCGAGCCGCGTCGGTAACCGATCCCGATCAATATTCGTGTCCTGGCGGACTTCCTCCACAATGTGCTGAGCGACAATGCGCACAGCCTTCGTCGCATGACCGAGGGCATGTCCGACTAGCTCCAGGTAATCCTGATCCAGTTCCATGGCCTCGGCGGGGGTTAACGGCTCATCGTGCAGGACGTACAGAGAACCTTGAAGACGTCCGCTGAGCTGATCGCGTCCGCGATTCACCAAGCTGAGCCAGCGCGTCAGTCTAAGCATCGTCAAGACACGAGCAATGGTTTCACGGGAGGCTGACGCGCCGTAGGGCACGCTCGACAGGTAAGGCTGCAAATCCTCATAGCGCGGTGTGACCACGCCTTGACCTTGCAGCATGAGTCGAAACACTTGCCAGGCATTACGTTCCAATGGAGTCAGTCGATTATCCAACAGCAGCCGACGCGGTACGACTTCGTGTGATTGGCCACTGAACAGAAAGCCAGCCTGCAGGGCCTGGTTCGAGGGTTGTTCAGTGATAGGGCGTGCGGGCCAGCGTTCACTCAACTGCTGGGTGCATTGCTGCAGGACACGCTGCCAGCGACTGGAAGGGGCAGTGTTCATGTTCCGTTGCTGTACTGGTCGATCTGCTGCCAAACGATGGTCAAGCTGATCTGTTGCTCCTCCGCCAGCATCATCATGGCGTCGAGCTGATCCTCGGCACCGTCCTGAGCGCGTAGCTGGCACCAACGTTGCCAGAGAGCATGTTCCTGCGCTTCGCTCAAATGCTGAGGGCGGCCCTTTCGGGTTTCTATCTTGAGCAGACGTCGACGCAGGGCGGTTTCCGAATGCGCCAAGCCGAAGCACTGATACATGATGGTGCTGCTGGCGCCTAGTTTGAGCGCTCGGTTGATCAAGCGCTCGTTCTGCTCGTCGCGATCAGCCTGTTCGATCAACCGGTGTAACACTGGTGAATCGATCTTAACCTCGACCCAAGGCACGGTGGCATGGGCCAGGCGCGACAGCGTGGTGGGCGGTAAGGATTGCAACAGGTAGATGTCGTCCTCGCCCAGTCCGAGTGCCTTACAGCGTTGCAGATTACCCAGGCGCAGTTCATGCAGCACCTGGGTCAGCATGGCTTGGTTGAGCACATTGAAGGACAGGTTCATGGCAACACCTTCGGTGAGTCGTCTTCCGGGGGAAGCGTTAAGTCGATCAGACGCCGGGCCAGGCGGATCAGGCGATACAGTTTGATTAACAGGCTGTCGGGCAGTCGTTCCAGTCCTACGTCCACGGCGGGACGATCTGTCAGCGGGAGTTGATAGATCCCCAACAGTAACTGGCCGAACAGGGCGGAGGGCAGTTGCTTGCGATCCTCCCAGTTCACGTCGTCTTGAGCGCGCAACAGGGCAAGGAGCATTAGGTGAACGCCGGTCGCGCGAGGCGCTGCAAGATCCAGTCGCTCGATGTTGAGGGCGAAGCCCAAGCCAAGCTGCTGATCGATGATGCCCTCGGGATGTCCTGCATAGGCCGCCATTTCCCGAGCCAGTCCGGCTATGGCTAAACGCAATTGTTCGGGAGTATCCAGTGCTGGTGCGATGCTCCAGATATCGTCGATCGTGCAGGTTTCGACGGTCGGTGTTACTTCAGCGGCAGTGCCGCGCTCAATCTGTTCGCGAATCTGTTGGACACGTGACGGCGGGCTGACTGCAGATACGACATTCGTTTCGGGCGGTGTGAGCAGCTCCTCTCGCGCTGTTTCGGTCTGGGTTCTGGTCTCAGTTGGTTTGGGACGGGACTCGGAGGTGGAAGATCCCGCCGCAGCTCCATCAACACTCGGCAAATGCTTGTTCTCTGAGGGCGTGGCGACGACATTGCCAGGCGTCGAGATGACCCGTTGGGTATCGCTCAGCTCCAGGGCCAACATACGGTAGGACTGTCCGAGCAAACGGCTCATGCGTTCGAGCAGTTCATCCTGGATTTGCTCCAGATCGAAGGCCTCGGGTTCGGCATCGAAGTCGCCCAAGGTCTCAAGCCAAAACTCGGCGAACACGAGGGGCGCGGTTGGATAACGGTTCCAGGTTCGCTCTGCCTGACTACGCAGAGCGATCAGGCGTTCGATCTGGGGCTTCCCCAAGCCGGCATAGAGGGTTTGTGGAATAGCGGGCAGTAAGTGTTCGAGGGTGTCGAGCATCCGGCTGATGTGTGACTGCGAAATTGGATAGCCCCCCGCAGCAAGACGTCGTGCCAGCTCACGTTGCGAGAGTACAACTCCCTCTGGTTCGAGCATGGTTTTGAGTTTGGCTACCGCTAGCGCACGCTCGATGAAGGTGAGTTGGCCGTGCAGATCGCTTTCGGCCAGATGGCCGAGTAGGGCGGTGAGCTCATTGGTCCATGGTCGGAACAGGCAATGAATGCGGAAGAAGCGCTCGTCACGGGTTTCTTGCCACAGCTCGCCGAGAATCGCCAAGCGCGTATTACCGCCGTTGCGGATGATGAAATAGGTTTCACCCGGGCGGCGGGTAATCGGCGGTGGTTGATCCAGCCCGCGTTCACGGATCGAGGCCTTGATATCGTCATACAGCGGATTACGTATGAAGCGTGGGTTGTGTTCGTAAGGCCGCAGTTGCTCTAGAGTGACCAGCATGGGCGTATCAGTGAGTGGGTCGGACAGCCGCTCCAGTTCTGGACCCCGAGGGAAGTGATCCTGATGCAGCTTGTCGGTGATCTGCTCCTGACTGAGCTTCTTCATCGGACCAACCTCAGTTAACGCCGATTACACAAATGGTCACCGACCTCGAACTTGACGATCTCGGCAGTCCCCGAACCTTCGAAGTGTCGGGACAGTTCTGCGAGGAACCACCCCAGGGCCGAGCGCCCACCCTGCAGGCGAAAAACCACGGTGCAGTACTCCTCGCAAGGTGAGTGGTGTGGTCGAATGGATGGCTGAACGATGATAGGAAACTGATCCAACATCAAAAGACTCCTTGCCAAACACAGTTGGCCTCGAGGTCGAACAAACAAAATGACTTGGCGAGAAATGCGGGCTTATCGATTCGTCTCATCGAACCTTCGCGTATTTGCTTGCCGTAGAGATCGCTTCGCCCCATTCCGGAAACAACTCGATGGCCAGCGCTTGCATGGTTTCCAGCGCTGATGGCGAACGTCGTTCGCGTGACCGATGGGCCTCGATTCGGTGGATGGGTAGACCGAGTGAAGCGGCATTGAGATAAGCCACTCGGTCTGGAATTACGGTGTCTAGAACCAAGATGTTAGTAGCCCCAGCGAAGGTCTCGCGCAGACCACGGATGATCATTCGCGTGTCTACCCGGATGCTATTTACCTGGTTCAGCAGCAGTCGCAACGGTGGCGGTGTAATGCCCAGGTGACGGAACGGTTCGAGCTCACTCAGCAGCTTCAAGGTGCCGCGGCGCAGTTCGCGGGCGGCGAGCATTTCCGGCGTGATGGGAGAGAGGGCGAGATCGGATGCCAGGATGGCCATCTCCAGCAGCACGCTACGTGCGCCTTGGGTGTCGATCAACAGCAGGTCATAACCGGGGCGAAATTTGTCCAGCAGATTGCGCAACCGTAATCGCCCGTCAGGGGCGTGCAGCAGTAATGCATCGAGCTGGCCTTGATCGTCGTTGGAGATGATCAGGTCGAGCCCTGCGATCACAGTTTCGGAAATAATTTGCTCAGGTGCTGTTAAGTTGAGTGCAATGAGCTCGTACGCACCAGCGACAGCTTTCCGGCTCAAGGCGTAATAGCTGGAGAGGGTGGGTTGGCTATCCAGATCGAGCAGCAGCACGCGCAGGCCAGCATCTGCCAGAAGACCGCCGAGGTTGGCAGCTACCGTGGTTTTGCCTACCCCACCTTTGGTGGAAACCACCGATACCACGCGCATCACATCAGGCCTGCTGGCCTAAGCGCTCAGCGACCCACTGCTCAATTTCCAGCGAATCCCAACCGACCGCGCGCAGTCCAATACGTTTAGCTTGAGGGAATTTACCTTCTTTCATTAAGTTGTAGATATGCGCACGCTTGAAGCCGGTTTTCCGTTCCACCTCATCACGCCGCATGATGTGACGTTCGACCTGTGGTAGAGGTGCTTCAGCGATGGGAGAGGGTTGGATGGACATGCTGGTCATTCCTGGCGTCGATTGGCGCGTGGTGGGAAGTGACCTGAATTCAATCCCAGAAAATTAGATTAGTCATTGCATTGCAATCCACGGTATTGCATTGCAATACCGTGGATTGCAAGCAGGTCCTCATCTACGCTGCTCAGCCCTATGACGATCGCTTTTGGCAGCGCTATATTCATTGCCGAAGATGATCGTTGGGCTGCGCAGTATCAATTATCATTTTCTAGTTAGCAGTTAACTGCTATATTGATTTTTTTTAATTATTTATAAAAATATGTGGGTGGATTTAAGATTTAGGAAGGCTGCGTTTGGCTGCAGCAAAATTTGCATCCAATGTCCGTTTGCTTAGGCCAGGAACGCCATTATAATGTGCTGTTATTGAATCGACAATTGCAGCTTGACTGTCGAAAATTGAATGTCTTCTTCCTGATTGAGAGGAGCTGAGAATTGTTTCAATCAGTGCGCCTATAATCTTTAGAAGAGTTCCTTTGTTTTGGTCGTTGATTGGGCCGTTTATGTCAGTAAGTTTACGCAGGTTCTCCTCTTCTAGTTTAAGATTTGTGAGTTCTGTAATAAGTGACTCAATTGTATTTTTAGCGTTTTTCAACTCTGCCTCAAGTGCGTCTCTATCTGCGCGAAGAGTTAAATAGGTGCCAATGCTCATGGTTTTGTTGTCCTCCTTGGAGGGTCCAAACAAAAAAGTTGGACGCTGTTCAGGATAATAATGAAGCATCCATGATCTAAGATCAGTGTGCCTTATGGTCACTAGCTTGCAGTCGATAGGCGTCCCTGGCTCAACTGTTTTTCCTAGAACACCATAAGGAAGTTCATGATTAATGATTGCATCAAGGATTTTTTCGGTATTAGCGTGTAGGCATGGCCAATGCGGAAAGACCGATGCGAGCGTCGAGGGAGAATATGAAGTTACTTTGAGTATGGCTGCCTCATGGGCCAAAAGGTTGCACCATCTGATTGCCGCATCAATAGGGCGATAAAATATTTTTGTTGTAGAGTCATAGGTGTTTGAGCTATACACAGCGCGACCTCATGTCTTTAAGAGAAGTCGCCAAGTATCTAGCTGGTTAGATTGGTAACTATGGTGTCTAGGCAGCGACTGTCCGTATTTATTTCTGTTTTTTACAAGAAGTAATATCCTGATGGTCAGTTTTATTGTATATGGCTATAAAAGACTCTGGAGTGAGTAGATTTACATTCGTTCTTATAAATTTTCATTATTCAATGGTAGCTTCTCAGTTTCTTTAAAGTCTGGCGTAAAGTCTTGGAGTGACGTGACGGGCGCGCCTCATCACTCCGTCTAAGAAAGGTTGATTGAGGGGGCTTGCTGGACCACGCAGTGACATACCATGCACTATGAAGAAACATAAAATGAACCCGTGATTGTATTGTCATTGATCTTGGGAGCGGCTTTTCAGAAAGTAACAATAGAGGCTGATCATTCAAGTGCCAATATCATATAATTAATACGAATAATGCATGATATTCATGAAAAAGAATTTGACCCAAATGTACCGCTTGTCTTCGTGCTTGTTCCCACTCTCAATATCGGTGCTGCAAAGGCACAAGGAACAATTGCTGGGCCGTGTAAGCAACGTCCCGGTCACGCCGCGTGGGACACTAAAACTGAGCGTGCCGGTATGAATTGTGAATACCTTCGTCGTCCACATGTGCTGGATTTCATCAGCGTTATCCCGAGGTTCGCCCAGGGATTGAAATCGAATAGTGACGGGATGATCTTTCTTGCGCGAACACCGTGCCCTTCAGCTCATATATCGGTCGAAAAGAAGCTTGACCAACTGACGCAGCCATATATTCCCGGGGTCATGGTGATAGCGCGGGTGCCAATACTGTCGCAGGTGCAAGCTGGGGGACTTGATCGGGGTTTTTATCACCTTGATCGCGTTGTAGCGCAGGAAGGTTTTCCCTAATTCACTCGGGACGGTAGCAATTAAATTCGGGTTTTTCTCCAATATCATCGGGACCGTGATGAAGTGCGGGGTCGTCAGGTAAATCTCTCTGCGATGACCCAACTCATCGATGAACTGGTCGTAGCGGGTACTTCTATCTGACAGGACGACGGAAACATGCTTCATGCCCAGGAACTGTTCAAGGCTTACTTCGTCGCCAGGGTAGGTGCTGCTGACGATGGTGCAAAAAGAGTGCATGAACAGCTCTTGTTGAAAAAGGTTCGGGTCCTGAATGTAATGGGATCCGATGGCCAGATCCGTATCACCTCGCTCCAGTGAATTCGCAATGTGCTCGGTGGGGAGTTGCGATGTCCGTATTCGGCAATGGGGGGCCACTTCCTGAAGTTCCTCAATCAGCCGGGGCAAAAAAACCAACTCACCCATATCCGTCATGCAAAGGCTAAAGACCCTGGTGGATGTCATAGGGTCGAAACTGGCCTGCGCCAACAGCTTGTGCTGTACGGCGGATACGATCTCCAGAACTGAATCCCCCATCTTCTCGGCGAAAGGCGTCGGCTTCATCGAATCGCCAATACGGACGAAGAGGGGGTCTTCATAGAACTCCCGTAGACGTCGTAGTGCATGGCTCATGGCGCTTTGCGTCAAGCCAAGATGCTCCGCCGCCCGAGATACGTTGCGCTCTCGCAGAAGCGCATCGAACGCGAGTAGCAGGTTCAAATCGAATTTCTTGCCATGAATGGTATGCATGATCTGTATTAGCTCCATGATCTATGCGCATACATGATCCGCCTCTAGCATGGCATCAGCAAGTGCAGAAAAAACAAAAACAAGAAATGAGGGCAACGTGATGCTTCTTCGTAATGCTTGGTATGTGGCCGCCTGGTCGAGTGAAGTTCCGGTCGACGAGCTTCTCGCAAGAACGATTCTTAATGTGCCTGTAGTGCTTTGGCGTGATACCACTGGAGCGGTGGTAGCCTTTGAGGACCGTTGCTGTCACCGCGGTGCTCCCCTGTCGAAGGGGCGCCTGGAGGGCGATCAGCTTCGCTGTATGTACCATGGCCTTCTGTTTGATACAGCCGGGCAATGTGTCGAGATACCTGGACAAGAACGCATTCCTCCGCAAGCGAAGGTGCGCACGTTTCCCGTCGTGGAGAAACATAAGTGGATTTGGATCTGGGTGGGTGATGCCGGCCTGGCGGACCCGTCCCAGATTCCCGATACCCATTGGCTGGATGATCCTCAGTGGAGAAGTCTGGAGGGTTATACCTATTACACCACCAACTATCTCCTGATCGCTGACAACCTGCTCGACCTCGCCCATTTGCCCTACGTTCATCCGAACACGCTGGGTGGTGATGAGGCTTATGCGGCCTGCATACCTCAGGTCGAAAAGCTGGAAAACGGTGTTCGGGTGACACGTTGGGGCGAAGGCATCAAACCGGCGCCTTTTGTGCAGAAGATCAAGAATTATCCGGGACCGGTCGATCGTTGGAATATCTATGATTTCCTGTTACCCAGCATCTTCCTGATGGATTCAGGTATGCAGCCCTGTGGGCACAACGCCAAGGAGGGGAATCGAGTCAATGCCGCGGAGTTTCGTAGCACTCAGGCGCTCACGCCAGAGACAGACGAATCCACCCATTACTTCTTTTCGCAGCCTCACAACTTCGCCATTGACGATCCAGCTGTGACGCAGGCGATTCATAACCAAGTCATCACGGCATTTGAAGAAGACAGCGACATGATTCATGCGCAAGACCGTATGTTGAAGCTGACTTCCGATTTCAAAATGATCCCGATCGGAGCGGATGCGGCCCTTTCGTACTTCCGATGGCTTGTAGCGAAGGCTTACAAGGCTGAGCAGGCGGCGAGTAATCCCGTCAAAATCCAGGAGGCCTGAAAATGAGCGACTGGAACCGCGTTCGAGTGAAGGCGATTGTGCGGGCTGCGGACTCCATCCTGGATATCCACTTGCTGGCCGAAGATGGTCAACCGCTGCCTGTGGCCGAGGCCGGCTCGCACATCGACGTGCGCCTGCCAAATGGCTTGATCAGGCAGTACTCCATTCACCGATACGACCCCGTGGACGCAAGCTACTCGATCGGAGTCGGCTTGTCTGAACCGTCACGTGGTGGCTCAGCATTTATTCATATCCAACTGCGAGTTGGCGACGTGCTGGAAATCGGCGCGGTTCGGAATAACTTCCCACTGGAACGAGACGCAAGTGCTTACTTGTTCATTGCTGGTGGTATCGGCATTACGCCGATTCTCAGCATGATTCGCTGGTGCGACGTGAATGACAAACCGTGGCAACTTCTTTACTGCGTTCGCTCGCGATCCCGAGCTGCTTACATCGAGCACCTGCCCCGTGGCGGAAAACTGGTGTTTCACTCGGATGAAGAAAACTCCGGCCGCCCCGACCTGCAGACGTTCATTCGCCAGGCAGGCCCTACGGACCACCTTTATTGCTGTGGGCCTGCGCCACTCATGGACGCGGTACGGGGTATCGCACAGGCGTACCTGCCTTCCGGACAGGTGCACTTCGAGTTGTTCAGCGCGCCGCAGTCGAGTGCTTCTGAAAAGCCACAGGACAGTAGCTTCGTAGTGGAGCTTGCCCGCAGCGGCATGGAACTTACCGTACCTGCCGATACCAGCCTCCTCGATGCGCTCGAAGGGGCTGGGATAATGGTGCCTTACTCTTGTCGGGAGGGGCTTTGCCGTACCTGTGAATGCCAAGTATTAGCCGGTGAGGTTGATCACCGGGACTATGTCCTCAGCGATGAAGAGCGTGCATCCAATACGGTCATTCTGCAGTGTGTTTCCCGTGCCAAGTCCGCAAGACTGGTGCTCGATCTCTGACTTGCACTGGATTCACGCCGTGTCCTGGAGGCAATGATGAGTCGTTTCGAACTGAACGCTATTCGTGGCGAGCTTCTTTCTCGTAGAGAAAACCCTCCTGGGTCGTTGCAGAACGCCCGGGTTGGGTTCGACCAATTGTGCAAGCGTTTTTTGCCGCCGCCTGGTTGCAACTCTGCGGCTTCGACACTCGGTGGCGTGCTTGTACGGACGTTAACCTACCTGGCATCCCGGCGCTCGTTGCTCTATGTCCACGGCGGTGGATTTATGGTGGGCAGCGCTGAAGGTTTTGAGGGGGTCGCCGGCACGCTGGCTTCTGGTACGTCCGCTACGGCTTATGTGGTCGATTATCGACTAACGCCTGAACATGCTTATCCGGCTGCACAGCAAGACGTCCTGACTGCCTACGCGGCGTTGCTCGCAAGCAGTGAAAAGGCGAGCGATATCGTGTTGGCGGGGGACTCGGCGGGAGGTCAGCTCATCATGGCTGCTCTGATTCAGGCCCGAGGCATGGGAATGGAAATGCCAGGTTGTGTCGTGCTGTTTTCTCCCTGGGTGGATCTTGCCCTCACCGCAGAGAGCATCCATAGCAAGGCAGGCGTGGACTGTTTCCTCACACCTTCGAAGCTGCAAGCCTGCGCTAACGCCTATCTGGGACAACATGTTGAGGCTGCTTCTTTCATCCTGGACGCTGACCTGGAAGGTTTGCCGCCGTTGATGATTCAAGTGGGGGAGTCTGAAATCCTGTTGGACGACGCGGTACGCCTGGCGCGAAATGCGGGATCGGCGGGCGTGGAAACCAGGCTGGAGGTATGGCCGGGAATGTTTCACGTCTGGCAGGCGTATGCGCCGGTTCTCTCTGAGGGGCGTGAGGCGCTCGCTTCTGCCACCGATTTCATAAATAGGGTGCTGGCACGGGAAAAAGTCGTTGATACCTGACGGCTGTGGCAGGCATCGGCGTTATTGCGATACCGCGAGCACCTCACGACGCGCTTGATTGCCGTTTCAAATCACTGGATCAGCATCCGCCTCTGCGACCTCGTTCCGGTGTGTGAGCCCAGGCATTACCTGCATTTTCTTGGCAAAACAGATCACGAAAAAAGATGCGAAGCCATGCTTGACATACACCTCTCCTAGCAGTAAATATACGATACGTCCCGTATCAAAACTGGAGTACGATATTGCTGCTACCACAGAGGTTTTGTGGGCGCTGCCGTTGGAAGGGAGCTTAAGCAAGGAGCGTTTTTCGATTTTTCAGCGAAACCTAATACAAAAACAATAGAGGTTCGTATATGCGTCTACTCAAATGTGCCGTGCCTGCATATTCGATGCTTTCCTGTCGGTCGCATTTTGTTTCGTGCGTGATGACAGGTAGTGCATTGAGTCTGCTCTCACTGAGTGCCAGTGCCTTCCAATTCAATATGAGCGATAGCGACTACAGTGTTCGCTGGGATAACACGCTGAAATACAGTTCCGCCTGGCGCCTAAAGGACCAGAGCAGCAAACTCACCAAAGGCCAAACCGCCCTTAACCAGGACGATGGCGATCGAAACTTTGACAAGGGACTGATTTCCAATCGGCTCGACATCCTTTCCGAGATGGATATCAGTTATCGCAACTTTGGAGCCCGTGTCAGCGGCGCCGCCTGGTTCGATACCGAATATCAAAAAGACACTGACAATGATGACCCGGCCCGGGCCAACCAGCGTTCGGTCGCCTTCGACGAGTTCACTGACGACACCCGGCACCTGCACGGGGGCGACGCCGAGCTGCTGGACGCGTTTGTCTACTGGAACGGCGAGTTGGCGGACAAGAGCCTGTCCGTGCGATTTGGCCGTCATGGCCTGATCTGGGGCGAAAGCCTGTTCTTCGGCAGCAACGGCATTGCCGGTGGCATGGCCCCGGTGGATGTGGTCAAGGCGATTTCGGTACCGAACACACAGTTCAAGGAAATCACTCGCCCCGTCAACCAACTGTCCACCAGCTACCAACTGACTGATGATCTGTCGCTCGGTGCTTTCTACCAATTCGATTGGGAAGAGACTCGCCTGCCAGGCGTAGGCAGCTACTTTTCGGTCACGGACGTCGTCGGCGAAGGCGGCGAGCGCCTGATTGTCGGCGCGCCATTCCCGGATTTTCTCGGTGGTAATCCAAACAGCCCGGCGGCGTTCTTCCACGGCAACGACAAGGAAGCTCGCAGTTCTGGCCAAGGTGGCCTGCAGTTGCGCTACTCGGCGGGTACCGTTGACTACGGTCTCTATGCCCTCCAATACCACGAGAAGACCCCCCAGATTTACTTGAGGCCCAATGCAACTGGCCCCAATTTCGCCACCGGTGAGGTGGGCAACTACTCTTTGGTTTATCCAGAAGATATCCGGGTGCTCGGTGCCAGTTTCGCCACTTCCGTCGACGAGTTCAGTTTCGCCGGAGAGGCCTCGATGCGCTGGAACATGCCGCTGGTATCCAATACCCAGGTGGTGTTGGCCGGTGAGGCTGCGGACAACGATGATCATCCTCTCTACGCGGTCGGTCGTACTGCCCATGTCAACTTGAACGTTATTGCGTCCCTCGGTCCGTCATTTGTTTCCAATGAGGCTTCTCTAGTTGGCGAGATGGCCTGGAATCGACTGCTTAGCGTGACCAAAAACCCGGAGGCCTTGAATTCCAATGCCACTGACGATGCTCTCGGTTTCAGGTTGGTGTACACCCCGACCTACCGCCAAGTCTTTCCCGGCATCGATCTCAGCGTGCCGGTGGGTCTCAGTTATTTTCCGATGGGCAAGTCCGCAGTGGTGGGCAGTTTCGGCCCAGACAAGGGCGGCGATTTCAACATCGGCGTCAGTGCCAACTACCGTGAGCGCGTCACTCTCGGCCTGACCTACACCCACTTTTACGGGCCCGAAGATACCAATCTCGACGCGGCCAATCACTTCACTATGAAGCAGTCGCAGAAGGATCGGGATTTCCTGGCCTTCTCCGTCAAAACCACGTTTTAAGAGGGCTTGCGCATGATTTCCGAATTCAAACTCAAGTCGCTGTGTTTCGTTTTGCTCACGGGCGTTCTGATCAGCAGTTTGCTGCAGCCAGCCATTGCCGCAACAACTGACGCATCTGAGCTAGGTAAAACCCTGACACCTTTTGGTGCCGAGCGTGCAGGCAACGCCGATGGCAGTATTCCTGCCTGGGACGGTGGCTACACCAAAGTCGATCCATCCTTCAAGCAGGGCGGTACTCGCCCGGATCCATTTGCCGCCGAAAAACCGTTGTTCAGCATTACCGCCAAGAACATGGAGAAATACGCCGACAAGCTCAACGATGGCGTCAAAGCCATGTTCAAGCGTTATCCGGACACTTACCGAATCGATGTATACCCGACTCGCCGCACGTCTGCGGCGCCGCAATGGGTGTATGACAATATTCGCAAAAACGCGGCCGAGGCCAAGCTGGTAGAGACGACTGCCGGACCTGCTCCGCAGGGGGCTTATGGCGGCGTTCCGTTTCCTATTCCGAAAAGCGGCATTGAGGTCATGTGGAACCACTTGCTCAACTGGCGCGCTACTTCCATCGCCACGCATTTTCGCGACTATTTGATAACGGCTGATGGCAACCCGGTCCTGGCCACCGAAGGCAAAGCCATTCAAGAGATGCCGTATTACTATCAGGAAGGTTCGGCCGCCGACTTCAATGGTAACTACTGGTTGTTCCGTCTGCTGAACCTGGGCCCACCGATCCGTGCCGGTGAACAGATTCTGGCGCAGTCCTACCTCAACGAAGATCAAACCCAGACTTACGTTTATCTCTTGGGCCAGCGTCGGGTTCGTAAGCTGCCGAACTCCTGCTGTGATACCCCGGCGCCGGCTACGGCTGGCGTGATGAGCTTCGATGAGCTGTCGGTGTTTACCGGACGCCTGGATCGTTTCAAGTGGACGTTGGTGGGTAAGAAGGAAATGTACGTTCCCTATAACGCTAACAAGGTAAATGCCGCTGCCAAACCGGAAGACCTGTTTGGCAAGAACCACCTCAACCCCGACTACATTCGCTGGGAACTGCACCGCGTTTGGGTGGTTGACGCTGAGCTGGCCCCGGGCGCCCGGCATCAACTGCCGAAGAGCCGCTACTACGTCGATGAAGATACCTGGCAGGCGATGCTCGCTGATCGCTGGGATAGCAGTGGCGCGCTAGCCAAAACGCTCTGGACGCTGCCAATGGTGTTGCCGGAGGTGCCCGCGGTTGCCCAATTGTCTTCGGGCTTCTATGACCTGAATTCTGGTGCCTGGTTTATGCAAGGGGTTTTCGCCGGTATGTCGGAGCAGTATCGCATCGTCGATCGCTACAAGAAGTCTGAGTTCTCTCCGGCCGCCATGGCGGGCCAGGGTGTGCGTTAAGGTCGCTCTTGCCTGATAGGCGTCGGCTGTCGTCCAGCCGATGCCTTTGCAATATGCGTCTACTTGAGAATAAAAAATGATAAATATCCGTCATGTCAGTGAACTTGTACTGGCCTCCGTGTTGTCCGTCACCACCTCCATCTGCCTCGCTGAAACCGGTGCTGTGGGTTCCGCTTTAACAACACCTGCCATGCAGATTGTTGCATCTTCCAGGGCGGTGTTTATTGATCTGGCACGGGCCGCCGATCGACTGATCGCTGTTGGGGAGCGTGGGCTCATCGTTCTGTCGGACGATAATGGTCAGTCCTGGCGGCAAGTACCGGTGCCGGTCTCCGTCAGTCTTAGCGCCGTCTATTTCGTGGATGCCCAACGAGGCTGGGCGGTCGGTCATGCTGGAACTGTTTTGGCCACCATCGACGGGGGCGAACATTGGGCGGTGCAGTTAAATGGTTTGCAGGCTGCACAAATCGAACTGCAGGCCGCTCAGGCTGAAAAGGTCACTGCGGCCGATGCAGAAGCCGCCGATATGCGTCTGCAAAATGCCGAGCGGCTGATTGCCGATGGGCCGGATAAACCCTTCCTGGCGGTTCGGTTTTCCGATGCCAACCGCGGCTTGGTTGTCGGTGCCTATGGCATGGCACTCGCGACGCAAGATGGAGGTGCCAGCTGGCATTCGCTGATGGGACATATCGAGAATCCATCGCTCGTGCACCTTTATGCTATTGCTGAAAAAAACAACCTCTGCTTTCTCGTGGGTGAGCAGGGTTACCTGGCGCGTTCTGTCGATAACGGACAATCATTCAAGCAACTCGAAAGTCCCTATGAAGGCAGTTTCTTCACCGCCCAGGTGCGCGACGACGGCGCGTTGTTGGTGGCGGGCCTTAAAGGCCATGCGTATCTCTCCAGCGATGACGGTGACAGCTTTCAGCGTATTACTGTTTCGTCGCCTGTTTCCTTCAGTAGCTCCGTGCGATTGGCCGACGGCACTTTGCTGTTGGCTAATCAGGCAGGGGGCATTTTCAGCAGCGCAGCCTCACATGGCGCCGCGCTGCAGTCTGTAGGAAAACCCTTGGGGCTGCCGGTTAGCAGCCTGCTCGAGGCGGCCGATAAAAGTTTTATCGCTGCCGGTTTTGCTGGCTTGTCGCGCTTTGCTCATCCAGCCACAGATGTTTCGGAGTGAAGCTATGAAGTCTTCAAGCAGTTCAAATACCGTCGAGCTTAATGATTTCGATATTCGCTCGGGTTCAATGGTCGAGCGGGCCTTGTTCAACCATCGTCACTGGGTGCTGTTTCTGTGCCTGATGACTACGCTGCTGCTCGGTTGGCAATCCACGCGCATCGTGCTCAATGCCAGCTTCGAAAAGATGATCCCTACCGGGCATCCCTACATCGCTAATTATCTGAACAACCAGAAGGAGCTGTCGGGCCTGGGCAACTCGCTGCGCATTGCGGTTGCCAATCCTAAAGGGGATATCTATGACGCCGACTACCTGCATACCCTGCAGGTACTCAGCGACAAGATTTACCTGCTGCCGGGCGTTGACCGCGCCTACATGAAGTCGCTCTGGACGCCGGCGACGCGCTGGGTGTCGGTCACCGAGGAGGGCCTGGAGGGTGGGCCGGTGATCCCGGACAGATACGACGGCAGCGCTGCGTCGCTGGCCATGCTGCAGCGCAATGTGCAGCTCTCCAATGAAATCGGTCGGCTGGTGGCCTTGGATCAACGCTCCAGCATTATCTATGTGCCTCTGCTAGCGCGTACCGCCGACGGCAAGCCGCTGGACTACGCCACATTGTCCGACCAACTCGAAGTGCTGCGTGGGCAATACCAGAACGACCACGTCGAAATACATATCACGGGCTTCGCCAAGAAGATGGGTGATCTGATCGAGGGGCTGGAGCAAATCCTGTTGTTCTTCGCTGGCGCTATCCTCATCACTACCCTCGTGCTTTATGGCTACACCCGCTGCATACGCAGTACCTTGCTGGTGGTGTTCTGCTCGCTAGTAGCGGTGGTCTGGGAGCTGGGGCTGTTGCCGCTTCTGGGTTACGAACTGGATCCGTATTCGGTGCTGGTGCCATTTTTGGTCTTCGCCATCGGCATGAGCCACGGCGCACAAAAGATGAACGGCATCATGCAGGACATAGGCCGTGGCATCCATCGTCTAGTGGCTGCGCGCCTTACCTTCCGCCGTCTGTTTCTCGCCGGCCTTACTGCGCTGTTGTGCGACGCCGTGGGTTTCGCGGTGTTGATGATCATCCAGATCCAGGTGATCCAGGACCTGGCTATCATTGCCAGCATCGGCGTCGCAGTCTTGATTTTCACCAACCTCATCCTGTTGCCGGTACTACTGTCTTATGTGGGCGTCAGCCCAAGCGCGGCTCAACATAGCCTCAAGAGTGAGCGTGCGGAGGAGGGGGGCCAGACGCGCCATCCTTTCTGGCGTTTCCTTGACCTGTTCACCCGTAACCCTTGGGCCGCGATCTGTGTCGGCACCAGTCTGGTGATGGCGGTGCTCGGCCTTATGACCAGCCAGCACCTGGCGATTGGTGATCTGGATCCCGGCGCTCCTGAACTGCGCGCGGACTCGCGTTACAACCAGGACGATGCGTTCATGACCCGCAGCTACGGTGCCAGCAGCGACCTCTTTGCGGTGATGGTGCGTACGCCGCAGAGCGCCTGCTCGCGCTATGACATCCTGCGTAAGGTCGACGAGCTCGACTGGCAATTGCGAAATTTGCCAGGGGTCGACTCGACCAACTCTCTGGCGTTGCTCAACCGGCGGATGCTGGTTGGGCTCTCGGAGGGCAGTCCGAAGTGGTACGAGTTGCAGAACAACCAGGCAATGCTCAACATGATCACCGCCAGCGCGCCTCGCGGGCTCTATAACGAGTCCTGCAGCCTGCTGACACTCTATGTCTATCTTTCCGACCACAAGGCCGAGACGCTGACACGCCTGGTAGCGCATGTCGAAGCCTTCGCCGCCGCCAATGACACCGACGATGTGAAGTTCCAACTCGCCGCCGGCAACGCTGGGATCGAGGCAGCCACCAACATCGTGGTCAAGGACGCCAACCGTGAGATGTTGTTCTGGGTCTACGGTGCGGTGATCCTGCTCTGCCTGATCACCTTCCGCTCCTGGCGCGCCACGCTCTGTGCGGTGATCCCGTTAATGCTCACCTCCATCCTCTGCGAGGCGCTGATGGTGGGGCTGGGCATCGGGGTCAAAGTCGCCACGCTACCGGTGATCGCCCTTGGGGTGGGCATCGGGGTCGATTACGCACTTTATGTGATGAGCATCCTGCTGGGCCATCTGCGTCAGGGGGCCAGCCTGTCCGAGGCGTATTTCCGCGCGCTAGTCTCCACGGGCAAGGTGGTCATGCTCACTGGCGTCACCCTGGCCATTGGCGTGGGCACCTGGATTTTCTCACCCATCAAGTTTCAGGCGGACATGGGCGTGCTGCTGGCCTTTATGTTTGTCTGGAACATGGTCGGGGCCTTGGTGCTGCTGCCGGCGCTTGCCTATTTCCTGCTGCCGACAACCCGACGTCACGACTCAGAGGTCTCGGCATCCCAGCCTGGTGATGAGGTCACCTCGCTGGTGATAAATAAACCACCGGTCTCGGCAGGCGGCCTGAAGCAGGCCGGTCGCAGCGTCTTAGCATCCCCCCTTACGGAGTGACTTCCATGCGTTTGATTGCCTTGCTGTGGTGCGCATTTACGCTCATGAGCGCTACCGAAGCTGCCACAGCAGATGAGGAACAACGTGCTCGCAAGCTGTTGCAGGCAGCCGTCGAGTACTACCAGGCGCAGGGTGATGCCGCTTTCGCGGCCTTCAGTCGCCAGGGCGAATTCATCGATGGCGAACACTATGTATTCGTGGTCGATACCCACGGCGTCATGCTCGCCAGTGGCGGCACTTCATCTGTGCTGATTGGCCGCGATGTCACCGAGGCGCTGGAGCCGGAACTGCGTGACGGCTTCCGCCGGGCTTTGGAAGGCAAAGCAGGGGAGGTGCGGGTGGCCGAGTACCGCTGGATGAACGCCCGCGACGCCAGGGTAGAGCACAAGCGTGTGTTCTTTCAGCGCGCGGGGGATCGTGTCATCGCCGTCGGTTTCTATCTGCCGCGGGCTACGCCACAGCAGGCCCAACAACTGCTTGATCGCGCAGTTGTCGCCCTCAAGCAGGAGCCGCAGGCCAGCATTGCCGCCATCAACGCGCTGTCGCCACGCTTTCGCGAGGATGATCTCTACGTCTTTGTGATCGATCTGAACACCGGTCGCTACCTGGCTCACGGCTACAACCTGCGATTGCTCGGCGTAGAGTTCTCCAGCGTGCGTGACCCTGATGGCAAGCCTGTGGGCGAGCCGATCCTCGCGCTGATGAAGGATCGCCAGGACGGTGGTTACGATTACCGTTGGAAGAGCCCGGTGACCGGCAAGGTGGAAGATAAATACGCCCTGTTGCGCAAAACCGGCCATTTGCTGGTCGCGGTTGGGTACTACAAGAAGTCCGAATGATCCGTTGATAGGCCCCATAACAATAAGAAGGACTCCTGTCATGAACCGACTTTTTACTTCATTGATTTTGCGCTTCACCCTGACGGTGTTTAGACATGTAGCCGGCCATCAGAGGGCAGATCATGTCTTGGCTTAGGTTCGCATTGGGTAGGCTCTCTGTTGGTGCCAAGCTGTCAACAGGCTTTGGCCTGGTTCTGTTGACCACCGTGATTGTGGCTGGCACTGCATTCAGCTCAATCGCTTTACTGCAATCTCGTACCGAACGCCTTCGGGATGACCTTCAGATTCAAGCCAAAGTACTTCAGGCGAGAATCTCCGAAAAGGAGTATGCGATCGGCCTGCAACCGGAGGCCGAATCGAAAGTACGCGCGATCATCGAAGCGCTTCAAACCGAGCTCGCAAAGGGCGACGAACTGGCACGTGGCAAAATGAGGAATGCAGTTGCCGCGTACTTGAAACAGTTCCAGGAGTACACCGCGGCATTGCGCGAACTACGAAACTCTCGACTGAAAATGCAACAGCTTGCTGCAAATGCTGGCGAAAATTTCACGGGCGTATTCCTCGATCAGATAGACGCGATCAACCTGAAGACAGAAGCAGGCAACTCACCAGACGCGGAGCAGATGAACCAGTTGGAGCAGGCAGCAGACCTCAGAAACAAGCTGGCTAGAGTCCGAGAGCGTGAGCTGTATTACACCGAGAGTGGTGACCCGCATCACCGAGATGATTGGGAACAGGGCATGAGCGAGGTCCTTGCCGCAACTAAAAACCTCGCCATTCGCGTCGGCCAGGATGGTCAGGAATCTCTACAGCAAGCGTTACTCGCGCTGAACCAATACCGCCAGGCCTTCGATCAGTTTGCAGTCAGCCGCAATCAAATTGCCCAAACCAGTGAAGTGATGAAAAAAGAAGGCCAGTATCTGGGTGAGTTGTTGGCTCAGCTTGAGCAAGACCAAGCTTCTCTCATCACTGAAGACAATCAGCGGGCTTACCGCCAAATGACCCTGATCACGCTCTTGGCCCTGTGCCTGGGCATAGGGGCGTGCCTGGTGATTCGCCAGCTAATTCTTTTTCCCTTGCGTCAGACTGTACTCCTAGCCAATCGGGTCTCGGAGGGAAACCTTACGGGGGGCGATACGCAAATAACCGGCAAAGACGAACTCGGGCAGTTGCTGCGCACAGTCAACGGGATGCTCGTAAGCTTGCGCAACCTCGTGGGTCGAATTGGCAATGGCATAACAGATCTCAATAGCACCGCTGACAGCCTCGTACAGGTGATGGAGCACAATCGATCAGGGCTTGAGCAGCAACGCTCAGAGACCGAACTGGCCGTCATGTCCGTGCAGCAGATGAGTGCAACGGCACATGAAGTGGCGCGCAATGCATCACAAGCCAGTGACGCCGTCGTCATCGCCGACGGCTTTGCTCGGGAAGGAGACTCGTTGGTAAAACAAGTCACCGATCAAGCCGAGCGGCTGGCATTGGAAATGACAGGGTGCGCCAGCGTAATGGAGACGCTATTGCAAGAATGCAACTTGATCGGCGGTGTCCTGAGCGTCATTAAATCGGTAGCCGAACAGACCAACTTACTCGCCCTCAACGCTGCCATTGAAGCCGCTCGCGCCGGTGAGCATGGGCGAGGTTTCGCCGTAGTGGCCGATGAGGTACGTGGCCTGGCCCGACGAACCCAGAGCTCCACCAGTGAAATTGAAGCGTTGATTGAACGTCTTTGTGGTGCGGCTCAGCAGGCTGCAGAACGGCTCCATAAGAGTCGCGACCTCACCGATGAATCGGTGATATTGGCTGGTCAGGCTTCCTCTGCATTGGTAAGGATTACCCAGGCTGTATCGAGCATCGAACAGATGAATGAACAGATTGCTGCTGCCGCCGAACAACAAAGTGTTTTAGCCGAGCAGGTCAATCAGAGCATGGCGAGGGTTCGCGCTGTTGGAGAGCAAAGCGCCAGACAAAGCCAGGAACTGCAGGCGTCTACCTTGGGTTTGCAAGAAATTGGAGGTGAGCTTGGCATCGCAGTAGGGCACTTCAGGACGTAAGGAGCTCCAACCGAACGATCTGGATCTTTGAGATCCTGTAGCCCCTGATCATTCTCAATTTGACAGCCCAATGGGTGCACAAAAGAATACGATTCGGATCGTTTAGTAAGTTGACGGAAGCCAGACGTATTGCCCTGAGGGAGGCGATGGCAGGGCAATAGTCCAATGCTGCGGATCGCCAAAAACAAGAACTTCCAGTTAAGGAGTGAGGTGTCATGGCAACTTTGAACGTCGCAGAAAGCATTCAAGAAGCACGTAACTACCCTCATAACTGTTGGTGGGTGGCGGCATTTGGTTCCGAAGTGGGCCGCTCACTGTTGGGCCGTTGGATGCTCGATACCCCCGTGGTGTTGTTCCGTCGAGAGGACGGCACGGTAGCCGCGTTGGAGGACCGCTGCCCGCATCGCCAGGCCCCTCTTTCCAACGGTCAACTTAAAGGTGACATCGTGGAATGTGGCTACCACGGTTTCTGCTTCGGCACTGACGGTAGTTGCGTGCGCATACCGTCCATGAACGGAACGCCACCGCCCAACTATTCGGTGAAGCACTTTCCAGTGAAGGAGATTGGTCCCCTGGTTTGGATTTATCTGGGCGATCCATCGGTGATCGACACGGTAGCTCCGCCAGCCGAGTTGCCGTGGGCGGAAGATTCGTCTTTTGCCATTAGGACTGGTTTGATGGAGATTTCAGCGAATTACATGCTACTGAAAGAAAATGTTCTCGATCTAACGCATTTTGGCTACGTGCATGCTTCGACATTCGAGATTTCTGACTGGTCCACTCCACCTGACGTCATCGTGGGCGATGAGACCGTTCAGTACTCCAAGCATTTTATAAATAGCCCGCTTGCGCCTGGTTACGCAATGTCCCTTGGGGTACCGCCGGGTACTCCTTGGCATCGTCAACACCGGGGCACGTTTCTGTCACCGGCGCTACAAGAAGGATGCACGGATTTTCAGAACCCCTCGAAACCTGAGGAGTCACCGGCACGCTTTCGTGTTGCCCATGCCACGACGCCAATTGATCAAACCCACATGCTGTATTTCTGGGTAGTCGGTCGAGACTTCGCCAAGGTGCCGGAAGCCATGGATCATTTGGTTCATGCTATCCGCGAAGGTTTTGATGAGGACCGAGTCGTGCTTGAAGCAGTACAGGCCCAGGCCAATCGCCGTCCGCGACGCGTCAGCACCGGCGAGCGCAGCGTCAAGGCCGATGCCGCAGGTATTCAAGCCCGTCGCATCGTTGCGCGGTGGATGGAGCGTGAGGAGTAATCAGCTCCTGCGCAGGGATCGAGTCTTGTTTGACGCTGGGTAAGCGACAGTCGTTCGCCCGGCAAATCATTGCACAAAGGAATACAGAGAATGATCAAGTCACGTGCGGCCGTTGCTTTCGCCGCCAACCAGCCGTTGCAAATCGTTGAAGTGGATGTTGAACCACCAAAGGCTGGTGAGGTTCTGGTTCGTGTTGTTGCCACCGGTGTTTGTCATACCGATGCCTATACCCTTTCAGGTAATGATTCGGAAGGCGTCTTTCCCTGCATTTTGGGGCATGAAGGTGGAGGTATTGTCGAGGCGATAGGTGAGGGCGTGACTTCGCTGGAGGTAGGTGACCATGTCATTCCGCTGTACACCGCCGAATGCCGCAAATGCAAATACTGTACTTCGGGCAAGACCAACTTATGCCAGGCTGTACGTGCTACTCAGGGTAAAGGGCTGATGCCGGACGGCACTTCCCGTTTCTCCTACCAGGGGCAGCCGATTTATCACTATATGGGCTGCTCGACCTTCTCCGAGTATACGGTACTGCCGGAAATCTCCCTGGCGAAGATTCCCAAGGATGCTCCACTGGAGAAGGTGTGCCTGCTCGGCTGCGGCGTCACTACTGGCATCGGTGCGATACTCAATACCGCCAAGGTGGAGGAGGGGGCTAGCGTCGCTATTTTCGGTCTTGGTGGCATTGGTCTGGCAGCGATCATCGGTGCCCGGATGGCGAAGGCCGGCCGGATTATTGTTATCGATATCAACCCGGCTAAATTTGACATCGCCCGCGAGCTGGGTGCTACCGATTTCGTTAATCCAAGGGAGCAATCCAAGCCCATTCAGGACGTCATTATCGAGATGACAGATGGCGGTGTGGACTACTCCTTTGAGTGTGTAGGCAACGTGCAATTGATGCGCGCGGCGTTGGAGTGCTGCCATAAAGGCTGGGGCGAATCGATCATTATTGGCGTGGCCGGCGCAGGCCAGGAAATATCCACGCGTCCATTCCAGCTGGTTACCGGTCGCGTCTGGCGGGGTTCGGCCTTCGGCGGGGTCAAGGGTCGCACCGAGTTAGCGAGCTATGTCGAAAAGGCGCAGAAAGGCGAAATTCCGCTGGATACCTTCATCACCCATAACCTGCCGCTGGAAAGCATTAACCAGGCCTTCGAGTTAATGCACGTAGGCAAGAGTATTCGCACTGTCATTCATTTCGATCACTAAGTCAGCAGACTTGGCGATGAGTGCCATGGCCAAATTTGTCCTGGTAACACCGCAACGCAAACCCATCTGGTTTCTACCATAGAGAGCAATAAAAATGAGTGTCTTTACTCACGTAACAGTCGGCACCAATGACCTGAATAAAGCCCGTAGTTTCTACGACGACGTATTGGGTAAGCTTGGCCACAAACGGATCGCGGATCTCGGCGACAACGGTTCCATCTGGGGCGAAGACGCACCGTCTTTCTTCGTCTTGAAACCAGCCAACGGTGCACCTGCCAGTGTTGGCAATGGCGTCACCGTCAGTTTCGAGGCACCGTCCCGTGCGGCTGTCGACGCTTTCCATGCCACTGCACTGGCTGCTGGCAGTGTATGTGAAGGCCTCCCGGGTCCGCGTAGCTGGGCACCGAACGCCTATGCAGCGTATGCCCGTGATCTGGACGGTAACAAACTAGCCGTCTATTGCTTCAAACCAGCTTAAGCCTGGTACGGGGCCAGCCTGGTTTTGGCTGGCCTCATCCGTAATCCTTCTCTACGGCGCTCAGGGCAATCCGGTCGAGATTCCCTCGCGAAGAAAGCGCAGTGTCAAGGCCCATGTCGCAGGTATCCGGGCGCGTCGCATCGTTGCATGATGGATGGAGCGTGAGGCGCAATCATTTTCCTCTTCGGAGGAGTCCCCCACGTTTGAGAACGAGCTTGATCGGCGAAGCAAATTTCTCCGCTTAAGCCGCTTCTTTATCACCTGCAGCAAATGTGAAAAGAGCCGATGAGCCAGGCGTGACGACCTCTGGCTGGTCAGCTCTCGATTGCATTTTTATCTTGAAACCACAACAGCGGGTACGTTTGTAAATGATCAGCCTCTCAAATCGGTATCAGTTGTTCGCTGAGCCCGCTTGAAAGGCTGATCCACTGCTGTGGTCTGCCTGCTCAGAGACCGCCAAGCGCGACGTATTTGATTTCCAGGTAGTCATCGACACCATACTTGGAACCTTCGCGACCCAGCCCAGAGGCCTTCACACCGCCGAACGGCGCAACCTCGGTTGAGATCATCCCTTCATTAACCCCCACCATGCCGAACTCGAGGCCGTCGACGACACGGAAAATCCGGCCGATGTCACGAGCGAACACATAGGAGGCTAAGCCGAAGGGGGTGTCGTTGGCCATCGCGATGGCTTGCTCTTCGGTATCGAAGCGGAAAAGCGGCGCAACAGGTCCAAAGGTTTCGTCGTTGAAAATCAGCGCTTCGCGCGGCACATCGGCCAGGACCGTTGGCTCGAAATAGCTCCCGCCCAAGGCATGGCGTTTACCGCCAGTGACAACGCGTGCGCCTTTGGACAATGCATCGGCAATGTGTTCTTCGACCTTTTGTACTGCCTCTTCATTGATCAGCGGGCCCAGCAAGACGCCCTCGTGCATTCCATTGCCCACCTTGAGAGCTGCGGTGGCCTCAGCAAGCTTCTTCCCGAAGGCCTCGTAGATGCCCGACTGAACCAGCATGCGATTGGCAGCGACACACGCTTGGCCTGTGTTGCGGTACTTGGCTGCAATCGCACCCTTCACTGCGGCATCGATGTCAGCATCATCGAATACAATGAAAGGTGCGTTTCCACCCAACTCCATGCTGGTCTTCTTGATCGTCGCAGCGCATTGGGCAAGCAGTTGAGCACCCACTTCGGTCGAACCTGTGAACGACAGCTTGCGCACCATAGGGCTTGCAGTGAGTTCGCCACCAATCGCACGGGCCGAGCCAGTCACTACGTTGCATACGCCCGGAGGCAGGCCGGCGCGCTCCGCGAGCACCGCCAAGGCGAGCGCTGACAGCGGAGTCTGGCTAGCTGGCTTGATGACGCCAGCACAGCCCACGGCCCAACCCGGGCCCGCCTTGCGTGTGATCATCGCCGACGGAAAGTTCCACGGGGTGATTGCGGCGAATACGCCGATCGGTGCCTTCTGCACGAGGATGCGACGGCCATCTACGTTCTGCGGAATGATGTCGCCATAAATCCGCTTGGCTTCTTCCGCAAACCACTCGATGAAGCCCGCGGCGTAGGTAATCTCACCGCGCGATTCCACCAAAGGTTTGCCTTGTTCGGCGGTCAAAATCGTGGCCAGATCCTCGATGTTCTCGAGCATCAGGTCGTAGAGCTTACGCAGGACCTTCGCACGGTCCTTTGGCAGCGTTTTGCGCCAACCTTGCATGGCGCGCTCGGCTGCGGCAATTGCCCGCCGAGTTTCGGCACTGCCGCCGTTGGGTACACGAGCCACCAGCTCTCCGGTAGCAGGGTTGCGTACCTCAATAGTCTGGCCATTGTCGGCCTGAACCCATTCGCCATCAATCAGCATGGCCTGGCGGAGCAGGTCAGGGTCCTTCAGGTGCAGCGTTACGGTTCCATTCATGGGGCTGATCTCACAGGGGATTGCGGCCGACGAAGAAAGCTTCGTCGAGATCGCTGGTTGGATTCAGGCCAGCGGCTTCGAGCCCCTTGCGCAGCACAGTCATGTCGCGCTGGTACACCCGCTGCGTCGGGTGTGGCAGGGGACCGCCGTTGTAACCCTGTAGCCATCCCTGATACTTCCACATCATGCGATTGAGCAGGCCGTTTGCCGCCATCGGCAGGCTCGCAAACGCTTTGCGAGCAGGGTCCATCTTGTACCAAAGCTGTGTTGCTTCGTCGTAATTGCCTGCTTGGATCAGCTTGTGAATCTGTGGCAATAACGGACCGTAGTAGGACGAATAGTTGGTGCCGCAGAAAGGGATATCCATCACCTGCGCGAGGGGCACGTACTCGTACTCGAGTGGGGAAGAGATAACCACTTCCTTGTGGAATTCGCGGTGCACCTCGATCGCCGACATGATGTAGGGCAGGCCGCCTTCAGCCTTGATCGCAACCACGTTGGGGATCTCGTCCACCATACGACGCAGCACCGACAGCGGGATGTCGGCGGGGTGCAGACGGCTAAAGCCCCAAGCGGGTAGCGGGAAGATGATTACCCCGAGGTTTGTCGCTGCGCAAATGGCCTTTGTGTATTCGAAAACCTCGTCATAGGACTTCGGAAAGAAATACGGCGGGTAACCGAGCAACACCAGGTCGGCACCGGCATCTTCGGCTCTTTTGACCGCTTCAATGTTGTCTTCCAATGTGTTGAACACCGCGTGATGGACAATGACCAGTCGCCCCGCAGCCTGGTCAGCCATGATGCGGCAGAACTCACCGTACTGCTCCTGGGTGATTGCCACCTCGGAGCAGGATAGAGAACCGACGAAGCCGTGTTGGATTGCCAACTCGACGTCATGGCGCACCGCTTTTTCGTTGATGCGTTTGAAGTCCGACGTCATGGTCGGGATGGTCACGTTGGCGACCCCTAGGAGATGCTCGCGCGCCCAGTCGCGGGCGTCTTTCTTGTTGTAGCTAGCCATGTAGGAGTTCCTGTCGATCAGGGTGGGTTTATGGGGATTAGCGCTTTGTTTCAAAGTTCATCGGCAGTGGTATAGCCAGACCTGCTTCTAGTGCTTTGGTCAGGATCAGCTCCGCCACTACGATGTCCTGCAGACCTCCACCGACTGACTTGAACATCGGAGCCTTAGCGTGTGCCAGCTGTTCGTTGCATGCGCCGCTCATTAGGTCGGCTAGGCTGAAGGCTTTGTGATGAAAATCGATTCCGGCGACGCGGGCAGCGATCATGTCGCCCGTTTCAGTCAGGACTTCCTCCAGCGTGTCGCAGATGATCAGATCGCTACGCTCCACGACCGAGACATCGATTTCACGTTGTTCGGGGATGGTTGAGCCAATCGAGACAACAGTGGCGCCCGGTTTGAGCCAGTCACCAAACAGAATGGGCTCCTCGCCGCGTGAGCGAGCCGCAGTGAGGACAATGTCAGCTCCTTCCACGGCTTCCCGAGCGCTGGCTACACCTTTGGCAGGGATTCCCAAGTCGCTGCTGACTGCTGCAGCAAACGCTTCACGGCGTTCAGGGGTTGGACTGAAGACCGTTACTTCTGTGAGTTGGCGCACGCTTGCGAAAGCACGAGTGTGCATCGAGGCTTCCAGACCACTACCAAGGACCGCCAGACGTGCGGGGCCCCGAGGTGCCAATCGGTCGAGTGCTGCCGCAGAGGTAGCAGCAGTACGGAAACCGGTGACCAGGTTACCGTCGACGAAGGCCGCAATGTGGTTCGTCGTCCGGTCGAATAGCACGATGACATATTCAATTCCCGGTGGAGCATCGCCCATATTCGAGCCCATCAGTTTGGCGCCGAAGTATCGACCTCCAGGTGGGATAGCCGGGAGGGTGCGCAGCCAGGTTTTTTCGAGGATGGCGACGGTCCGGGGCGGGGTTGCTTTGACGGGAATAGGAAGACCGTACGCTTGCTGAAGCGCGGTAATCGCGTCTTTCCACCTGAAAACGGTCCGTGCGGCGTCGCTGGAAACGAAGACGGGGGCTTGATTGCTAGCGGGCATACTTCGTGCTCCGATGATTTATGAATGTGGGAGGAACACGCACGAGGCAGTATTGCTACTAACTGCTGCCGAGCGGGTCGGGGAAGAGGGATGATCAGCACCGTTCGTAAGGCTGTTGGTATTACTGGTCAGGATTTCAGGATGAAGAAAGCGCAACGGCTTCAATGAGGTGCTGTTCACTGATGTGGCTCCAAGTATCGTGCGATTCTATTTTAGATTTATAAACGACACGTAACGTATCTAAATTATTGTTGGCGGATCTCTCCTGTGTCAATAAGAATTTTCAGGTAGCTGCGACCATAAAAACTGCGGTTGATAAAGCGAAACGATACGTATAGTTTGTAGCTGGGCAGCGATGGAATTTGCACGTGGAGACCGCGATGAAATTGGGGCGACCGTTGGTTGAAGGGCTCGATGGGCTGGTCTGCTGGACCAGCAGAGTCTTACTTGAACTGGGGCAAGCGCACAGTAGGCCCGCCGCAGCTGTCTGTGATGGTGGGCAGCGATTGCTCCGCAATCTCGACGAATCGGTACATTTTCATTGGTTCTTTTCGGGCGCCGACCTGCTTTGCATGCCGGTTCAAACCGAGTGGACAGGTGATGCAAGTGGCATTGCCGTTCAGGCAAGCGCCCCCCCCTGATAAGCAAGGTTCAACAAGGCTGGTTGTGGCAACCCCATGCCTGCGACCCTGCCGATAGATGAACAAATACCACCCGCCATAGAAGCGGAGAGGAGACAAGAAATGAATGAAATTAAGCGCGTTTTAATTGTAGGTAGTGGCATTGGCGGAGCTACTGCTGCCTACGCTCTACGCAGGGTGGGGATAGATGTTCATTGCATAGATATCAAGCCTGAGAGTTCTTCCGCGGGCTCCGGTATTTGCTTGTTGCACAACACTCTGCGGGCGCTGGACATGATCGGGTTGGCGCAACCCTGTCTCGAGAGTGGTATGCGCTTCGAGTCGTTCCTCCAGTTTGATTCCGCCGGGCAGCTCCTGCGTTCCAATCCCGCCCCCCCGAGTTGCGGTATTCGTCGGCCGGAATTGGCGCGCATCCTGGAATCAGCTGCAAAGAATGCCGGCGCGGTCATGGATCATGGTTTGACTGTTGAGAGCCTGAATGATCGTGGAGATTGTGTCGAGGTTCGATTTTCAGACGGTAGAGAAGCCACCTACGATCTTGTTGTCGCGGCGGACGGCGCTTATTCCAAGCTGCGACAGCAGGTTTTTGGAGCTGATTGCGGGCCTCGTTTTGCGGGGCAAAGCGTATGGCGCTTTAATGCGCCTCGCCCGGATCAGGTCGAAGGATTCTGCCTCTATCGAAGCCCTTCGGGTCGAACTGTAGGTTCGTTTCCAACCTCGAAAGACAGCTGCTACATCTTCTATCTTGAGACCAGCAAGGAGCCTATGCGTATACCAGAGGACCAGGCTCATTTGCTGATTCGCGAAAGGCTTGCCGAATATGTTGCTCCGGCAGTGCGAGAAGCGCTCGAGCACGTCACCGAAGCCAAGCAGGTTATATTCCGTCCCCTGGACGTTACCTTGGTGCCAGCTCCCTGGAATCGTGGGCGGGTCGTGCTGATGGGAGATGCTGCGCATGCGCCCACTCCGCATATGACTTCCGGCGGCGGCATGGCCATCGAAGACGCCGTGGTGCTCGCAGAATGCCTGTCCACTACCACTACGGCCCGGGAGGCCCTCGCAGCCTACAGCGCTCGCCGTTTTGATCGTGTAAAAGTCATTTGTGACGCTTCGTTCCAGCTCTGCAAATACGAGCAGCAAGACCCAATCGGTAACAGGGAGAAATCGGCGGCTTTGCTGTTGCAGACCTATCAGTATCTGGGGCAACCCTTCTAAGCAGTCCTACCACTCGAGGACCTCGACTCGCCATGTTTGGCGAGTTGAGGGAGAGGCTTGGTTGCTCGCCTACAATATTCAGCATGGCATGCTTAGTAGGCTTGCTCCCTGATCGTCAAGGTAAGGGCAATCATTAGGAGGTGGGTGAATTGAAGCGCAAGTTGTGCTTTGGTAGATGACCGCATGGTTGGATTTAAGCTGCACACTACGTGACTCAGTAAGGTTTGTTGGCTTGGGTGCCAATAAACCTGACACGATCAAATCAATTGGCATTGGTAGGAGTTTGGTTGTTTGTATCCAACAGGTGGTAGACATACTTTATGTGGGATTCGGCAAAGGCCTCATTAAGTGGTGCGTGACCAATCATCAGGCGCATATAAACCGCTCCATAAATCACATCCATGAGTATCTCTATATTCGTGTCGCTCGAAATTTCACCTTTGTTTCGCCATTCCTCGAGAGTTTCACTAATAACTGCTCGCCTTCCATAGTGAAATCTTTCGCGGAAAGCACGCAAAATTGAAGGGTCTGACTGACCCTCTGCGATGATTTGAGCAACCAAGCGACCTGGCCAGCCGGAGTATTGTTCTACAAGGGAGCGGAAATGATGGGCGATCGCTTCTCTTGGGCCAAGTTCCCGTGGAAGTGTCGTTTTGATGAGGTGATTTTCGATGAACGCATCAATGACTACGAGTGCCTTGGAGTCCCACCATCTATAAATGGTTGCTTTGCTAACGCCGGCCTCTCTTGCAATGGCTTCAATGGATATAGCCTGAATTGAATTGTCTTGCAGGAGTTTAATGGTCGCATCGAGGATCAGCAGGCGAGTAGCTTCGCTGCGTGGTCGCCCGACAGCTGAGCTTTTTTTCGATTCTGCTTTTTTGACTTGCATAGTCAACTTCCTGATAACGCATTTAAAAACTTCGTTTTGCCCCGCTCGTCGCCGTACGGTTTTGTGGTTGGCAATCGAAACGGTTAGGCCAGTATATTTGCCGTAATGAAAAAATTCCACTTCAATTTCTACCCTACGGTATTGGAATTCGTACTGAGTCGTCGTGAAGGAATTTTGTCCGAAAAAACGGGGTTTGATGGTTGCTTACGGAATGGATTTTTACGCATTTCAACTGCTGAAAGCATATTTATTTTTGTAAAACGATGCGTATCGTATATAATGTATGGGCGTGGTTGCGAGGATGGCTTCGCGGGGTGCGCATACCGAAGCCAGGAGGAGCGTGCTATGAATCCAGGTTGCGTTTCTTTGAAGAGGAGGGCAGTAGGAAATGAATGACACCATTAAAGAATCTATCGTGGCGGGTGTTATCGGAGGCGTGATCTCTGCAGTGCTGGCTTTTTTGATTGCTCATTTTTTCGCACCTTTCCCGCTCACTCCATTTGATAATTCTTTAGGGAATGGTCTGAGTGGTTTCTTCAGCGGATTGATGAGCGGGTTTGTGGGCGTATTTTTTGCGCTTAAAAAGATTGCCGGATTGTCGAGGGCAAGCTCATCTGGCCAATGAATAGCCTGAGTTCTCTGTTGGCGTGCAGGCTAGCAGGTCAGCGGTGAGTTTCTGATCGGGTTTGATCATAAGCTTGTTGTTTTTTTCTCCTGCCGCTTGAATGAGTACACATTTGGCGAAGGCGGGCATTCCATCAGAAAGCGCGGCAGCGGCAGCAAAAAACCCTGGTCGTTGATAGCGTATTTTTGCCGGAGTCTCGCATTCAGGTGGCAGGGAGCAGGCATGAATGCCCAGTCGCAAACGCACTATGGAGTCCTTAGGCCTGGCAATGTATCGCTGGCGCCGGGCTGTTGGCTCAGTGCAGGGTGCGGGCTTGGTTGGCTTCTCCTATATGTGACCTCAAAAGTCTGCTCAGGAATGAAGCTACCATTTGTTCTTTTCTATATCTTAACTTTGCCGTTACCAGCTATGTCTTTGTTTTTTAGCAAGTTTTTAGATTATCTGCTGCTTCGGGCAACTCATTGACAATACGATACGTCTAGTATTAGATTTGCGTCATCTAGAACGAGGAAAAAAAATGCCTACCAATACTCTTCGGGTGATGTGGTTCGTTCCTCCCGCCATTGCGGTGGCCGCTTCGTGGCAAGAGTCGCTTGGCTTCCGTCTTGAGTCCTCCAGGACACAGTCATCCGATGAGCAGTACCTGTTGCTTTGTGAAGGCGCGGTCGATGCAGTCGTGACGTCGATCGACAATGTACTGCACTGGAACCAGCGGCAAGGACCTGAAGACTTTGTCGTAGTTGCCCAAATTGAAACGACCACCCCGCTTCAGTTGATTGGATCCTCAAATCTGTCGGTCCCATCAGATTTGGTCGGCGCCAACATTCTGGTGGATGCGCCGGAGAACGGGTTTGTTATTGCACTCCGGGCGCTGCTGCAACAAGCCGGGCTCGGTACCGAGGACTATCGCCTGACCCCGGTAGGAGGCGTGCGTGAGCGTTTCTCCGCGCTCACCGAAGGGCAGGGCGATGCAACCTTGCTGGGGCCACCATTCGACACGATGGCAGTACAGCGGGGGCTTAGTCATATCGCAACAATACAAGATGTATTTTCTAACTTTCCTGGTCAAGGCCTGGTAGTAAGGAGGTCAGTGAGTCATGCCAATGAAGCGTTAAAGGCCTGGATTCACATGCTGCAAGCTTCATTAACCACCGTGCCAGATGACACGGCGAAGCTTAAAGAGTCTCTGGAGTCGCTCGGCCTCCCTCCCGAGGCAGTAACGGCGCTGGTTAATACGTTTCCAAGTACCTTGATACCCTCCCGTGACGGCATTGAACTTCTTATCGGCCAACGAGCCTTGCTTGGGTTGGCTGGGGCGAATGTTACGTATGAGCAGGTTGTCGATTGCTCTTTTTTGCAATAATTCCGGAGACCTATATGAAGAAGTTTTCGCTCGGTACATTTTCGTTGAAGTCCAGCCCACAACAACGCTTCGCTGGGCTTGTTGTAGACAGTAAAATTACTTCGGTCAGTAGCTTGGCTGAAGAGTTTGGAGTTAATACTCTCCGGGACCAAAGTGTGTTGTCGCTCCTTGAGAATTGGGAAGTTAGCTACGCTGCACTCGAATCCATTGTAAACAAAGCGTCGACATCCTCTTGGTATAGCGAAGATCAATTGATTTTTCGTCCAGCCATTGATCTCCCACGACAGGTTTTCTGCACTGGTGCAAACTACCGAAAGCATGTAGTTGATTTGACGGTCGATTCTAATGTCGGGCCAGAAGGTTTTAATAAAGATGAGCTCAGGAAGTGGGCCGAGGACATGATGGATCAACGGGTTGCCACTGGCGAACCCTATGTCTTCACCAAACCCGTCTCAGCAATCTCGGGTGCTTACGAAGATTTGGTGCTACCACCTACCACAAGCAAGCCTGACTGGGAGCTGGAGTTGGCTGTTGTTATTGGACGGAAGGGTTACAATATCCGTGCTGAAGACGCTATGGATTATGTGGCCGGTTACACGATTGTCAACGATATTTCTGCTCGCGATTTGATTCCCCGAACCGATTATAAAATGCTCGGGACAGATTGGTTGCGATCGAAAGGCCAACCAGGTTTTCTGCCATTGGGACCCTACTTGGTACCCAAGAACTTTGTAAAGGACCCTCATAATCTCTCTATGCGCTTGACCGTTTCCGGCGTCACCATGCAGGACGAGACCACCGCAGATATGCTGTTTGGAATTGAGCAACAAATTGCATATATATCTAAGTATGCCAAGCTTTTGCCGGGCGATATTATTTGTACCGGATCTCCTGCAGGTAATGGCACTCACTATAATCGCTTCTTGCGAGATGGCGATATTATGATCGGCGAAATTGCCGGGCTGGGTACGCAGCGACAAAAGTGCGTTAGTTTCGATAAGTGAGGTGAAGAATTATGGATCCTGTCGTTGACAATCCAGATCGCGCCTTCTTGGAGCGAGTTATTGCAGAGGCCCAGTTCGATATTCCTCTGGAACTAACCCCCGGACTAAGTGCCCTTAGCGCCCGGCTAATTCAAGGGCGGCCTGGGGCTGTCGAGCTAAGCTACGAAGTTCCCGAAGCGGCCATTCAGGGTAATGGCGTCGTTGCTGGCGGCACCTTAATGACTATGCTTGATTATGCGATGGCTTTTGCAGTTCTTAGTAAACTTTCTTGTGGCCAAACCTGTGCTACGACCAGTATCACGGTGAACATGCAGGCCGCCGTCAAACCCTCGCGACTGA
This sequence comes from Pseudomonas sp. P1_A1, assembly GCF_056406935.1. Classification (NCBI taxonomy): domain Bacteria; kingdom Pseudomonadati; phylum Pseudomonadota; class Gammaproteobacteria; order Pseudomonadales; family Pseudomonadaceae; genus Pseudomonas; species Pseudomonas sp. P1_A1. Next base: position 161,101 of record NZ_JBFTZE010000006.1, on the reverse strand, counting down.
AAGTAAGTGCCACAGTCGAACGTGTTGGTCGCCAAGTTGCCTTCGCGAGGGCTGAATTATTCGACCCGCACCGTGAATTGCTCATAGCTAGCGCGTCGGCTTCTTTCTTTATTATGGACGTCGCCCGCGTTCAGGCCGCATAGCTCAAAAAAATTTACTCAATAACAATACAATACGTACCGTATTTAAGGTGGCTATGAATGAACAAGATTTTCAACACGGATTACAAGCCCGTACGAAGGATCGTGACCGGTCATAACGAAGTGGGTGAATCCATATTCACCAGCGACGGAGACACACCTAATGTGCTCGCGCAACCTGGCAAACCGGTAGCTCAGGTTGTCTGGGCAACCGGGGCAGGGCGCGCTGTAGGTTTCGATCCAGCACCGGCTGGTCATAAATTCGGTTTCCACTCTGATAAGGGGTCACTCCTTCGCATTGTTGACTTCCCACCAGATGAGGTCTACGACCAAGAAAAACTGGTTGAATTCCTCGACAGTGAAGGGGTTCGAGACAAGAACAAGCCGCGCCATTTTTGGTTCCACAAAACCGAATCGCTGGATTACGCCGTGGTACTCGAAGGTGAAATCGTCGCGATGATGGATCACGGTGAGACGGTCATGCGCCCGGGGGACGTGCTGGTGCAACGAGCCACAAATCACAGTTGGTCCAATCGCTCAAAGCACAACTGCCGGATGCTATTTGTCCTGCTCGCACTGCAGGAAGGAGAAGAGCTGTGAAAAAAATCATTATTACTGCTGCCATTACTGGTGGCGCTCATACGCCGTCGATGTCCCCACATCTGCCGGTTACTCCTCAAGAAATTGCTGATCAGGCAATTGAAGCGATAGAGGCGGGTGCGGCGATTGTTCATCTTCATGCCCGAAATCCTGAAGATGGTCGTCCCACTGGCGATCCTGAAATTTTCCGTCAGTTTGTGTCTCGAATYAAAACCGAAACTGATGCGATCGTGAACGTATCCACCGGCGGTGGTGGGCCAGCAATGCCGATTAGCGAGCGCGCTGCTGCAGGTGTCGCTCTGCAGCCAGAGATGTGCTCCTTGAACATGGGGTCGATTAATCTCAATCTTTCAGAGATGGCCGCCAAAGACCGGAATTGGCGTTATTCCTGGGAGGTAGAGCACCTCACTGCCACGAAAGATCTTGTCTTCCGAAACACTTTTTCCGACATCGAGTGGATTCTGCGAACTATCGGCGCGGCAGGCACGCGCTTTGAGTTCGAATGTTACGACGTCAGCCACTTGTATACATTGAAATATTTCCTGGACAAGGGCCTTGTTAAGCCGCCGCTATTCATCCAAACAATTTTTGGACTGCGGGGTGCGATAGGTGCTCACATCGAGGATGTAATGCATCAAAAACGGACAGCAGATCGTCTGTTTGGTGATCAGTATCATTGGTCAGTACTGGGTGCAGGGAAAGACCAAATGTCACTAGCGACGCTTGCGGCCATCATGGGTGGGAACGTCCGGGTCGGGCTAGAAGATAGTTTGTACATTGGGCGTGGTGAACTGGCGGTCTCCAACGCTGCTCAGGTGCAAAAAATTCGCAGTATTATCGAGCCGTTGGGCTTTGAAATTGCTACGCCTCAAGAGGCGAGGGAAATGCTTGCCTTGAAAGGGAAAGCCAACACGGCTTTTTAATTCATTAATGGTCTGTCCTGAATACAAGAAAAAGTAAAAGGTGCAGCGCAATGCAAAAGATCAAGAAAGTATTGATTGTAGGAACTGGAATAGGCGGTGGCACCTTGGCCTGTGCGCTCGCTGATCGTGGCATCGAAGTTCACGCAATTGATAATAAGCCTTCTATTTCTGCGGCAGGAACTGGGATTTGTCTTTTAGGTAACACATTGCGAGCCCTCGATTCGATCGGGCTGAAAAATGATTGCCTTGAGCGCGGGGCACCCTTCCAAATGTTTCGTGAGTTCGATGCTACTGGAACTTTGATCATGGCCTCTCCGATTGGAGACAACTGTGGCATTAAGCGTCCTGAGTTATCGAATATCCTTGAGTCCCATGCTTCCAGGCGCGGCGCGATACTGAGTAAAAGTATTTCAGTTGAGTCGGTTATTGACAAGGGTAAAGTTGTATTGGTTAGTTTTACCGATGGCACTGAAACTGAATATGATTTGGTTGTGGCGGCAGATGGTGCCTTTTCACGTTTGAGAGACCGTTTTTTTGGCGAAGAGCATCGTCCAAAATTTGCCAAACAGAGTGTTTGGCGTTTCAACGCTCGTAGACCCTCATCGCTTGATGGGTTCCATATATTCCGAGCTGCGGATGGGACGGCCGTTGGGGTTCTGCCCATTTCGGCAGAAAACTGCTATCTCTTCCATATGGAGAACAGTCAAGAGCACCTTCGGTACCCGGATGAAAATTTGGACAGTTTGCTCATTGAGAGGCTCCGTTCCTATGAGGCCCCTTTGATTCGTGAAGCGCTGGAACAAATCACATCGCCCGCAGATGTATTGTTTCGCCCGTTTGATGTGACCCTTGTTCCTGTTCCCTGGAATCGAAATCGAGTGGTCCTGTTGGGTGATGCCGCTCATGCCCCAACACCACAGCTTACCTCGGGTGGAGGTATGGCAGTTGAAGACGCAGTAGTTTTGGCTCAGGTACTAGGCGAATACTCTGCTGATGAAGCTTTGAAAATGTACAGCCAACGTCGGTTTGATCGCGTGAAGAGAATCTTCGACGCGTCCTATCAGTTATCGGTCTATGAGCAGAATCCACTCGCGAATCGCGATAAAAGTGCACAACTTTTAATGGATAGTTACCACTTTATAGCTCAGCCCTGTTGATTAAAATTTAAAGGTGCTTGAGGCACAGTCTGCCATCAGGCTGCCTTTTTACGTTCTCGAAAACATTCCAAATAAACGAAACGATTCGATCGTATTTGGCATGCATCAGCAAAGCCGATTTTACCGCGGCGGAGCCGTTCAGATGCTTGGCCTGCCAGGAGTGCAGGCCCGGCTGTAGTCGATATGACAGATGGGCGGTATATAGGTTTATCTTTACAAAACGATACGTGCCGTATAGCTTTAAGCTGTGCAGGCCAAAATGCCGGCTCTGCCATAACGAGCCATTCCAACAAAAGAGGGAGATGCTATGAAGCTCGGCCGTATTTCTGTTAATGGTCCTGACGGAGCGGAAGCGCGTTTGGTACTCGTAGTACCGGAAGAGAAACGGGTTATCGACCTGAAACGTGCCCTTCAGGAGCAGTTGTTCAAAGAAGGCTCTTCTCGGGAAGCCTCGTTGAAGTATGCAGATGCTGTATTCCCTGGGAGCATGTCGGCGGCAATTGCATTGGGTTCACCCTTTGTCCAGGCAGCTGAAAAAATCAACGCTACGCGTCCCGATGCCTACTCCACATCATTCGACCAAGTGACATGGCTCCCGGCTTCGGATCCATCTGTCGTGCGTGATGGGTTGACTTTCATTGGCCACATCAAAGGCTTCCATGAAAAAATTGGTCACGAGCCAACTCCCAGCCTTCTGAAAATTCCTGGGTACTTCAAAGGTACACCGCATACCGTCATTGGGCATGATGCCGAAGTCCCATGGCCAGGTTATATAGAGCACATGGATTATGAGCTCGAGCTGGGCTATGTCATCGGCAAGCGTGGTGAAAATCTCAACCCTGATAACGCACTTGACCACCTTTTTGGCATTACCATTTTCAACGATTTCAGCGCTCGCGACCGTCAAGCGATCGAGATGCCAATTGCAATGGGCCCTACCAAGTGCAAGGATTTTGCGTACGGCATCGGTCCGTGGATTACCACCATTGACGAATTTAAAGATCTTGACCGAATTGGTATGGAAGTTCGGGTCAACGGCGAGACTTGGGGTAAGGGCGACAGCTCAAACAAGCTGTGGACCGTAGGCGAGCTAATTGCCTGGTCGAGTCTAGGTGAGGCTGTTGTGCCAGGCGACGTGATTGGTTCGGGTACTATGGGTGGTGGTTCTGCTCTTGAGCTTGACCGGCGGCTCCAGCCAGGCGATGTCGTCGAACTGATCGTTGACGGTGTCGGAACGCTTCGCAACAAAATGGGACAACCGATCCCGGGTCTCTGGTGGCCCGAGGAGCGCAAGCCGTTCATGTGAGTGGAATTGTAATTCACGAGCGCATCGAAGATATCCGGCCCGCTTAAAAAGGCGGGCCTGACATAACAAAAACGCAATCTTTGATAGGTGTTGAAATGAACATCCTTGGTCCGGACACATTGTATTTTGGCGTTGATGATGTTGCGCTCTGCGAGCGGTTCCTGAAGGATTACGGCCTTGAGCCGGTAGGTGATGGACGCTTCGAGGCGTTAGACGGAACCGGCGTGGTTATCAAGCATCGGGATGATCCAAGTCTTCCCGCTTGGACATTGCCTACCGCAAACATGCTGCGCAAAACCATGTATGGCGTGAAAGATGCTGCCACTCTGGAAAGTATAAAAAAGGAATTTGAGGGGGAGCGGGAAGTCAAGACCTTGTCTGATGGCTCATTGGAGCTACTTGACGATGTCGGCTTTGCTCTTGGCTTCCAGGTCTCGATCAGAAAGTCGCACCAATTGAGTGCGGAGCGTGTAAACGCCCCTGGCGATATTCATCGCCAAAAAAACAAGACGGGCGTCAATGTCGATACCACGGAGCTGGCTCCTAAGCCACGAACACTTTCTCATGTAGTCTATTTTGTCCCAGACGCCGACAAGGCAGAGCGATTTTACGCCGACCGTCTGGGCTTCAGAGTTACCGACAGATTCATTGGTATGGGCCCGTTTCTGCGTCCTGCCGGTACTTTTGACCACCACACCCTTTTCTTCATCCAGACTCCTCCACACCTGCAGGGATGTGAACATTTTACGTTCCATATGGGAGGGCCAACCGAAGTGATGCAGGCCGGCTATGCGTTTGCTGGAAAGGGCTACGAATCGTACTGGGGGCCTGGACGTCACCAGTTTGGGTCTAATTGGTTCTGGTATTTCAATACCCCGATGGCTTGTCATATCGAATATGACGCCGATATGGATCAACACGATGATGAGTGGTCTCCACGGGAAGCTCCCGCTATCGTCGATAACTCCCAAATCTTCCTTTTTGACTGGCGCGAGAAATGGGCTCCAGGCGGAAAGCCTGATTAAAAGAGGTTAAGTAAACGATGGCGAATCCCCAGCGTCTCAGGCTTTGCCATCTCGAGCAACTTGCGCCAGGTCAGTCCTTCGGGTTCAGGATAAAAAACGTAGGTCAGGATGACTTTTTTTTAGTCAACAATGGTGGTCATATTGTTGGGTACAAAAACTCATGCCCGCACTGGCCTGGCTCTTCTATGCCGGTGCTTAAGAATCGCTATCTAGATAGTGAGTCCCGATATATCGTGTGTAGTGGTCATGGCGCATTGTTTGAGGTCGACTCGGGCTTGTGTATAAAAGGTCCTTGTATCGGTCAGCGCTTAATTTCTATAAGTTTGGAAGTTACAGAGGCTGGGGAAATATTTCTCATCGGAGACTGAATGATCTAGGTCTCTGGCTCTGCCGTTTCTGTTCTACATGTTAGCGTAAATCATGTTGTAGAAAATAATAAAAAGAAGGAAGGCGTGATGAAATTTTCAGCTATTTATCGTCTGGTTGTTTGCACTGGCGCCTTGTTTTTTGCTGGTAATTCGATCGCGCTTGAGGGTGGCACTTCGAGCTACCCAGCGGGAATCGTGACCGTCATGAGCGGCGCTGTGGGTGCCCCAGGCGAGACGCATCTCTATACATACAACAAGCTCATCGATATCGACTCAATCCACGATGGGCGAGGTGATAAGGTGTTTCCTAAAGTAAAAGGAAAAATCCACGCTCACGCGTTGCGATTGGTTCACACGCTTGACGGGCCAACGTTGTTAGGAGGCAATGTTTCATTGCAAATAGCAGTTCCTTACGTACAAGGCCATGTGGATATTCCTGCATTGGGGCCGTTCGGTAGGGATTCCGCAAGTGGGATGGCGGATCCGATGTTTGGGGCTCTGGTCAGTTGGCAGTCCCCAACGTATCTTCACAATATAGAGTTGGATTACGTCGCTCCTTGGGGGGAATATGATGAGCACGCACTCATTAACCCCGGTAACAATAGCAGTGTGATTTATGCAGCGTACGCTTTCACTTGGTTTCCCCTGCCGCAAGTGGAGGTGAGTTCAAAGATTAGTACTAATTATAGTTTTGAAAATCAGAAAACTGATTATCAATCGGGTGTGCAAGTCGTAGCAGACTATGGGATAAATTATCGATTTTCCAATAACTGGTTGGCAGGGGTTGGTGGATATTTGGCAACCCAGCTCAGTGATGATCAGCTTCATGGCAAAGATATCGGCAATCGTACGAAGTCTATAAAAGTTGGTCCGCAAATAGGATATGCACATCGGGATTTGGGCCTGTTCGCTGCTTATCAAAGTGACGTGTATGCTCGGAACACTACCGAAGGGGATACGATCATGTTGAATGGGTTTATAAAGTTCTAATTAGGTGCTGTAATTTCGCACCTGGCTTTTTGTGAAGGCTTTTTTTAGTTAGAAAAGCGGCACGCTTCGGTAATGTCGCGCGAGCCATAGAAGTTCTCGATCTGACGCCCTCGGCAGTTAGTCACCAGCTGGCAGAACTGGAGGCGATGATTGGTCGACAGCTGTTCTCAGAACGGCCAGGGGGTGACATTGACGCCGGTGGGTGAACATACCTCACTGAGATTTCCGGCATCCTGCATAGCCTGGCGGTGGCGACCGAACGCGGCACCAGTGATGTCAGCTTCGACTGTTTGCGGCTGCGCTCATCCCCCCAGTTTCGGCCTGTCGTGGCTGATGCTGCGCCTGGTGCAATTTCGCCAGAGCCATCTCGATATTCAGCTCAACTTCTCGTGTTCCTACGAATCGCTGCATTTCACACACTGAGTTTTGATCGTTCCTACATGACGTGGGAGGCCGCCAGCCACGGGCTTGGGTTTGCCCTGGAAAGCAAGCGGCTTGCGCAGAACTATCTAGCGCGTGAAACGTTGGTTGAGTAGGGCGGCCGTTGAGTGCGCCAATCACTACACACCACCCGGTTTTCCCGAGAGCGCATTCGATTCCTGATTGGAGGCAGAAAGAATTGGGGCACCTATTTCAGTTATTAACTGCCTGGGCTCAAACCACGGGGTTCGGTGGTGCCGGGTTTCCCCAAGGTTGGCTGTGAGCTGTTCCCCGAGCTGTTCTTCCATTTGATTAGGGCCCTTTGAAAAGTACAATCTTCCGTTCGAAACGTGCATTTTTCGCCGCGCTTTTGCACTCCATACTTGCATGGTCTTTATCGGCGTACTGACTTATTTATCGCGTGTGCGGTGCCTTCAACACGCTCTATAAATACTCTCGCTCGCCGGAACACCACAATCCAATAATAAAGAGACCATCCATGAAAAAGCCAAACCCGCTGCTGGAAGATCTGAGAAGTGTCCTGCCGACTATTGCAGAAAATGCCTTCGAGGCAGAAAAAGCGCGTTGCGTGCCTAACGAAAACATCGCGCTGCTCAAAGGTATTGGCATGCACCGAGCCTTGCAGCCGAAGAAATACGGCGGCATGGAAATTTCCCTCCCTCAATTCGCAGATTGCATCGCATTGTTGGCTGGTTCCTGCGCAAGTACGGCTTGGGCGATGAGTCTGTTGTGTACCCACAGCCATCAAATCGCGATGTTTTCCAGCAAGTTGCAGGATGAGATGTGGGGCCGAGACCCTGACGCCACGGCCAGTAGCAGTATCGCGCCGTTCGGTCGTATCCAGGAGGTGGAGGGGGGCGTCACCTTTAGTGGTGAAATGGGATGGAGTTCAGGCTGTGATCATGCCGAATGGGCCATCATGGGTTTCTTTCGCGAAAATACTGAAGGCACTCGGGATTATTGCTTCGCAGTACTGCCAAGCAGTGACTACGCAATTCGTGATGATTGGTTTGCAGTGGGGATGCGCGGTAGTGGCAGTAAAACTCTGATCGTTGAAGACGCGTTCGTGCCTGAGTATCGCATCCAGAAAGCCAAGGACATGATCGAAGGTAAGTCCGCGGGCTTTGGACTTTATCCGGACAGCAAGATTTTCTTCGCCCCTTATCGGCCTTATTTCGCCAGCGGTTTCTCGACGGTCAGCTTGGGTATTGCCGAGCGCATGCTGGATGTCTTCCGTGAGAAAACCCGCAACCGCGTCCGTGCCTACACTGGTGCCGCTGTCGGCGCAGCCACCCCGGCATTGATGCGCTTGGCGGAATCCACACATCAGGTCGCGGCCGCCCGAGCGCTGCTGGAAAAAAGCTGGGAGGAGATCGCTGAATACAGTGAGCGCCACGAATATCCAAGTCGCTCCACGCTGACGTTCTGGCGTACTAATCAGGGCTACGCCACAAAGATGTGTATCCAGGCAGTGGATCGTCTGATGGAAGCGGCAGGTGGTGGAGCCTGGTTTGAAACCAACGAGCTGCAACGCCTTTTCCGCGACTCCCATCTTACTGGTGCGCACGCATACACCGATTACGATGTCTGTGCACAAATTCTTGGTCGCGAACTGATGGGCCTTGAGCCCGACCCGTCGATGGCCTGAGGCGAGTAGCTGCGACACCACAAGCCCGTTATAAAAACAATCAGGGCACGCTCCTGGGCGTGCTCGGGAGTCTTGCATGTCCGATATTAATGAGATTGCCGTTTCTTCTGCCTTCGATGCGCGTGCATTTCGCCGCGCATTAGGTAACTTCGCCACCGGTGTAACAGTGGTAACAGCCGCCGACCAGAACGGCCGCAAGGTGGGGGTGACGGCCAACAGCTTCAACTCGGTGTCGCTGGATCCGCCATTAATCCTCTGGAGCATCGACAAGCGCTCTTCAAGTCACGGCGTGTTTGAAGAAGCTACACACTTTGCGGTGAACGTGCTTGCTGCCGATCAGATTGATCTTTCGAACAATTTCGCTCGTCCGAAGGATGACCGTTTTGCAGAGGTCGACTTTGAAGCAGGCGAGGGCGGAGCGCCGGTGCTCTCTGACTGCTCGGCACGTTTTCATTGCGAAAAATACCAGCAGGTGGACGGTGGTGATCACTGGATCATGATTGGCAAGGTTGTGGCTTTCGATGATTTTGGTCGTTCACCACTGCTGTATCACCAAGGTGCTTACTCCATGGTGCTGCCGCACACTCGTATGACCAAGAGTGGTGAAGGTCAGCCGCCGAGCAGTCACTTCCAAGGACGACTGAGCCATAATCTTTACTACCTTATGACCCAAGCTCTGCGCGCTTATCAGGCAAGCTATCAGCCGCGGCAATTGTCGACAGGTTTGCGAACCAGTGAGGCACGTATGCTGATGGTGTTAGAAAATGATGCGGGTCTAAGCCTTACCGATCTGCAGCGCGAGGTGGCGATGCCAGTGCGGGAAATAGAAGAGGCCGTTTCCAACCTCACTCGGAAAGGCCTGGTCTGTGAAGAAGATGGGCATTTGCGTCTGACGGTTAAAGGTATCGATGAAACAGAAGGATTGTGGTCAATAGCCCGTGAACAGCAGGAAAAAGTCTTCAGTCAATTCAGCGACGACCAATTGGAAACATTCAAGACGGTGCTGAAAACGGTAATCAGGCTCTGATCTGATTTAGTTAGCGATCAAAATAGACGGCGCCCAAAGCGCCGTTTTTTTATGGAAGTAAGAAGCTTTATGGCTATTTCAGCGTGATAATATTATTAACATGCTAACTAATTTCGAGCCATTCTTAAATGCCCAAGCACCGACAGTCTCTGACACTCAACTTGCTCCAGGCCCGTGAAGTCGCCATGAGTTTTTTCCGGCCCTCCCTGAAGGATATAGGTCTCACTGAACAACAATGGCGGGTGGTGCGGATTCTCAGTCAGCAGGGCGAATTGGAAATCAATCGCTTGGCGGACTTGGCGTGTATTCTCAAGCCCAGTATGACAGGCGTACTGGCGCGGATGGAAACCGCAGAGCTAGTCGAACGACGGCGCTCAGAACACGACCAGCGTCGAGTGCTGGTGAAACTGACGGTTGCCGGAGATAGCTGTTTTGAAAGTATGAGAGGGCGCATGGAAGAGAACTATGAGCGCTTGCAGGAGCGCTTCGGCGCGGAAAAATTGCAGACGTTGTTGGTGCTGCTCAACGATTTGAAGTCACTTAAGCGTTGATCTCTGGGTGATCACTGCTGGCAAAACCGACCGCCAGCAGTGAGTATTTGCAATTGACCTGAAATCAGTAAGCGCCGCCGGTACTGATGGTGGCCGGGGTATTTTTGAACTTGCTTGTCAGTGCTTGCAGGCCTTGCATCAGTACTGTGGTGTCAACACCCACCGCTACGAATGCCGCGCCGAGCTCGATGTAGCGCCTAGCCAGTTTTTCGTCAGCGCTGAGAATGCCTGGCGCCTTGCCCGCATCGCGGATTCGAATGATCGTGTCTTCAATGACTGCCTGAACTTCGGGATGCCCCGGATTACCGCGATGGCCCATGGCAGCGCTGAGGTCGGCGGGGCCGATAAACACCCCGTCAACGCCCTCGACGGTGACGATGCCATCCAGATTGGCCAGGCCTTTGAGGCTTTCAATCTGCACCAACAGGCATATTTGCTCGTCGGCCTTGTCCAAGTACCCGGGCACGGTATTCCAGCGCGACGCCCGTGCCAGTGCGCTGCCTACACCTCGCACGCCACTGGGCGGATAGCGCACGGCACGCACCAGTTCTCGCGCCTGCTCGGCGCTTTCGACCATTGGCACCAGCAACGTCTGGGTTCCGATGTCCAGAATCTGTTTGATCAACGTTGTGTCGCCGGCGACAGGGCGGATCACCGGATGACTGGCATAGGGAGCTATGGCCTGCAGTTGGCCAAGCATGCTGCGTACGTCATTGGGTGCATGCTCGCCGTCGATCAATAGCCAATCAAAGTCGGCATTGGCTGCCAGCTCCGCGCAGTAGGGGGTGGCGAGACCGAGCCAAAGGCCGATCTGCGCCTTGCCACTTTTCAGGCGCTGTTTGAATGTGTTGATGGGCATGTCCATGAAACGGTCCTCCAAAAATCAGACAAAGCGGCAGGAAATGGAGCCGAGCATGTCGTAATCGACATGGAAGGTATCGCCTGGGTTGGCAGCCACTGGACGGGTAAACGACCCGCCCAGAATAATCTGTCCCGGTTGCAATGTGACGTCGTAAGGTGCGAGTTTGTTGGCCAGCCAGGCGACACCCTTCGCAGGATGATTGAGAACGGCAGCAGACACCCCTGATTCCTCGATCACTCCATTGCGGTACAAAACAGCTGGCACCTTGCGCAGGTCGACTTCATGAGGGCGGACAGCACGGCCACCCATGACCACCCCGGCGTTCGCCGCATTGTCGGAAATGGTGTCGAAGACCTTGCGCGTGGCCTTGGTCTCGGGATCGATCTGTTGGATACGCGCGTCAATGATTTCCAGGGCCGGAATCACCCATTCAGTAGCATCCAGCACATCGAAAATCGTCACGTTCGGGCCTTTGAGCGGCTTGCCGAGTATGAATGCCAGCTCCACTTCAACGCGCGGCACGATGAAGCGGTTAAAGGGGATATCGGTGCCTTCGTCGAACAGCATATCGTCAAGCAACGCCCCGTAATCTGGTTCTGAAATATTTGATGAAACCTGCATGGCCCGAGAGGTCAGGCCAATCTTGTGCCCCACCAGCTTGCGTCCGTTCTTTATTTTCTGCGCCACCCAGGCTCGCTGAATGGCATAGGCATCTTCGATGGTGATCTGTGGATGCGCGAGGGAAAACTGTCCAACTTGCTCACGAGAGCGCTCGGCGTTGTCCAGTTGAGCAGCGGCTTGCTGGATGAATTCTTGATCGAGCATGACGTAGATCTCTTAATGAGGATTGACGATAGCGGCGGGCGTGCGCAGCACCAGAAAGGCGCCCGCGACGATTAGGGCCGCGAGAACGTAGAGGGCAAGACTGGCGCTGTGGGTGGTGTCTCGCATCCAGCCAATCAGATTGGGTGTCAGAAACGAGGCAATACTTCCCAGGGAACTGATCAAGGCGATGCCCGCCGCCTGGGTACTGTTTGATAGGAATGCCGGTGGTAGCTGCCAAAACATCGGCAGTGCGGCGCTCGCGCCCATACCCGCAATCACCAAACCTCCGATTACCATGAAGGGATCGCCAGGCATCAGGCCGGCTACAGCGATACCGAGGGCAGACATGAGCAATGGCACACTCAAGTGCCACCGGCGTTCGCGGCGCCGATCTGATGAGCGCCCGCAGGCGATCATAAAACCGCAGCCTGCCAGGTAGGGCAGGGCACTGAGCAGGCCGACCTGGCCATCGCTGCCTATCCCAGAGCTATGAATCAGGGTAGGCATCCAGAAAGCGAGCGTGTTGACCGCCAACATGACCGCGCAGTAGATCCCCACCAGCAACCAGACCTGCGGATCACGGAGGATACCGCTGAACGAGATGATGGATTTGCGTTGCTCTTCGCCAGCCAGTTGATTGCGCAGTTGGTCTTTCTGCTCGTTGCTCAGCCAGCTCACTGACTCGAAGTTGTCGGGCAGCACCTTGAGCACCAGCAAGCCGAGAAGTACGACTGGTGCGCCTTCAATCAGGAACATCCACTGCCAACCACGTAGGCCCCCAACATCATGAAAGCCTTGCAGGATACCGCCCGATAGAGGGCCACCGACGACCCCGGCCAGCGGCACGGCAATGGCGAACAACGCGGTTACCTGTGCGCGCCTACCGGCCGGATACCAGCGGTTGAGGTACACCAAAATACCTGGGAAAAATCCAGCCTCGGCGACGCCGAGCAAGAAGCGCAACGCGTAGAAACCCTCAGCGTTTTCGATCAACAGCATGCTGGTGGACAAGGTCCCCCAGACGACCATCAACAAAGCGATCCAGCGCCGTGGCCCAATGCGATCCAAGGCTATGTTGCTGGGTACACCGAACATCGCGTACGCCACAAAGAACAGGCCTGCACCAAATCCGTAGACGGTGTCGCTGAAGTGCAGGTCGGTGCCCATCTGCATCTTGGCAAAACCAATATTTATCCGGTCAAGATGAGCGAACAGGTAACACACCAGCAGCAGTGGCATCAGCCGCCAGGTCACCGTGCGGTGGGTCGACGTTGCGGCGTCGCTCAAAGGCTGTGTAACGGAAGTGGCTATGCTCATGATGTTGTACTTTTTTGTGAGAGAGGCCAATGGGGTGAGGAGCTTCTTAGTTCGCCTGTTGCTTGAGAAAGGCATGGACGTTGTTGAGCTTGAAATTCAGCTCGGGGTGCAACTCGATCATTTCAAACGACAGGGCCAGCAGACGTTCTGCCTGTAGCGTTGCAAAGTGGGCGGTAATGACTCCGAACAGTTTTTCCGCGACCTGTTGACGCGTTGCCAAGTCGCGGCCGTGTCCTACCTTCAGCGTCATGTGGACGAAGGCGTAATCGTGTTTGCCGTCAGCCATGCGCCACGTGTCCAGTCGAACTCCGCGGCTACGGATACCCCCCAGCGGAAATACATCGCTGGCGCCAAGTGTGGCGTGAACTTTTTCAAACAGGCCCGGCAAGTCGGCTTGTTGCTCGATGTTGTCAGTGTATTCAGCAATAAAATGCGGCATCGTGCCCTCCTGGTAGTTGGCTGTGTCGAGCGGCGGGCGCTTCCCGGCCGCTTAAGCGAAATTCAGAGCGGGAAAATGGCGTTGATCTGGCCGGTACCGGAGCTGCCAAAAGGTTCTGTGAGCACTTCGACCGGCTTGTTGTAGTCCGGGCCGCCCAGTAGACCTAAAAGCATTGCAGTGTCGTGCATCTTGCCTTCGCCGAAGCAGTGCTCAGCGTAGTCAGGAAGCATCGCGCAGAACTCTTTGAAACGGCCTTCGCGCCACAGCTTGACCACGTGCATGTCGACCTGTTTGTCGAACTCGCGAGTCCAATTGTGGATATTGGCTTCCGCTTCACGATCGTCTGAGAAGCGATGCGACAGAGAACCGGAGGCCAGCACCAGGACTTTGTGGTCGCTCTTCTCGATTGCGCGGCGCACGGCGGCGCCGAATGCGAAGCTGTCTTCCAGACGATGCCAGGCACACCAGGCCGCGATGGAAATCACCTTGAGTTTTTCGGCGGCAGGTACATCCATGTGCATGTAGCGCATCGGCACCAGGGTGCCGTATTCCAATTCCAGACTCGGGATGTTGTGGGACAGAGTTCGCACGCCGGCAGCGTTGGCTTCCTCAGCGATAAGTTCGCCGAGTTCCGGACAGCCCGGGTAGTGGTAAACCATGTCCTTAATGAAATGCGGTAGTTCATTGCTTGTGTAAACACCACTGAAGTGCTCACCGTTGTTCACGTGATAGCCGCTGTTAACCAGCCAGTGCACGTCGAACACGACGGCGGTGTCGGCACCCAATTCGCGCGCACGGCGGCCTATTTCCTTATGTCCGGCGATAGCGGCAGCACGACAGCCGTGGTGTTTGCCCGGCAGTTCGGACAGATACATCGACGGTACATGGCAGACTTTTGCTGCCAGAACGACTTCGCCCATGATGATTCTCCTGAAGTTATTCTTGTTGGTTCAATTCAATGGACAGCGAAGACTACGACGAGCGCGATGCGCGCCCCACCGCAGCCTTCAGCGGCGGCTATCGGCTGCTCATAGTCCCCAGCGCGGGATGTGGTGACTGCCCATGGAAATGCAGACGTTCTTGATCTCGGCGAACACTTCGAAGCTGTATTGGCCTCCTTCACGACCTGTACCGGAACCTTTCACACCGCCGAATGGCTGACGCAAATCACGCACGTTCTGACTGTTGATGAACACCATGCCGGCTTCGATGCCACGGGCCAGGCGATGGGCCTTGCCGATGTCCTGAGTCCAGATGTAGGACGCCAGGCCGTACTCGGTATCGTTGGCCAGTTGCAGGGCTTCGGCTTCGTCCTTGAACGGAATCAGGCACACCACCGGACCAAAGATTTCTTCCTGGGCGATGCGCATCTTGTTATTCACATCGGCGAACACCGTCGGTTGGATAAACTGGCCTTTACTCAGGTGTGCAGGCAAGTTCGCCGGACGGTCAAGACCGCCAGCGAGGAGGGTGGCGCCTTCTTCAATACCGATCTTGATGTAGCCGGTGACCTTGTCGTAGTGGGCCTGTGTGATCATCGAGCCGACCTGGGTTTTCGGGTCTTGCGGATCGCCGACGATCAGGCGTTTGGCACGAGCGGCGAACTCGGCGACGAAGGCCGGGTAAACGCTTTCCTGGATGAAGATCCGGCTGCCAGCGGTGCAGCGCTCACCGTTTAACGAGAAGATGGTGAACAGCGCGGCATCGAGGGCTCGCTCAAGGTCCGCATCTTCAAAAATCAGTACGGGCGACTTGCCCCCCAGCTCCATCGAGTACTTTTTCAATCCTGCGGTCTGCATGATTTTCTTGCCAGTTGCCGTGCCGCCGGTGAACGAAATCGCCCGCACATCCGGGTGCCGTACCAACGCGTCGCCAGCCGTCGCACCGTAGCCCTGAATCACGTTCAGCACACCATTTGGAATGCCGGCTTCAACAGCCAGGCGGCCCAATTCATTGGCGGTCAGCGGTGACAGCTCAGACATCTTCAGCACTGCAGTATTGCCAAGTGCGAGGCAGGGGGCAGTCTTCCAGGTCGCTGTCATGAAAGGCACGTTCCACGGCGACACCAGGCCACACACGCCCACCGGTTGATACATGGTGTAGTTGAGCATCTGGTCGTCGACCGGATAGCTATGACCGTCCATGCGGGTGCAGACTTCGGCGAAAAAGTCGAAGTTGTCCGAGGCACGTGGAATCAACACGTTCTTGGTCTGATGGATCGGCAGGCCGGTGTCCAGGGTTTCCAACTCGGCCAGGTGCGGAACATTCTGCGCGATAAGCTCACCGAGCTTGCGCATCAGTCGGGCACGCTCTTTTGCCGGCGTTTTGGCCCACTTGGGGAAGGCTTCCTTGGCCGCAGCCACGGCCTGAGCGACTTCTTCAGCACCGCCGCTTGCGACTTCGCCGATCGCTTCGCCTGTGGCCGGGTTGTAATTGACGAAAACGTCTTTGCTTTCGACCTCACGGCCGTTGATCCAGTGTTTGATCATGTTGCTCAAGCCTCTTTATGGGCGGAGAAAAATTCCGCTTCACTGACAATTCGATTGACCAGGCGCCCGACGCCCTCGACTTCCACGATCACTTCATCGCCGGGCACGACATCGGCCAAGCCTTCTGGTGTGCCGGTGGCGATCATGTCGCCGGGCTGCAGGGTCATGAAGCTGGATAGATATTCGATCAGGTAAGAGATGTCGAAAATCATGTCCTTGGTGCTGCCTTCCTGCCGCAGTTCACCGTTGATCCAGGTACGCAGTTTCAGATTGCTGGGGTCCGGCACGTCGGCGACGTCGACGATCCACGGGCCGACGGGCGTCGTGGCATCGCGGTTTTTCACCCGCAGGTTGGGTCGGTAGTAGTTTTCCAGGTAGTCACGAATCGCGTAGTCGTTGCACACCGTATAGCCGGCCAGGTACTCAAGGGCATCTTCACGCTTGACGTTGCGTGCGCGCTTGCCGATGACGGCCACCAGTTCACACTCGTAGTGCATGTAGGCGACATTGTCCGGACGCCAAGTGACCTGGTTATGGCCGATGTAAGTGCCGGGGGATTTGATGAATACCAGGGGCTCGGTCGGTGGTTTAAAGGCCAGTTCGGCGGCGTGGTCGGCATAGTTCAGGCCCAGGGCGAACATGCTGCCGGTAGCCGGTGGCAACCACTCAACCTGACTCTCGGCCAGCAGGCGGCCATCGGCCAGGCGCAAGGCGTTGTAGTCTTCAACCTGGGCGAGGTGGATTTCGCCTTCATAGCGAATACGAGCGTGTTTCATGGAAGCTCCTGTTACTCGGCCACGATGTGGTTGACGAGGCGGCCCAGGCCGCTGATTTCAACTTCGACGGTATCGCCGGGCTGGACATCGACACGGCCTTCAGGGGTGCCAGTGATCAGCACATCGCCTTCGTGCAAGGTCATAAACTCGCTGATCTCGGCGATCAGTTGGGAAATGTTGCGGACAAAGTTGGCCGTAGAATTTTCCTGGCGCAGCTCACCATTGACGAACAGCTTCAGGCTCAATTGATGCGGGTTGGCGACCTGGTCACGGGCAACCAGTTCCGGGCCCAGTGAGCAGAAGCCGTCACGGCACTTGGCCTTGACCGCCGGACGGTAGTAGCTGTCTTCGGGCAGGCTGAACTCATTAACGATGGTGTAACCGGCCACATGCTCCAGCGCATGTTCAACGCTGACACGGCTGGCGCTTTTACCGATCACTACACCCAGTGCCGGACCCGGTTGCAGACGAACACCGTACGGATGAAGCACCACGCCGTCATGGTCATTGCGGGTATTGGGTGTCTTGATGAACAGCACCGGTTTGACCGGTGGTTTCTGATAAGGCGCTTGCTCGAATTCGGCGATGCGTTGGTTCAGCAACCCCTGGTAGTTCAGCGCAACGCCGAACAGGGTGCCGTTCGCAACATTATGCAAGGCACGGCTCATGCTTTTCTCCTGGCAGTGGCGGGGCAGTGACTGCCCCGCAAAATATTCGTTAACCTGTTAACGTTATAATTAATATGTTAACTATCGTCAAGCGTGGCAAAATCTTCCGATAGTGGTTAGCCGCCGCAAACCGGCGCAGGATGAAAACCCTTGCACGGCCAACACCCCCATAAGAAAGAGAATCCAGCGATGATCGATCGTCAGCCGATCCCCAATATCAACATCGGTCAGGTCTACGACCAGCGCTACAGCGATGCCGAAGTGCACTACGACAAACTCGGCAATTTGGCGGAATTCTTCGGCCGCAACATGCCGGTGCATCGACACGATCGGTTCTTTCAGGTGCATTACGTGAAGAGCGGTGCGGTGCGGGTTTATCTGGATGACCAGCAATACCTCGAGTCGGGACCGATGTTTTTTCTCACGCCGCCGACGGTGGCCCATTCCTTTGTCACCGAAGCAGACGCCGACGGGCATGTACTGACCGTGCGCCAGCAACTGGTCTGGCAGTTGATCGATGCCGACCCGAGTCTTGCGCCGGGCGTGCAGTTGCCGGCGGCCTGCGTCGCGCTGGCACGACTGGCGCCGCAATTCGATCCCGAGGTCAGGAGGCTGGAGTTTCTGTTCGAGGAACTGTGCAGCGAGATCAACGCCAATGGACCAGGGCGTGGTTCGGCTCTGGACAGCTTGACGCGATTGATCATGATCAGCCTGCTCAGGCTGTGCGCGAACTCCCTGGAAGCCCGCCCAGCGCGCCATGAGGACTTGCGGATCTTCCACCGCTTCAACGAGTTGATCGAAGACCATTACCTGCAGCACTGGCCTCTGGCGCGCTATGCAGACAGTATTGGTGTTACCGAGGCGCGGCTGAATGACGTCTGTCGACGGATTGCCGACCTGCCGTCGAAACGGCTGGTCCTCGAACGAATGATGCAGGAAGCCAAGCGCCTGCTGCTGTTCACCGGCAGTTCGGCCAATGAAATCTGCTACCAGTTGGGCTTCAAGGACCCGGCTTATTTCAGTCGTTTCTTCCAGCGTTATGCGCAGGCAACCCCAGGGGAATATCGCCTGCGGCAGTCGGGTTTGCGCTGAGGTAGTCATGTGCGTTTTTCGATTGGCTTCCAGTGTCTGTCGAGCAATCATGGTCGCAGCCGGCGTCTTGAAAAATGGCTTTTACAAGGAACCGATTGCACTTTTCATGGATGAGGCAGCGCAAGGGCAAACTGGCTTTGTCCTGGATAGTTGCGTGCACCCTGTGCCGACTTTAAGCTTTGCTCCTTCATCCTCTTTTTGTGCGTGAAACATGCCGACTCCCAGACCGTCCCTTACGCTCACCTTGTTGCAGGCCCGTGAAGCGGCCATGGCATTTTTCCGACCGCTGCTTAACGAATATGAATTGACCGAACAGCAATGGCGGGTGATTCGCATCCTGCGCCAGCAGGGCGAACTGGAAAGCCATCAACTGGCTCACCTGGCGTGTATCCTCAAGCCAAGCATGACTGGGGTTCTGTCCCGGCTCGAGCGCGACGGTATCGTCCGGCGCAGGAAGTCTTCCGAAGATCAGCGACGAGTGTTCGTCGCTCTCACCGAGCTGGGGCAGCAATGTTTCGTCGACATGAGTGCCGGGATGGAAAGCAATTACTTGAAGATTCAGGAACAGTTTGGCGAGGAACCGCTTGAGCAGTTGCTGGCACTGCTCAATAAGCTGAAGAACATCAAGCCCTGACCGCCCGGAGTTGATGAGCGTGCTCACTATCGCTCGGTGCGAGCCACCAATGTCAGTCGCCGACGGAGTGAGGCTCCATCCGAGCTCTGGCATGCTCAGCGTTTAGATTATTTTTGTTGTTATGAAGAGTGGGCGTCCGGCGCTTCAACCGACCTGGCCGTTGCGCGGTTGCCGTTCGGCGTCGGCACGTTTCTTCAAGTAGATGCGGGTGACCACGGCAGGGGCGTCACTGGCCACAGATATCTCATAATGTTGCTCATCGCGATCGTCGAGCGCAGTCTCCAAAGCTCCGAGACCCTGCACATCCTCGTTGAATGCGGCGAACAGTTGCTCATGCATGAATTCCCCGAGGGCTTGGTCATGCCGGGCGAAGTCACGGCCGTGGACGATGAAGTAATGCAGGCTGTTGAGGGTTTCCGGGGTCAGTATGTGCGCGGTACGGATGTGGAACTGCTCCCGGCCCTCGACCGGTTGGGCGCTGTCATAGAAGGTCACGCTGACCCGGTGCAAGGCCGGAGATAGAAACTCTGAAGTGGCGATGCGTGCTGCCGTCGTGCAGCCCTCGAGGCCGGTTGTCCTGCCCCAGACCGGCGACAGGGTGGTCGGTACCACTTCGCGGATCAGCGTGTAGTGGCCTTCCTTGAAATCGAGCTTATAGGGCGCGCAGGCATAGTCCGGAGTCCCGATGGTGTTGGCATGGAGAAAACTCAGGTGGGTAAGGTCCATGAGGTTCTCATGCAGGCTGACGTAGTTGCCAGGATGATGGAAGTAACCGGAGGTGCAGGCCCAGGCCGGGTCGTCTATCCAGTCCTGGCGCGGGATCAGCCCGGTATCGGCAAGGGACTCATCGCCCAGCCAGATCCACAATAGGGGGCCCTGGCGTACCAGTGGATAGCGGCGAATGCCGATACCTCGCGGGCAGTTCTTTTGCGAGGGTACCTGTGTCAGGTCGCCGGACTGGTCGTAGCGGAAACCGTGGTAGCCACAGACGACGCCGTCGTCCTCCAGATGTCCACGCGACAAGGGGAACGAGCGATGGGCGCAGCGGTCTTCCAAGGCAACCGGTTCACCGTCTTGGGTCCGGTACATCACCACTCGACGGTCCAGCAATCGACGCGCCAATAAGTGGCGGCCCACTTCATGGTCGAAGGCGGCGACGTACCACTCATTGTAGATGAACGGAGTATCGCGATTGGCCATCGGTTCGCTGGCCTTGCGGGCTTGGGTAATCAGGTTGCCGGTCGGGATTGACAAAAGGAGGCTCCTCCAGGGATCTGTAGCAGGGCAAAGATCCCGTTCCACGTGTAAGGCTGCCGGCGAGGGTGCAGCCCATGCATTTGTTGTTGTTGTTGTTGTTGTTGTTGTTGTTGTTGTTGTTGTCGCGCCAGCTTACGAGCGGCGGCATGGCGTGGTGTCAACCGGGAGGTGGACAAGTCGGATCATTGCTACCACACTCATCGTTAACAAGTTAATCATGTGGGCGTGTTTCGATTGCCTATCCGAATACAACAATATTGATCCGACGCCGCCATGATTCGTCTCAGCGCCCCGCCAGTTTCTGTCTTGCCCCAGGATGTTCGTCATTTCAGCGAGCTGGTCTGCACTCTGGGCACCGAGGGCTTTCCTGGCGCGCTTCTGGCGTACCTTGGTCAGTGGGTTGATTGTCAGCATTTTTCCGTCGTGCGCATGGCCGGCAAACGACCGCAGTTGCTGGCTGTCGGCACCCGCCACCAAGACACCGGTCTGGTATTGCGCTGCGGCCAGGCCTATATCGAGCGCTACTATCGCCACGACCCGCTGTTCGAGCCGTTGCGGGCAGCGCCAGGGCAAATCGGCCATCTGCTGGCACAGGACATCCGTTTCTTGCCGTATCGGGAAGCGATCTATCTGCGCCACGGCATGATCGAGCGGCTATCGAGCCTGTACTTGGACGAGCAGGAGCGCCCGGTGCTGTTCAACCTCTACCGTCACCGCGACCAGGGTTTTTTCAGCGAACGCGAATTGCAGATGTGCGAAGCCCTCAGCCCTGCGTTACTGCAATTACTGCGCGGTCACATGGCTCTGATCGGTTTGAACCGCGTCAAGGATCATGATCAGCAACTGCTCCTGCATTGCCCTGACCTCACCTCGCAAGAGCTGAAAATCTGCAGCCGCCTGTTTCGGGGAATGACCCATGCCGGCGTCGCCGCCGACCTTGGAATCAAGGAAAGCACTGTGAAGACCTTCCGCAACCGGGCGTTCGAACGACTAGGGATCAACTTTCGCAGCCAGTTGTTCGCGCTGTTCACTGCGGGTGGCTGAACCCTGCTCAATCCGCACCGAGTATTTCCTCGTCGTTCGGTCCTTGACTGGTGCGCTGGCGCGTCAAGTGGACGGTAGCTGAGCGCAAGATGCCGGTTTGAGCGTGCTCCAGTCTCCTGACGCGTAAGCCCCCATCATTTTTTGCAAACGATCCTTGGCTTCGTCGCCAAACGGGCACACTTTACGGGTGTCGAGATTCACATGCACCGCCGTTTGCTGCATGGTCGCGCTGAGATAGTTTTGCTCGTCATGGAAGAGCTCGACCTGAGTCACCAGGCGTTTCTCGTCAAATCTCAGGGGCGTGAGCTCCACACGCAGTGGATCGCCCGCGCTGACCTCCCTGAGGTATTTCAGATTGGCCTCAACGGTAAATAGCCCGCAATTGCGCTCCCGTGTGTATCCCTCGCCCAGCCCGAACTGCTCCAGAATGCGATGGCCCAAGTCATCAAGGAGCTTGACGTAATACGCCATGTTCATATGGCCGTAGAGGTCGATCCATTCATCTCTGACGACTGCCTTCTCGCAGGGCTTTGCGTTCGGTTGCGGAATGTTCATTAGCTGGCTCCTTGTATGTGAAATGTACTATTACGGTGCAGAACCGGAACCGGGCATCCTGACTGGTGCGTTAATGTCGCCTTTTTCCAGTTCGCCGGGGAATACTGAGTGCAACCACTGTCGCAGCCGGACAATGGCTTGATCATTCCATTTTCGAGTGGGAGCGATGAAGTAATACCCGCCTAGACGAATCGTCATCGGCAATACATCGATCAGTTCGCCAGCAGCGATTTTTTCATCGGCCAGCAGCTCGCTGACGAGTGCCACACCCTGACCCATGCAGGCCGCTTCGAGGGTGAGGTGACCGTGCCACAGCCGTGGTCCGCGCAACCTGGGAATATCTGTAACACCGGCGATGCTGAACCATTGCGACCAGCGCTGCGTATTACGCTCATGGATCAACGGTAACTCCAGCAAGTCTTCGGCGCAGGTCACCTCGGCAAAACGATTGCAAAACGCGGGGCTGGCCACTGCCCGGATCAAGGGGCGGGCGAAAAGCTCTGCGCACAGTTCCTCGCCGAGATTCAGCTCCTCCAGATAGACAATCTCGGCATCCGCTTCATTGCGACTGAAGTCGGGGCGTGTACTGGTCGGCTCGAGTGTCAGCTCACGACCGCTGAGTGCCTCTTCAAGCTCGCCCAGTCTTCCCAGCAAACGCCTGGAAGCGAGGCCCGCCATGCAGCAGACGTGCAGCGCGTCTTCGCCCTGACGCAGGTCGCTGCTCGCGTCCGCGATGATATCCAGTGCCCGCCGAAGCTGTGCCGCGTAGCGCTGACCTTCACGCGTCATCTCAAGTCCGCGACCTGACTTCTTGACCAGTTTCGTGCCGACGGCGGCTTCCAGATTCTGTATATGCCTGGAGATCACGGTATGTGAAACCGAGAGTTCTTCTGCGCACTGCCGCACGCTTCCACAACGACTGAATCCTTCGAAGGCGCGTACGGCGAGTAGGGGCGGTAGTCGTCGATTCATAGGTATTCCAGGCCTCGGGTGTTAACGATAATCGCAAGTCTCATGCCAATGCATCGGTGCATTTAATGCACCAGTCAGGCGTTTTCTAACTGCTTGTTCGCACGGCCCTCCATGACGGAATTTGTGGGTCATGGCTTTCGATCTTTTCAGGAGTATGCCTTGAACCTTTCCGGACGCGCCGCCATTGTCGGCGCCTATGAATCACCCCGCAGGGATGCGCCGAATGTTCATCCTTTCGCGATCCAGGTGGAGTGTATCCAGGCAGCGCTGGTGCAAGCCGGGCTGACCCTTGGGGACGTCGATGGTTTATGTGTGGCGTCGGGCGACTGGGCCGAGGGGGGCGGTGTCAACAGCGTGACCGAAATGGCCGAGTACCTGGGCATAGAGCCGCGCTGGTTCGACAGCACCGACGTTGGCGGTTGTTCCTATCTCGTTCATGCCGCCCACGCGGCAGTGGCGATTGCTGCCGGGCTGGCTGATGTCGTGGTGATCAGCTACGCCGCGTCACCGCGTTGGTGGCCATTGAAGACCCCTTCATTCGATCCTTTCGTCCTCCCTGCCGGCCCGGGACAGTTTGAATTGCCATTCGCGCCGACGCTCATCTCAACGTATGCCATGTATGCCCAGCGTCATATGCACCTCTATGGCACTACGGCCGAGCAGTTAGCGCAGGTGGCCGTAACATTCCGGCAACATGCCGCTGCAAATCCCGATGCGTTTCTGGGCGGCAAACCCATCACTGTAGAAGATGTTCTGAATTCATCCATGATCGCGTCGCCGTTGCACCGGCTCGATTGCTGCGTCGTGACTGACGGCGGCGGAGCAATCGTGATGACAACCCGGGAGCGCGCAGCAGATTGTCGGAAAAAGCCGGTTTACGTGAGCGGTTTCGGCATGGCCACACAGCGTACTCAAATCAGCCAGATGTCCCGCGAACTCATTACGCCTGCCGCTCGAACCGGCCCCCGCGCCTTCGAAATGGCCGGGTTGAAGCCTGCCGATATCGACGTTGCGCAGCTCTATGATGCCTTCACGATCACACCAATGCTGGCCCTTGAGGACCTTGGAATCTGCCCTCGGGGTGAAAGCGGGCGGTTCGTGGCGGACGGCCATCTGAGCATCGGCGGTTCTCTACCCTGCAACACCGACGGAGGCGGGCTGGCGTCGAACCATCCGGGCAAGCGCGGCCTGCTGGCGCTGATCGAAGGCGTCCGGCAATTGCTCGGTGAAGGGCCTGGCGTGCAGGTGAAAGACGCGGAGGTCGCGTTGGTTCATGGGCTGGGCGGAACATTCTGTGCCGCTGCCACCGTCATTCTGACCGTCTGAGGAGTCAGCGATATGACCACTTTCAGTCCTGTTGTCACCGACGCCCTGTCGGCACCCTGGTGGGTAGCCCTGCGGGAAGGGCGGTTGCTCGTTCAACGCAACCCCGTGTCAGGCGCGTGGCAGTGGTACCCCCGGGACCATTGCCTTGATGATCTGTCGATCAAGCCCGAGTGGGTGCAAGTCTGCGGGCACGGCAAGGTGTTTACCTATTCGGTTATCCACCGTGGGCATTCGCGGCTGGACGCGCCCTATGTATGCGCCTTGGTCGAACTCGAAGAAGGCCCACTGATGCTCTCGCAACTTCACGGCAAGGCGGTCGACGAAATCACCGTCGGCATGAACGTGTCGGTTGCGTTCATTGAAACGGATTCAGCCACCTCATTGCCGGTTTTCCGCCCAAGGAGCCACTCATGAGTTCCACCCTCTACTTCGACGACCTGGCCGCTGCTCAGTCATTGGTGTCGTCCCGTATCACGTTGACGGAAACCCACATCGTCCTGTTCGCCGGGTTGACGGGCGATTTCAACCCGTTGCACATGGATGAAGAAGCTGCGCGTGAGGGCACCTTCGGGCGCCGGATCGCCCACGGCATGTTGGCTCACTCCATGAGCACCGGACTGCGCTCGAGTATCGATGATTGGGCGATCATCGCGTTTCTCGAAACCCGTCGCCGATTCGTCGCGCCAGTGTTCGCAGGCGACACGCTGCATTACGTGGCTGAAATCGAAGACTTGCGCAAAAGCACTTCAAACCCTTCGCGGGGCATTGCCAGAGTGAAGCTGCGTCTGCTCAACCAGAGCGGTGAAGTGGTGCAGGAAGGCGAAGACGTATTTGCGGTCGCCTGCCGTACCGGGAGCGAATCATGAACACACGTCTGGAAGGGCATGTTGCGTTGATCACCGGTGGTGCTGGCGGCATTGGCTCGGCCATTTGTCAGCGCCTGGCGCAAGAGGGTGCAGCGGTCATCATTGCCGACCTCGGCCCCGGAGCCGCCGAGCTGGCTCACTCCCTGACCACTCAGGGCTATCAGGCGACAGCAGTCAATCTCGACGTTTCGAGCCGTGACAGTTGGACTGCGGTCATGGCTGATCTGCCGCCGGCCTTCAAAGCCGTCGACATTCTGGTGAACGTGGCAGGCATCGTGCGTGATAGAACGTTGATGAAGATGACGGATGAAGACTGGGACGCGGTGATCGACGTCAACCTGCGAGGCTCCTGGATGGGGTGTCAATTCGGGTTGGCGGCGATGGTCGGGCGCGGTTGGGGCAGGATCATCAATATCGCTTCCACGGCGATCCTCGGCACCTACGGTCAGTCGAATTATTCATCGGCCAAGGCGGGCGTGGTGGGTTTGACTCACACCGTCGCTCTGGAGGCCGCGCGCCACGGCGTATTGGTCAACGCCGTGGCACCCGGGATCGTCGAGACGTCTATTCTGGCGAGTGTGCCAGAGGAGATCAGGGCGCGCTGGATCGCAAAAATGCCACTGGGCCGGCCTGCACAACCCGCAGAAATCGCCTCTGTCGTGGCGTTCCTCGCCTCCGACGATGCCAGTTACATGAGCGGGCAAGTTCTCATTGTCGACGGCGGCGCAACGACAGGCGATTACTGAACCACAGAAACACTGCTATCCACTAACAATAATTACGCTGCAACAGGCGAAGGGGCATCGATATGGTCGAATTTACACGGCGCAGATTTTTGCAAGCGAGCGGTATCGCAGGTGCAGGTTTAGCAGCAGGATTGATTCGTCCGTCGTTCGCTGCCGACGAGTCGCTGTACGCGGCTGCGCAGAAAGAAGGTGCACTCAACCTTTACTGGGGCTCTTACGAACAAAGGACCATTGAAGCCATCCGCGACGCGTTCACCCGGCGCTACCCGGGGATCAAAGTCAACCTGCTGCGTCAGGCATCGCAGACGATCTACACCCGGTTGCGTCTCGAACTGCAGAACAATGCGCCCAACTGCGACTCGCTGGGCAGTACCAACATTCTTCACTACCTGGAGTTGAAAAAGATCGGCGCGTTGATGCCCTACAAGCCGGCAGGTACGGAATTTCTGCCGCAGGAATTCCAGGGACTGGACAAGGACGACACCTTCCAGGTCGGCGCCATCAGCCTGACCAGCCTGAATTTCCAGTCGGATAAAGTCACATCAGCGCCCACCTCATGGGAGGCTGCACTGGACGCTCAATGGGCTAACAAGCTGACGGTCGGCAGCCCGTCCTTCTCGGGGGATGTCGCTTCCTGGGTGGTAGCGATCCGTAAAAAGTACGGCGACCATTACCTCAAAGAACTGGCGAAGTTGAACCCCAAGGTCGGCCAGTCGAACGTGGATACTGTCACCGATATTCTGTCAGGCGAGCGCCTTGTGGGTCTGGGTGCGCCATTCAGTTATTCGCTGACACAGAAGGCGGCTGGCAACCCAATAAACGTAGTTACCCCGACCGACGGCACTATCCTCAACCTGGGCTTGAGTGCCATTCCACTGAAAGCCCCACACCCGAATGCGGCGAAGCTGTTCTCCGACTTTTTGTATGATTCTGAAGTCTCGCAAATCCTGGCGGCAAACTTCTGGCCGACATTGCGCACTGACGTTCCATGGGCCGAGGGCCGCAGTCTGTCCCAGTTAACCTGGTATCGCAATCCACCTGAAGACCTGGCGGCCGAAGTCGCTGAAGGTATCGCCAAGTGGAAAGACATCATCGGTTGAACCAATACCCGCCGGGCCGAGCGGCCTGGCGACGGTAGATTCAGGAGTGACCCCTTTATGGGCGTTTTTGCGATAGGCACTTCCTCGGCGACCTTTGGCGCCGAGATTCGACGACACCGACCCTGGGTGCGCTGGACAGTGGTGACCGTGGTTCTGGCGGCGCTGTTCTTATTGGTTGCGCAACCGGTCGGCTGGATTCTGTTCAACAGCGTACACGATGACGCCACGCAACAATGGACGCTGAACAATTACGTGCGCCTGGTGACTGCCAAAGGCATGATCCAGCCGATCATCAATTCGATTATTTTGGCGTTTTCAACCGCAGCGATCTCAACACTGCTAGGTGTTCCGCTGGCCTGGCTGGTGGCGCGTACCAACATGCCCGGCCGGGGGCTCATCAGGATGCTCACGCTGGGGGCGTTCGTGACCCCCTCGTTCATCGGTGCACTGGGGTGGATTTTGCTCGCGGCACCTAACGCCGGTTGGCTGAATACGCTCTATCGACAAATCTCCGGCGGCGATTTGCCCCTGTTCAACATCTACTCCATGAGCGGCGCAATCTTCGTCTGCGCCATCTATACCGTCCCGTATACCTTCACCATCGTCGCCAGTGCGCTCGATGAAATGGCGGTCGAACTGGAAGACGCGGCGACGACCCTCGGCGCCAGCATTCTGCGCACAATGTTCAGCGTGACCATTCCGATGGTGATGCCTTCGGTTATCGTCGGTTTCATTCTGTCCTTCATTCAGGGGATGACCCTGTTCGGTGTTCCAGCGTTTCTGCTCACACCTTCAGGGACATCGGTCGTCACCACCAAACTGGCCGAGTTCTATCAGTTGTTCCCGCCCGAGCTATACATGGCGGCGGCGTATTGCATGCCGCTTCTGTTGCTCACTGGTGGGTTGTTCTGGGTACGCAAAAAAATGCTTGGCCGCAGACGTTTTGTGATGATCGGTGGCAAGAGCCGGGCGGGGCGCAGCATCGATCTAAAAGGCTGGCGCTGGGCCGGGTTGTTGTTCGCGCTGATTGTTCCGGTGACGGCGGTGATCCTGCCTTACTTCGCCTTGATCGTCGTTTCTCTCTCCAAAGCCTGGGGGCAGGGGCCATCGCTGAACAACCTGACGTTTCACTGGTATCGATGGGCAATTCTGGAGAACGCTGAAACTCAGGCGGCGATTATCAACTCATTGGCCTACGCCGCCATCGGCGCCAGTATTTGCGTCCTGCTCGGAACCCTCATTGCCTATATCGTCGAACGCCGCCTGGTCGCGGGCACGACCATTATCGCAGCGTTGACCAATCTGCCGATCATCATCCCCGGGATTGTGTTGTCGGTGGGTTTCTTCGCCGCCTATACCCAGCCACCCCTGAGCCTTTACGGGACCTCGGCGATCATCATTGCGGCGTTCGTCGCGACGTTCCTGCCCATCGCTTATTCGCATGGCGGGGCAATGCTCAAGGGCATCAGCCCGGACCTGGAGCGGGTCGCACGGATACTGGGCGCCAGTGAGTCAAAGACATTCACCAGTATCACGGGTCCGCTGATGAGATCCGGGCTGATCTCCGGATGGCTGTTGGTGTTTATCCCCGTGATGCGGGAGCTCTCAGTCGCGGTGTTCCTGATAACGCCCAGCACTAACGTCATGACGACGTTGATTTACAACTACAAGGATGGCGGCAATTACGAGGCTGTGGCTGCCGCTAGTGTCTTGCTATTGGTTGTCACCATGGTGGTGGTGGCGATCGCTCAAATGCTCAGCGTGAAGCTGGCGAAACATAAACGTGCCAGTGTTGAAACCGGAGTCGCCCAATGAGCCAGATCCAGATCCGTGATTTGCAAAAAAGCTTCGGCCAGTTCCAGGCGCTGAAAGGTATTGACCTGACCGTGGAGGATGGAACGTTGCTGGCGTTGCTTGGCCCTTCCGGCTGTGGCAAGTCAACCACACTCCAGTTGCTGGCCGGTTTCGAAACACCGACCGCAGGTGAAATCCGCGTCAATGACCGGGTCATTTCCAACCCGCAGGGCGTGGTTCCTCCAGAGCGCCGGGATATATCGCTCGTCTTTCAAAACTACGCGGTGTGGCCGCACAAAACCGTGGCCGAGAACGTGGCGTTTGGCTTGCAGATTCGTAAGGTGCCGCGTGCTGCACTGCAAGAAAAGCTCACTAAAACCCTGAAGACCGTCCATCTCGACCACCTGGCTGACCGCTATCCCTCCGAGCTGTCGGGTGGGCAACAGCAGCGTGTGGCGCTGGCGCGGGCGCTTATTGTCGAGCCGAGCATTTTATTGCTCGACGAACCGCTGTCGAACCTTGACGCGCACCTTCGGGAAGAAATGCGCTTCGAAATCCGGCGAGTGCATGACTTGCTTGGACTGACGACGGTCTACGTCACCCACGATCAGGGCGAGGCATTGGTGACGGCCAACCAGGTGGCGGTGATGAATGGAGGCAGCGTGCAACAACTGGGTTCGCCGAGGGAGATTTTCGAGCTGCCAGCCACCGCGTTCGTCGCGGCGTTCATCGGCAGCAATAACGTGATCAAGGGCGTGTTGACGGGGCCCGGCACATTGCGCTTTGGAGAACAGTCACTGGTGGGGGTGGACCGCAGTGGTGCCAGTCCTGGCGCAGAAATCACCCTGTGTATCCGTCCGTCCAAAGTGCGGATCGTCGGGCCAAATCAAGGCGTGACCAATGTGTTGCCCGGCACGGTGCTGCGCACGGCGTACCTCGGAGAATATTGCGACGTATTGATGGACATTGGCGCTGGCGTTTCGGTGCGCGCCTTTACGCCCCCGACGGTCGACTCTCGGGTAGGGCAGGTCGTGCTGCTGCATTTGCCAGAACAGGATTGCCACCTGCTGCCTTCCGGAGAACGGGTTAACAGTTAAACCGGCAGGGCGGCAGCGGTCGTCGAGCGGTAAGTACTCAATAAAAGGCCAGACAGGATTCAACTATGAAAATTGAAGAGAGCGCCGAGATTGTTCGGTTACGACGAGGGAGTGTTGAATGGGTCATTTTCAATCGACCTCACGCTTTGAACGCGATGTCGCCTGCAATGGAAGAGGCGTTGACCGGGACTTTTCAAGAGCTGGCACGCGATGCATCAGTCAAGGCGCTGGTGCTGACCGGCGCAACGGGAGCGCGCCCCTCCTTCATGGCGGGGGCAGATTTCGGCGCTCTGGAGGATGCGAAAACGACAGCTGAATTTCTTGAACTCGAAGGTCACAGTGAAACGCTCATCCAGTCGCTCGAAGCGCTGACATTTCCGACCGTTGCCGCCATCGCAGGGCCTTGTGTGGGTGGGGGCGCACTTATCGCGGCTGCTTGTGACGTGCGCATCATCAGCCGTTCAGCCAGGTTTGGATTTCCCATTGCACGAACGGTTGGCAACTGCCTCAGCGCTCTAAACTACCAGCGTCTTGTCGATTTGTTCGGCACATCCATGACAAAAGAAATGGTGTTCAGCGCGCGCCTGCTGGATGCCTCGGCGCTGATGGCAAGCGGGGCGTTCAGGGAGCTGGTTGACGAAGACGCGTTGGAAGTTGCGGCCGAGCGCGTAGCTGAACACTTGGTGCAGCTTGCGCCACTGACGCTATGGGCGACCAAAACTACGTTACGGCGACTTCGAGACGCCCAAGTGGCAAATGTCGAGGACGAGGACGTGTTGTTGCGTTGCTACCACTCTGCTGACTTTCGTGAAGGCGTTGCAGCGTTTCAGCAAAAACGTCCACCAGAGTGGAAAGGGCTTTAGCACAACTTTGCGGTGTAATGAAACACCGATGCTGTCGCGTTACCTAGATAGAAAGCTCTGACGCTTGCATGACCAGACGGTTTCTCGAATATAAATATTAATTGTTCGCTGGCAACTTCAGTTGCCAGATAGGGTGAAGTCATGTCGATTAAATCTGAAATACCCAACAAAGGGCCTCTAAGCGGTATACGTGTCATTGATGCCACGCATATGTTGGCAGGGCCTTATTCCACCTGGCTACTCGCGATGCTCGGGGCTGATGTAATCAAGATCGAGCGCCCAAAAGGAGGGGATTACACCCGAGGCGTTGCGCCGTTCAAAGACGAGGAAAGTATCTACTTCAACAGTGTCAACCGGAACAAACGCAGCGTCGCGCTGAACTTGAAAGAGGAAGAGGGCAAAGCTGTTCTGCGCCAATTACTGACGACGGCCGACGTGTTTATTGAAAACAACCGAGCAGGGGCAATGGAACGTTTGGGGTTTGGTTATGAAGCTGTTAGCGAGTTGAATCCGCGGCTGGTGTACGCCGCAATTTCAGGTTTTGGACAGGATGGTCCTTACAAGCACTTGCCTTCTTTTGATGTGGTCGCCCAGGCGATGTCCGGCATGATGAGCATTACCGGCGAAGAGTTCGGGCCACCTGCACGGGTGGGTATTTCGCTGGGCGATATCGGGTCGGGATTATTCACTGCCGTGGGTGTACTGGCGGCGTTGGTGGGCAGGGGGCAAGAGGGCGAGAGGGGCACTTTTATCGATATTTCGATGCTCGATTGCCAACTGGCAATGATGGAAAACGCGGTTGCGCGCTTCCTGCAGGTAGGTGATCTTCCTCGCCGCCTAGGCAGTCGCCACGCGTTGATCGCGCCGTTCCAGGCCTTCGCCACCGCCGACGAACCGATTGCCATCTGTGTTGATACCGAAGAGCAGTGGCAGCGGATGTGCATTGCGATGCAGCGACCTGAATGGATCGATGATCCGCTGCTGCGTGACGGCCCGCTGCGCGCGCAGAATCATGCTCGTCTGGAGCCATTGATGATTGCCAGATTGCAACAGAACGGCCGTGAGTTCTGGATGGCGACACTTCAGGCGGCCGATGTGCCCTGCAGTCCGATCAACACGGTGGCCGAGGCAATCGCCGACCCGCAAGTGCAATATCGCGGCATGATTGTCGAGGTGCCGGCCCAATCCGGAAATTGCTACGTGAAGCACCCAGTCCATATGCCATACACCGACATGGTAGAAGAGAAGCCGTCACCAGGCTTGGGCGAGCATAGTGTCAGCGTTTTGCGGGAGCTTGGGTATTCAGATGAACAGATCTCTGCATTCAAATCTCGAGGAGTGATCTGATCTTTAATGGTAGYCGCACAACTCCGAAGTCCGAGATGCTGTGGAGTTGCACAAGTTGGTTGACCCTATGAAGGTGGCGAAGTCTCTGTCGCCACATACGCTGAAAAAGGCATCATCGACTCGGTTGGTGGATGCTCCTAGGTTGAGGGCAATACCGCACCGAGTCGATCACCCAACAGGTTCCATGCGCGCTTCTTCTCTTCGGCATAGTGATGCTGCTGGTAATGGAGCCTCACCCACGAGCCTGCATCATGGTCGCGCTCGTGCGACGCAGGTCATACGGCGTCCAGTCGCCGTTTTGGCCGTCGGCAAGGACTAGGGTGTCGTCGTGACGCCGTCTCGAGAGGGCCTTGCGGTTTTTGAACCGGGCCTGGCGATCGACGACCTGTTTACTCACCACCTTTGCGTCCATATGCCCATCATCCTGTTTGTTCGGAAAGCACCACTGGGAGTCTCCCGTCAGGGGCTTGGGTTCCTGAAAGAAATTCAGGGCGAAGGGGGAGAGGAAGATATGGTGGTCCTGTTTCTTGCCCCTGGAGCCGTTGACGTTTTCAGTGGGGAGGGACCACGTTCGCCGCTCCAGATCGACATTTTTCCATTCGGCCTGCAGCAACTCGCCAATCCGGCACAGCCCAGGCTGATCCAGAGCGCGAGCTGCGTTTCCTTCTTTAGCGGCCGAATGCCGTTGTATTTTTGGCCCGCGGGGAGGGCGTCGTAATCGGCGGTCATTTGCTGGAAGCGGTCGTGCAGCTCCAAGAGCTCATCCGGGGAAAGGATGCGGCTTCTTTCCGCTTCGTAGTCGGCAGGGATCAATGGGAATATGTCGACCAGTTCAGTCGGATCGCCCTCGATCAATAAGACCCGCCAGGGCTGACGTTTTCTGGCCCGGTTGAACATCGGGTTGAGGTCGGCGAAAAAGCTGACGGCTTGACGGTGAGCGCCGCGGTTGACCACGGTGCGGATCAGCGCCCGAATATCGTGTTCGGACACACTACTCACCGCTGTTTTACCGAGTGCAGGCTATAAGTCCTTATTAAAACAGCGTTGTAATTCGGCATTGTTACGGGTCTTGCGGATGTCCGTCAGGGATTTGCGCGGCCAAGACCCGCAGCAGTGTTCTTTGTTCTGCTCGCCCCACCGATAGCGATAGATAAAGCTGACCGACACACCGTCCTTGCGGACTCAGATTCGACCGGCCAAATTGCCATCCTCCCGTAGGATCCGGTCGGCATCGTTGGCAGTCAGCGACTCGAGTTCTTTGATGGTGATTTAGGCCATGAAATGGAATCCCCTACGTTTACCCCAAAGCCACTGGCTCTTAGTGGAACTCTTCCTTTTTGTGTGAGCTGACGCCCGCTTTTGCAACGTCTAAGTTTTCTGCGGTTCACCCCGTTTCTGCCAAGCGTCAGACTGTCGTCCGATCCGTTACCAATCCGGAAAACTCCTGCATTGCATCCAGCAACGCCTCCAAGAAATACGCCTTCGACGCCCGATCGCAGAGGGTGTGCAAGCTCGCCTGCTGCACCGTACTGGAGTTGATCACGATCACGTTTATCCGCGCCGCGGACGTCTGGGCCACCGTACCCGGGCCGAACGCCAACGGGCTCAAGTCGACGCCGCAGAGTTTGGCCATCACCTTGCTCAAGTGTTCGCCCGCTAGTTGAAAGCAGGCGTGGCTGTCCTGACGCGGCAGCAGATAGTTGGCCTGGTGGTCCAGTTCCCACCGAGCTTCTTCGTCGGCGATGCGTTGCCCCTGATCCTCGGGGCTGCCCAGCAGCAGGTACTCGGTCTGGGACAGGCGCGCTACCTGACTGCCATCGGCTTGAATCACCGCACGGTTGGGCGCATCTGGCAGGACGAAGCCGCGGCTGCGCAGGTACTCGGCACTGTGGGCTCCGCGGAAACCGACCCGCGGCAGGTCGGTCAGGTCCGCCAGGCGGCACCCCGGCAACGGTGCCAGGGCTTGCCGGGCGATGCTGTGTTGTTCTCTCAGACTGGTCATGACTCAAAGCTCCTGGCGTTGGTTGTCGGGATCGAAGAAGGGCAACTGCACCACCTCGGCCTGGACCACGATGCCGCCTTCGACGCGGATCGGAATCCGTTGCCCAGGCGTGCTCTGGTCGATGCCGGCGTAGGCCAGGCCGATGATCTTGCCCAGGGAGGCGGAATACTCGCAGGAGGTAACGTTGCCGCTGATGTCCGGGCCGTTAAGGACCAGATGGCCTTCCAGCGGTTGCAGGCTGCCTTTGGGCAGGCTGAAACCCACCAGTTTGCGTTTCAGTGGCTGGGCTTCGAGGATGTCCACCGAGCGGCGGCCGACGAAGAACGGCTTGGTGCGACTGACCGCCCAACCCATGTCGATTTCCGCCGGGTGAGTCATTCCATCGGTGTCCTGACTGATGATCACGTGGCCTTTTTCCATACGCAGCAGGCGCTGGGTTTCGACGCCGAAAGGGCGGATGTCATGTGCTTTGCCGGCCTCAATCAGTGCGTCCCAGAGCTTGAGCCCATGACGCGCGGGTACGTGGATTTCATAGCCCAGTTCGCCGACAAAACCGACTCGCAACAACCGGGCCTTGATGCCGGCCACGGTGCCCTGGCGAACGCCCAGATAAGGGAAGGCATCGGCGCTCAGGTCGAGGTCGGTGCAGACCTGTTCCAGCACCCTGCGCGAGTCCGGCCCGGCGACGTTGACTGCACAAATGGCCGCAGTGACGTTGGCGACATCCACGTCGAGGCGCCATTGCGCGTTCCACTTAAGCATTTGCTGATAGATCCGGTCGACACCGCTGGTGGTGGCGGTGACGTAGAAATGGTTCTCGGCAAACCGCGCGCAGACACCGTCGTCGATCACCACGCCATGCTCATTGGTCATCAGCGCATAACGGGAGCGGCCGATCGGCTGCTTGAGAAAGGCGAACGTGTACATCCGATTGAGCAGTTCGGCCGCATCCGGGCCGCGCACATCAAGGCCACCGAGGGTCGAGACATCGATGATGCCGACCTTGTTGCGCACGTGCAGGGCTTCGGCCTGCATGCACGCCTCGCGATCCTTCGCGTTGCCGTAGTAGGCCGGGCGTTGCCAGATTCCGGCGGGCATCATCTTCGCCCCGGCTTGCAGGTGACGAGCGTGCATCGGCGTTTGCCGGTACGGGTCGAACGCGCGACCGGCGACATGCGCCAGTTTTTCAGCCACAAACGGTGGTCGTGCCGTGGTCACGCCGGTTTCACTGATGTTGCGTTGGGTGGCCCAGGCCACCAACCGCGCGGTCGGCAGCGCCGAGTGACGACCTTGAGACGGGCCCATGCCGACGGTGGAGTAGCGCTTGACCAGTTGCACGTCGCGATAACCGATCCGGGTGGCGTTGACGATGTCGGCTACTTGCAGATCCTCGTCGAAGTCGACGAAGTCCTTGCCTTTGGGATGCGGGAAGATTGGCCAATTAAAGTTGACCCGAGCCTCGCCGCTGAATGGCGCGCGTTGCGTACCGACTGTCAGACCCAGCGCGAGGGCGGCTTCGGTACCGGCATTCACACCATCGGCAATCACGTTATCCAGCTGGTGACGACCGTTGACCGAGCCGGCGACATTCAGATTCTTTGGCAGGCCGCTGAGAGTGAACTCGGCACGCTGATCGTCGTAGGCCAGTTTGCCGCCGGCCTGGCACAGCAGTTGATAGACCGGCATGTAACCGGCGGACATGCACAGTAAATCGCACTCCAGGTGTTGCCCGCTCTCGGCGACCTGGCCTTGTGCGGTGATCTTGCGCACGTCGACGCCGTTGATATGGCGCATGCCTTTCTCGTGCTGGGCTTCATAGACGGTGCTGTTGCTCTGATGGTAGATCTTGCGTTGCGCCAGTGCGCGCAGCAAGGATTCGTCCGAAGGACCATGACGCAGGTCCACCACCGCGACGACCTCCACGCCCTGGTCATGCAGATCCAGCGCGGCGAGGTAACCGTCATCGTTGCCTGTCAGCACCACGGCGCGTTTACCGGGTTTGACCGCATACAGTTTCATCAGTCGTTGCGCGGCGCTGGTCAGCATCACGCCCGGCAGGTCGTTGTTGCGAAAGATAACCGGTTGATCGAAGGCCCCGCTGCACACCAGGCACTGGCGGGCGCGGACCTTGTACATGCGTTTGCCCTGAATCACCGGCAGATAGTTGTCGGTGAACCAGGCGTTGCAAGTGGCTTCGGTCAGGATCTGGATATTGGCGTGTTGCTCTACCGCAGCGAGCAGCTCGCGGCGCAGGTTTTCAGCCCTGTTGCCTTCGATATCGAAGCGGGCATAGGTTAGCGAACCTCCGAGCACCGGTTGTTGCTCGATGAGCAACACCTTGGCCCCCGCGTTGGCTGCCGTCAGCGCCGCATGGAGCCCGGCGGGGCCTGCGCCGATGACTGCCAGGTCGGTGAAAAGGTAAGCCTTGTCGTAGTACTCGGGCCGGAAGGTCAGGTCGAGCACACCGAGGCCGGCCTTCTTGCGAATGATCGGTTCCCAGACTTTCCACATGCCTTTGGGCTTGTAGAAAGAACGGTAGTAGAAACCCACCGGCATGAATTTCGAGAACTTGCCGAGGTAGGCGTCCTTGTCGTTATCCAGCGAGCCGTTGACGTTCTGCGCCGTCACCTGCAACCCAGCGGACAACGCATGTGCGTCGGCCAGCACGTTGGGCTCTTCGGGCAACTGTACCAGGCTGTTGGCGTCCTGGCCGGCCATGGTCAGCGGGCCACGCGGGCGATGGTATTTGAACGAACGGGAGATCAGGAAACGCCCGTTGGCCAACAGGGCGCTGGCGATGCTGTCGCCTTGCAAGCCTTGGTAGCGGTGGCCGTCGAAGCTGAAATCCAGCGGCTGATCACGGTCGATCAGCAAGCCCATGGGGGCGGGTAGGCGATTCATCCTGCGATCTCCTTGGCGGCGCTGAAGTCGACGCGGGCGGTGAACAGTTCTTTGGGGGCGAAGGTGCGCAGGATTTCATCGCTGACGGTGTGGCGCTCCGCGAGAAACCAGTAGCTGGATGGCGTGTGCATCCACCATTCGCGCACCACACCGGCGAGGTTGTCGGTGTTGAACACGTAATCGGCCCATTCGGCGTCGCTGCAACTGACCGGGTCAGGCATCGGCTTGAATTCACCGCCATAGGTGAACTCGCTGATATTGCGCGGCCCGTTGAGCGGGCAATTCATGATTTTCATAGTCCGCTCTCCGTCAGTGACTGGCCGCCGTGGCGCCCATTTCGTTGACTTGCTGGAAGGTTGAGAAACGCTCAAGGCCGAAGGGTTTGATCAGCTCCGGTACCTTGCCGCCGCTGGCCACCAACTCGGCCATGGTCTTGCCGCAGATCGGCGTGGCCTTGAAACCCCAAGTGCCCCAGCCGGCGTCGAGGTAGTAATTCTTCACCGGTGACAGACCCATGATCGGGCTGTAATCCGGGGTCATGTCGGTGATACCGGCCCATTGGCGCATCAGCTTGGCGTTGGCCAGGAACGGGAACATCTCGATGGCATGGGCCAGCAAGCTTTCCTTGAGGTCCAGCGTCGAGCGTGTATTGAACAGTGGATAGGGATCGGAGCCGCCACCGAACACCACTTCACCGCGGCTGGTCTGCTGCACATAGCAGTGCAGGGCGGAGGAGCTCACCAGCGGATCGAGAAACGGTTTGAACGGCTGGGTGACCATCGCTTGCAGCGGGAAGGTCTGGATCGGCGAACGGATCCCGGCCTTGGCCATCAACAAGGAACTGTGTCCGGCAATCGCCTGCACTGCACAACCGCACTTGATGGTGCCGCGATTGGTTTTCACGGCGGTGATGGCGCCGTTCTCGATGATCAGGTCCTGGACTTCGGTGAGCTGATGGATTTCCACACCACGCTTGGCCGCCTGCTTGGCGTAACCCCAGGCCACGGCGTCGTGGCGCGCGGTGGCGCCGTCGATGTGCCACAGACCGGCGATCACTGGCAAGTGACCGGGATCGAGGTTGAGGCTGGGCACCAGTTCGCGAATCTGCTGACGGTCGATCATCTCGGTACGGCCGCCAAAGTGTTTGTTGACCTCGGCGCGCTGACGGAACGAACGCACCGTGGCATCGGTGTGAGCCAGGGTCAGTTGGCCGCGCTCGGAGTACATGATGTTGAAATCGAATTCGTTGGACAGCGACTGGAACATCCGCACCGACTCGGCATAAAAGCGCACGCCTTCGCTGGTCAGGTAATTGGAGCGGATCACTGCGGTGTTGCGCGCGGTATTGCCGCCGCCCAGATAGGACTTTTCCAGCACCGCGATGTTGGTGATGCCGTGGTACTTGGCCAGGTAGTAGGCGGTGGCCAGACCATGGCCGCCGGCGCCGATGATCACCACGTCATAGCAAGATTTGAGTTCCTTTGGTGGCGGCAAATCCACGTCCACCGGGTACTCCGAACTCAGCCCGTATTTCAATAGATTGAATGGCATAAGGCCTCCGATTGGCTGCGTAGGGCCTGGTGTTGCGCAAGGGCTGCGGTCACGGTGTTTTTCATCAGAAAGGCGATGGTCATCGGGCCGACACCTCCGGGTACGGGGGTGATTGCCGCGACTTGCGTCAGGGCGCTGTCGAAGTCGACGTCGCCTACCAGACGGCTACGGCCATCGTCCTCGATACGGTTGATACCGACGTCGATCACCACCGCGCCAGGCTTGAGCCAACTGGCGTCGATCAGTCTTGGGCGACCTACGGCGGCGATGACGATGTCTGCCTGCCGGCACAGGGCCTGCGGATCCTGGCTGCGCGAATGCAGGACGGTCACCGAGCAGTCAGCCTGCAGCAACAACGCTGCCATGGGTTTGCCGACGATATTCGAGCGGCCGATCACCACCGCGTGCTTGCCGCGCAGATCGCCGCAGGTTTGTTCCAGCAAATACAAACAACCACTGGGCGTGCAGGGCGCGAGTACGGTGCGTCCCTGGCTGAGGCCGCCGACGTTCTGACTGTGGAATCCGTCAACGTCCTTGTCCGGGGCGATAGCTTCCAGTGCGCGCAACTCATCGATATGAGCCGGCAACGGCAGTTGCAGAAGAATGCCGTGGATCGAGCGATCGGCATTCAATCGGGCGATCAGAATGAGTAACTGTTCAGTGCTGGTGTCCGTGGAAAGCCGATGTTCCAGCGAGCGGATACCCACCTCTTCGGCGCGCAGGATTTTGTTGCGCACGTAGACCTGGCTGGCCGGGTCGTTGCCCACCAGAATCACCGCCAGCGCCGGTTGAATGTCTTGCTCGCGCAGGCGCTCCACGTCCTTGCGGACCTGTACCAGGACACGGGCGGCGGTGGCTTTGCCGTCGATCAGTTTGTGTGCGTTCACCGGAAGATCACCGTTCTGTCCTGGTTGAGGAAAACCCGGTGCTCCAGGTGGTACTTGACCGCCTTGGACAGGGCCACGGTTTCGGTGTCACGGCCGGTGGCCACGAGATCGTCGGGCAGGTAGACGTGATCGACCCGCTGTACTTCCTGCTCAATGATCGGTCCCTCGTCGAGGTCGCTGGTGACGTAATGGGCGGTGGCGCCGATCAGTTTCACACCACGCTGGTAGGCCTGGTGATAAGGCTTGGCACCTTTGAAGCCGGGCAAGAACGAATGGTGAATGTTGATCGCCCGCCCCGAGAGTTGCTTGCACAGGTCATCGGAGAGGATCTGCATGTAGCGCGCCAACACCACCAGTTCGGTGCCGGTTTCGTCGACGATCTTCATCAGCTCGGCTTCCTGTCGGGCCTTGGTTTCCTTCGTCACCGGCAAGTAGATGAAGCGAATGCCCTCGCGTTCGGCCATGGGCCGCAGGTCGAGGTGGTTGGAGACGATGGCGGTGATGGTCATGTCCATCTCGCCCTTGTGGTAGCGGTAGAGCAGGTCGGTCAGGCAATGGTCGAACTTGCTGACCATCAGCAGCACACGCATCGGCTCGCGGGTGTCGTGCAATTCCCAGGTCATGTCGAACGCTTGGGCGACGTCGGTGAAACCGTCCTTGATCTGTTGCAGGTCGCCTTGGTGGCCGTCATTGAAGCGGAACACTGCGCGCATGAAAAACCGGCCGCTGAAGTCGTCGTCGAATTGCGCCATCTCCCCGATGTAGCAACTGTTGTCCGCCAGATAGGTGGTGACGGCAGCGACGATGCCGGACACCGCGGGACAGGTGATCTTGATGATGAAATGGTTTTTTTCGTGTTGCATGACACGTCCTCGGGATGATGGCGGCAGCTCATCGCATAGCGAAAAAAATCATTAGCGGACAGCAGGCTCATCCATGAGCGAATTTTCTTGTAGGGAATAAATTATTCCTGTTTGTGGCTTTATAGGGGAATGGTCGCGCCGAGTCCAGAGCTTTTAAGAAAGTTTTTTAACTGATAGGAAAATACGCGAGGCCGACAGTGGGTCGGCCTCGAGGCAGGGCAGAGCGGGGGAAGAGGGGCGTTATTCTTTGTCGGAACCGTAGTTCATGATCGACAGCAGGCGGATCGGCACCTGCACCAGTTGCTCGGGGCCGTGGGGGATTTCGCCTTCGAACGTCAGACTGTCGCCAGCTTCCATGTGGTACAGCTGATTGCCGTGGCGATAGATCAGTTCACCTTCCAGCAGGTGGAGGAATTCGGTGCCGGGGTGAGAGAAGGTCGGAAACTCCTCACTCGCGTCATCCATGCTGACCATGTAGGCCTCGAAGCTCTTCTTCGGCCCGCGGGTGTGGTTGAGCAGATGGTAGGTATGGCCTTTCTCGGTGCCACGGCGCACCACTTCCATGCCCTGATCAGCCTTGACCAACAGCGCACTACCGTCTTGCTGGTCGTATTCGCTGAACAACTTGGACAGTGGCAGGCCGAGCACATCGCATAGACGGCTCAGGGTATCGAGGCTGGTAGACACCTGGGCGTTTTCGATCTTGCTCAACATGCCCTGACTGATATCGGCAATCTTGGCCACGTCAGACAATTTCAGGTCCTGGGCCTGGCGCTGGCGCTTGATCTGCAAACCCAGATATTGCTCAAGCTTGAGGCGCGGGGCGGTTTCGGTCGACATAGTCATCAGATCCTGCACACTTTCCGTTCAGTAATATTAGTTTCGCACTGAGAAAGTGCAAATCGCGGCGTTCGGCTCGCATTCATCTTTGCAGTATTCCCACAGGGAAAAGAATTTTCCCATATATACAGCACAAAAGCGCCTTTCACGGCGTATCAGCGTTGCACTCGCGAATCTGGCAAGGGCTTTGCATTCCTATTGGGAAAATAACTTTCTTTTTAGGAATAAAAAGACGGTCAAGGCCCATCCAGAATGTTTTGCCTTTCGCGAGGAGTGACGAGCAATGTTGCCAGCAGAAACCCAGCGCATCATCGACAAGCACGGGATCAAGTACGTGCTTGCGCAATTTGTGGATATTCACGGTGYGGCCAAGACCAAGTCGGTGCCGATTTGTGGGCTCAAGACCGTCGCCGAAGAGGGGGCGGGTTTTGCCGGGTTCGCGATCAGTGGCATGGGCATGGAGCCCCACGGCCCGGACTTCATGGCTCGCGGCGACTTGTCCACCCTGACTCCAGTGCCGTGGCAGCCGGGTTACGGACGGGTGGTGTGCGTCGGCCACGTCGATGGTAAGCCGCATCCGTATGACAGCCGTTATGTGCTGCAGCAACAAGTGCAACGCCTGGAAGAAAAGGGCTGGACCCTCAACACCGGTCTGGAGCCCGAGTTCAACCTGATGCGTCGCGACGAGCTGGGCAAACTGCAACTGGTCGACCTCAGCGACAACCTGGACAAGCCTTGCTACGACTACAAAGGCCTGTCGCGCTCCCGGGTGTTCCTCGAACGGCTGACCGAAGCCTTGCAGGCGGTGGATTTCGAGGTCTATCAAATCGACCACGAGGACGCCAACGGCCAGTTCGAGATCAACTACACCTACAGCGACGCCATGACCTCGGCGGACCGCTTCACCTTCTTTCGCATGGCTGCCGGCGAGATCGCCAATGACCTGGGGATGATCTGCTCGTTCATGCCCAAGCCGGACCCGAAGCGCGCGGGAAATGGCATGCACTTTCACCTGTCGATCAGCAGCGCCGACAACAAGAACCTGTTCCATGACGCCAGCGATCCGAGCGGTATGGGGCTGTCGAAAATGGCCTATCACTTCGCCGCCGGCTTGCTTGCCCACGGCCCGGCGCTGTGTGCTTTCGCCGCACCGACGGTCAACTCCTACAAGCGACTGGTGGTGGGCAATTCGTTGTCCGGTGCGACCTGGGCGCCAGCCTTCATTGCCTTCGGCGCCAACAACCGTTCAGCCATGGTGCGGGTGCCTTACGGCCGTCTTGAATTCCGTCTGCCGGACGCGGGGTGCAATCCCTATCTGGTCAGCGCCGCGATCATCGCTGCCGGCCTGGACGGCATCGACCGCCAGCTGGAAATCGACCATGTCTGCAACGAAAACCTCTACAGCCTGAGCCTCGAGCAGATCGCCGCGCGGGGCATCAAGACCCTGCCGCAATCGCTCAAGGAAGCCTGCGACGCGCTCGAAGCCGACCCGTTGTTCGCCGAGGTGCTCGGCCCGCAAATCGTTGGCGAGTTCATCAAGCTCAAGCGCATGGAGTGGGTGGAATACAGCCGCCACGTCTCCGATTGGGAGATCCAGCGCTACACCGAATTTTTCTGATTTGTTGCATCGACAACCATTCGGGCACCCGGCACGGCGCCGGGCGTTCGCTGCCTCCGAAGGAGACTTGATATGTGTGGAATCGTAGGTCTTTACCTGAAAAATCCGCAGCTGGAATCCCAGCTCGGCAAGCTCTTCGAACCGATGTTGCAGGCCATGACCGATCGTGGCCCGGACAGTGCCGGCTTCGCCATTTATGGCGATGAAGTGGCGGACGGCTGGGTCAAGCTGACCTTGCAGGCGACCACCGAAGGCTTCGACTGGAAAACCCTGATGGGCGAACTGGAAGGGCGCCTTGGCTGTTCGCTGGACTGGTTCCAGAACGCCAGTGCCGCGGTGCTGAAGATTCATGCCGAAGAGGCGCCGGTACGTCTGGCCCTCGCCGAACTGGCACCGAGCCTGCGCATCATGAGCGCCGGGCAAAGCATCGAAATTCTCAAGGGTATGGGCTTGCCCCAGGAGATTTCCCAACGCTTCGGCTTGGCCGGCATGAAGGGCAGCCACATCATTGGTCACACCCGCATGGCCACCGAAAGCGCGGTGACCATGGAAGGCAGTCACCCATTTTCCACCGGCGCCGACCTGTGCCTGGTGCACAACGGCTCGCTGTCGAATCACTTCCGCCTGCGTCAGGAACTCAAGCGCGAAGGCATTCACTTCGAAACCGACAACGACACCGAAGTGGCCGCCGGCTACCTGACCTGGCGCCTGCAGCAGGGCGACTCACTGAAAGAAGCGCTGGATCACTCGCTGGAGGATCTCGACGGTTTCTTCACCTTCGCCATCGGCACCCGCAACGGTTTTGCCGTAATCCGCGACCCGATTGCCTGCAAGCCGGCGATCCTCGCCGAGACCGACGACTACGTGGCCATGGCCTCCGAGTATCAGGCGCTGTCGAGCCTGCCGGGCATCGAACACGCCAGGGTCTGGGAGCCGGCACCGGCCACAATGTACATCTGGGAACGCGAGTCAGCTTAAGGAGCGCACATATGAAAACCATCGATCTTTCCACTGCCACCGTGCGTGACCTCAATCAGGCGCTGCACGATCAGGTCAATAACGTGACCGATCACGAGTGGCTGGTGACTCACTCTGATGGCAAGCACAACCTCGCGGTCGGGGTGAATGAAGCCGTGTCCATCGATATCCAGGGCCACGCCGGTTACTACTGCGCGGGCATGAATCAAAAGGCCTCGATCACCGTCCACGGCAATGTTGGTGTCGGTTGCGCCGAGAACATGATGTCCGGCTACGTTCGGGTCAAAGGCAGCGCCTCGCAGGCGGCGGGTGCCACGGCCCATGGCGGCTTGCTGGTGATTGAAGGTGATGCCGGGGCGCGTTGCGGGATTTCCATGAAGGGAATCGACATTGTGGTCGGTGGCAACATCGGCCACATGAGCTGTTTCATGGGCCAGGCCGGACGGCTGGTGGTCTGCGGTGATGCCGGCGATGCGCTGGGCGATTCGTTGTACGAA
This sequence comes from Pseudomonas sp. P1_A1, assembly GCF_056406935.1. NCBI lineage: Bacteria > Pseudomonadati > Pseudomonadota > Gammaproteobacteria > Pseudomonadales > Pseudomonadaceae > Pseudomonas > Pseudomonas sp. P1_A1. The sequence goes on along the minus strand of NZ_JBFTZE010000006.1, from coordinate 116,719 downwards.
ACCCACATTTACGTCAAAGGTACCGTCGAGTCCCTCGGCTCGGACTGCATCGAGAAAGAGATGCGCGCCGAGCACCTGGAAGAGCTGCAAGGGCTGCTCAATCGCGCCGGTTTCGAGCATAAGGCGGCTGACTTCAAGCGCTACGGTTCGGCCCGTCAGTTGTACAACTTCAAAGTCGATAACGCGTCCGCGTACTGATCCGCGCGAGGAGAACAGATATGAATGACCCTATCAGCCAAAAAGCGGCTCCCGTACTGCGCGAGTCAGCCACCTTCGACCGCCTGACCATTCAGGAAATCCAGCGTGCCGCGGAAACCGGCATCTACGACATTCGCGGCGGTGGCACCAAGCGCAAATTGCCGCACTTCGATGACTTGCTGCTGCTCGGCGCCAGCGTTTCGCGTTACCCGCTGGAAGGCTATCGGGAGAAGTGCGGCACCGATGTGATCCTCGGCAACCGCTTCGCCAAGAAGCCGATCCACCTGAAGATTCCGGTGACCATCGCCGGCATGAGCTTCGGTGCTTTGTCGGCCAATGCCAAGGAAGCCCTGGGCCGTGGCGCGACCATCGCTGGCACCAGCACCACCACCGGTGACGGCGGCATGACCCCGGAGGAACGCGGCCAGTCGCAGCATTTGGTCTATCAGTATTTGCCGTCGCGCTACGGCATGAACCCGGACGACCTGCGCAAGGCTGACGCGATTGAAATCGTCCTGGGGCAGGGCGCCAAACCCGGTGGCGGCGGTATGTTGCTGGGGATGAAAGTCACCGAGCGTGTGGCCGGCATGCGCACCTTGCCGATCGGTGTCGACCAGCGCAGCGCCTGCCGTCACCCGGACTGGACCGGCCCGGATGACCTGGCGATCAAGATTGCCGAGCTGCGGGAAATCACCGACTGGGAAAAACCGATCTACGTGAAAATCGGCGCCAGCCGGCCGTATTACGACGTCAAGTTGGCAGTGAAGGCTGGGGCGGATGTGATTGTGCTCGATGGCATGCAAGGCGGGACGGCGGCGACCCAGGAAGTATTTATCGAACACGTGGGGATCCCGATTTTGTCCGCCATCCCGCAAGCAGTACAGGCTTTGCAAGAGATGGGCATGCATCGCAAGGTTCAGCTGATCGTTTCCGGAGGGATTCGCAACGGTGCCGACGTCGCCAAGGCGATGGCGCTGGGTGCGGATGCGGTGGCCATCGGGACGGCGGCGCTGATTGCCTTGGGCGATAACCATCCACGCCTGGACGATGAACTGAAGAAAATCGGCTCGGCCGCCGGTTTCTACGACGACTGGCAGAACGGTCGCGACCCGGCCGGGATCACCACACAGGACCCGGAACTGTCCAAACGACTGGATCCGGTGGAGGGTGGCCGTCGCTTAGCCAACTACCTGCGCGTCATGGTGCTGGAAGCCCAGACCATGGCCCGGGCTTGCGGCAAGTCGCATCTGCACAACCTCGATCCCGAGGATCTGGTGGCGTTGACTGTGGAGTCGGCGGCCATGGCCCGGGTGCCATTGGCGGGGACCAATTGGGTTCCGGGTTCCGGTACCGGTTACTGACAAAAAACTGTGGCGAGGGAGCTTGCTCCCGCTCGAGTGCGCAGCACTCGCAAAGATTTTTGGGCCGCTTCGCAACCCAGCGCGAGCAAGCTCGCTCGCCACAGATTGAGGGGCCCGCCAAGAGGCCCATGAAATAACAACTGCTCGCTGCCAGACACCTACCATTCCTTTGCAGGAGCTTTGAACATGGTCAATCGTCTTCTCGGCAAATCCCTTCTTGTCTTATTGGCGGCCGGCGCACTCGCGCCGCTCGCCCAGGCGGCCGACGCACCCACATTGAACACCGGCAGCACCTCCTGGATGGTGACCGCCGCGGTGCTGGTGCTGTTCATGTGTCTGCCGGGCCTCGCATTGTTTTACGGCGGTCTGGTGCGGGCGAAAAACATGCTCTCGCTGTTTACCCAGTGCTTCGGCATCGCCGGCCTGGTCGGCGTTCTGTGGGTGATCTATGGCTACAGCATGGTGGTCGATAGCACCGGCATGGTCGAGGGGCAGGTGACGTTCAACAGTTTCGTCGGTGGTTTGAGCCGGGCCTTTCTGGCCGGCATGACCCCGGAGAGCTTGGTGGGGGATATTCCGGAAGGCGTGTTCGTGACCTTCCAGATGACCTTCGCGATCATCACCCCGGCGCTGATTGCCGGTGCATTCGCCGAACGCATGAAGTTTTCGGCAGCGCTGTGGTTCATGGCGTTGTGGTTCACTCTGGTGTATGCCCCGGTGGCGCATATGGTTTGGGGTGGTTCGGGCGCTTTGATGCATAACTGGGGTGTACTCGATTTCGCGGGTGGCACCGCCGTGCACATCAATGCCGGTGTCGCCGCTTTGGCCGCGTGCCTGATTCTCGGCAAGCGCAAGGGTTACCAGAATACGCCAATGCCCGCCCACAACCTGAGCCTGACCATGGCCGGTGCGGCGATGCTCTGGGTTGGCTGGTTCGGTTTCAACATCGGTTCCGGTGGTGGCCTTAATGGCACTTCTGGCATCGTCATGCTCAACACTCAATTGGGTGCGTGCGCCGGCATTCTCGGCTGGATGTTCACCGAGTGGTTCAAGGTTGGCAAACCGAGTGCTTTGGGCCTCGCCAGTGGTGCCTTGGCCGGTTTGGTCGGCATTACTCCGGCGTGTGCGTATGTGGGCGTAGGCGGTGCGTTGGCCATCGGTCTGCTATGCGGGGTGTTCTGCTACTTGAGCGTCACTGTGCTGAAACGCCGCTTCGGTTATGACGACAGCCTCGACGTATTTGGCTTGCACAGCATCGGCGGAATGATCGGCGCGGTGTTGACCGGCGTGTTCTGCGTGCCGTCCCTGGGCGGGTTGGTGGAAGGCGTGAGCATGGGCGCTCAGGTCGTGGCGCAGATCAAGGGCGTGCTGCTGACGACGGTTTACTGCTTTGCCATCAGTTGGGTCATTCTCAAGGCGATCAACGCGGTCATAGGCTTGCGTGCCGATGAATCGGTGGAGGACATGGGGCTGGATCTGGCTGAACACAACGAGAGTGCCTACAACCACTGATAGTTACTATTGAACGACACGGCCCACCTTCGAGTGGGCCGTTTTCGTGGTGCTCAGCTCAACGCTGCATCACTGATCGACTTTCGCCCGCGCGCTTCGGCAGCACGCTGCAATTGACTGGCGATCAGGGTGTTCTTCAGCAGATACGCAATGGTCATCGGCCCCACGCCTCCTGGAACCGGCGTGACCGCACGGCTGACGGTGCGAGCACTGGCGTAATCGACATCGCCTACCAGCCGATTGCCGGACTCACTGGCAATGCGATTGATGCCGACATCGATCACCACCGCCCCGGATTTGAGCCAGCTGGCGTCGATCATCTCAGGACGACCCACCGCCGCGACCACGATGTCCGCCAACCTGCACAACGCCGGTACATCGACGCTGCGCGAGTGCACCATGCTGACCGAGCAGTTGGCCTGCAACGACAGGGGCGCTTCGATGGACTGCACGACCTGGTCGATGATCACCCGTTATTTCGCAAACGCCTGGCACAACTGTACGGCGCCAGTGACGACTTCGAAGTGGTGGGACAGGCCTCCAGTGGCCGAGAAGGCACCAACCTGGCCGTGAGCCTGACGCCGCAGCAGGTCTTGCTTGATCTGCACATGCCCGGCTTGAGCAGTTTGCAGGTGCTCGGTGAGCTGCGGTAGTTGCGTCTGGACTGCCAGGTGGTGGTGCCGCTTTGATGGATCGCGCCGAGCTGTTGACGGCCCCGCGCCTGGGGGCCAGTGGTTATGTGCTCAAGAAAACCGAGCCCGATGCGTTGTTGGCCTACATGCGCAATTGCCACAAGGGTGCGATCGTTCTGGATTCAACCCTGGTTGCGCTGCTGGCCGATGAGGGCGAATCGGTGACCCGGCCTGCACACGATTCGGATCCGCTCGACACCGGCAACCTGACCGAGCGCGAGGGGCAGACCTTGGCCTGATCGCCGCTGGCATGAGCAATAAACAGATCGGCCGGGAACTGGGGATCAGCGACGGCACGGTCAAAATCTATGTGAGGAATCTCTTGCAGAAGCTCAGCCTGCGTTCGCGCCTGGAGCTGGCGGCGTGGGTGCACAACGGCGCGTCGGTGAGACACGAGGAGCGTCATTAGATGATGGAACGGCCAGAGGCATTTGTGCAGACACTGCCCTTGCACTTGATGGATCGACTTTCCGGCGGCGTTGCTCGAACTGTGCGATAAAGGGCAGATCGCGCACTTCAACCTGGCCTGGGTCGAGCTGATGGATCTACCGGGTAAGGAATGCAACGTTGCACCACGAAGACCGTTCATTGTGGTGCCAGGCGCTGCATGAGTTGCGTCGCCGCCCCGAGACCTCCTTCAACCAGCGGCTGCGTTTTGTTCACCCTTCGGGGGAACTGCGCTTGTTCGACGTCAGCCTCAAACGCGGGGCTCAGGGTTTTTATCTGGGGGCCGGGGACATTACCGCGCACAAGCGCCGCGAGATTGCCTTGCAGGTCAGCCAGCGCAGCAGCATGAGCCTGCTAGGCAGCATGCCGGGGCAGATCTATCGCGGCCGCAACTACGGCGACGGGACCATGGAATTCGTCAGTGTCGGTTGCCTGCAACTGACCGGGTATCCATCGGAGCGGTTGGTGGACAACCATGAGTCAACCTACAACAGCCTGATCCTGGCCCAGGATGCCGATTACGTCTGGCGCGAGGTGCAATATGCCTTGTCACGGCAGGAACCCTTCACACCCAACTACCGGATACGCTGCGCCGATCAGCCGATCAAGCATGTCTGGGGAAAGGGTGTGGGGATCTATGCCGATATACGGGAAGTACGGGGTATCGAGGGGGCGATTTTCGAGCGCTGCATGGATTGGCGAGGGCGCGATTTTCGAGCGCTGCATGGATTGGCAAGGGCGCTGAATACACCGTTGCGCGAGGGTACAACGCCGGGCATCGCACCCGGCATTGGCTTTCAGGGGGTTATCAGGACAATTCGCCGACTCCTTGGGCGCGCTTGCCGAGTTTCATCAACCAATAATAGCTGAGGGCCGGCACCAGCAACCCGACGATCCAGGCCAGGTCTACGCCATCCAGGGCGTTGGCCACCGGGCCGACATACAACGTGGTGTTCATGAAGGGGATTTCCAGGGCGATTGCCAGCACGAAACTGCCGCAGGCGATCCAGTTGACGCGCCCGTAGATCCCGTTCTTGTCGAAGATGTCATCGATCCGGTACTGGCCTTTGCGCAGGCAGTAGTAATCCACCAGATTGATTGCCGTCCAAGGGATCAGGAAATAGCTCATGAAGAAAATGAAGTTGAGGAAGAAGGTGATGAAGTCGTCCTGACTGATGGTGCACAAGGCCGTGGCGACCAGGCTGATCACCAGCATGAACAGGCCGCGCACCCGAGGCGTCACCTTGAGCCGGGCAAAGGGTTCGATCACGGTGATGGTCGACATGAAGGCGCCGTACAGGTTGAACACATTGATAGACACCTGGCCATAGACGATGAAGACGAACAGCAGCAGCGCGCCGCCACCAAACAGCCCGGCGACATGGCTGCCGACGTTGCTGGAAAAATCGGTGATACCGACGCTGAGGATCGCCCCGAGAATCATCATCCAGGCACCACCGCTGACCGTGCCGGCGTAGCTGTACCAGAACACCTTGGCGGTCGGTGTGCTGCTCGGCAGGTAGCGCGAATAGTCGGCCACGTAAGGCGCATAGGACAGTTGCCAGGTGACTGCGATGCTCACCGCCACCAGAAATTTCGACAACGAGAAGCCCGTTGCCAGCCATTGTTCGGCCGGGATCGGCAGCTTCAAGGCGAGTACCGTCGCGGCGATGAACACCAGCAGCGAAAGCAGCGACAGCCATTTCTGCAGACGATGAATCAGGCGATAACCATAGAGCGCGACGACAAAGCACAACGCCCCGATCAGGTAGATGTTGCCGGTGGCCGGCAGCGGGCTGACGGACTCCAGGGCCTGGGCGGCGAGCAAGGTATTGCTGACAAAGAACCCCAGGTAGATCAGCATCACAAACAGAAGCGGCAGCACTGCCCCCAATATGCCGAATTGCGCCCGGCTCTGGATCATTTGCGGGATGCCCAGTTTCGGCCCCTGGGCAGAATGGGAGGCCATGAAAATCGCGCCCAGCAGCGAGCCGATGATGATCGCCAGTGCGCTCCAGAACAGATTGAGCCCCATGACCACCGGCAACACGCCGGACGCAATGGTGGTGATGTTCATGTTGGCGCCGAACCAGATGAAGAACAACGAGCCCGGTTGGCCGTGGCGTTCGGCCTCGGGGATAAAATCGATGCTGCGTTTTTCGACTTGCATGACGATCACTCCTGAGTCCGGACGAGGCGGGTTTGCAAACGGGCGATGGTGCTTTCCAGCTCATGGGGCTGGTGGGCGAACAGATTCGGGCGCTCTGGAATCAGGCTTAGATAATCGCGGTTCTCCAGGGCTCGCAGGCATTCGGCGCAGGTCAGGATTTCCAGGGCGTACACCCAGTTGGCCATGATCAGCAGCGCCGAGTAGTGTCCTGCCAGTGTGGTCGCGGTGCAGGCGTCGCTGACCAGCCGAATGTGATAACCCAGGGCGAAAGCATCGAACACCGTGCTCAGTACGCAGACATCGGTCAACACGCCACAGACGATCAGGGTATCGACCTCGAGTGCCTTGAGTCGGGCGTCCAGGTCGGTGCGGTGGAAGGCGCTGTAACGGCCCTTGTCGATAATGAGTTCATCAGGCTGCGGCGCCAGACGTTCGATGATTTCCACTTGCCGGGTGCCGGCGCGATAGCTGCTGGGGCCGCCGTCAGCCGTTCGCGGTTCGCCGCGCGGCAAGTCACTGCCGTCGGCCTGATTGATGTGGCGGGTATAGATGACAGGCACCCGTTGATGGCGGGCGGTCTCGAGCAGAGCGGCGGTGTGGGTCACCACCGTGTCGAGGTTTTCCAGGACGAAACCGTCCTCCTGCTGCATGTCGATGATCAACAGCGCGTTTTTATTGTTCATTGAGCAAACCTGATCATGGGCGAAGCACAATGCACCGGGCACGCCTCGTGATGACGAGACGTGGAGTGCGTGAATTCCAGTTCGGGTGGCTCAGTAAACGGGTTGCCAGAAGCCGTTCTGCTTGGCGGTAACGCTGGCGCGCAGGCGCTTGAAATGGAGATGCGAAGCGGTCCATTCGCCGCGCAGGTAAGCCTGCTCGGCGCCGGAGGGAAGGGCGAGTGATGGGCGGCGATCATTGATCATTGGAATCGACCCTACACGTCAGTCAGCCCCCCGGCTTCGCGTCCGAAGGGCAGGGTGGTGGGCTCAGCGGAACGCCGGGACCACGTGTTTGATGAACAGCTCCAGGGATTTTTTCTTCTCCGCGTGGGGCAGGCTGTTATCGCACCAGAAGCTGAACTCGTCGACCCCCAGTTCCTGGTAGTACTTGATGCGCGGGATGATTTCTTCCGGGGTGCCGATCATGGCGGTCTTGTGCAGGCTCTCCAGTTTGAACTCCGGGCGCTCGGCGAACTTCTCTTCCGGGCTCGGCGCCAGGAAACCGTTGATCGGCACTTCCTTGTTGCCAAACCAGGCATCAAAGGTGCGATAAAACCTGGAGATCGCCTTGGCCCCGACTTTCCAGCCTTCGGGGTCATCGACCGCGTGAACGTGGGTGTGACGCAGCACCATCAGTTGCGGACGTGGTACGTCCGGATTGTTGTCCAAGGCCGCCTGGAATTTGTTCTTCAGGTCGAGGACTTCTTCGTCGCCCTTCATCAGCGGCGTGACCATGACGTTGCAGCCGTTGGCCACGGCGAAGTTATGCGAGTCCGGGTCGCGGGCGGCGATCCACATCGGCGGATTGGGCTTCTGGATCGGCTTCGGCACGCTGGTGGACGTCGGGAATTTCCAGATATCGCCATCGTGAGCGTAATCGCCTTGCCACAGGGCGCGCACCACCGGAACCATCTCGCGCAGCGCCTGGCCGCCGGAGGAGGCGGGCATGCCGCCGGCCATACGATCGAATTCAACTTGATAGGCGCCACGGGCCAGACCGACTTCCATGCGACCGTTACTGATCACGTCCAGCAGCGCACATTCGCCGGCGACCCGCAACGGGTGCCAGAACGGCGCGATGATGGTGCCGGCGCCGAGGTGAATGGTGGTGGTTTTGGCGGCCAGGTAGGCCAGCAGCGGCATCGGACTCGGCGAGATGGTGTATTCCATGGCGTGGTGTTCGCCGATCCAGACGGTGCTGAAACCGCCGGCTTCGGCCATCAGGGTCAGTTCGGTCAAGTCTTCGAACAGCTGACGGTGGCTGACGCTTTCGTCCCAACGTTCCATGTGCACGAACAGGGAAAACTTCATGACGCTTACCTCGGATCTTTTGTTGTTGGCCGGTCGATCGAGAGTCGACCGGGCTGATTATTGGAGTCTGGATATTCGCGATGTACGCAAGCTATCTCTGAGTATTGTCGAATCAGGCGAGCACGGGCAGGGCGCCCATTTTGCCGTGGCAATACACCAGTGGCCCGGCGTTCTGCTGGGGCACGATCAGGTTCTTCACCGCGCCGACCATGATCGCGTGGTCGCCCCCTTCGTATTCGCGCCACAGCTCGCATTCGATCACTGCCGTGGCGTTGGCCAGAATCGGGTTGCCCAGTTCGCTCAAGGTCCATTCGATGCCTTGCGCCTTGTCTTTGCCTTTGCGCGCGAAAGCATAGGCTTCGCTCTGCTGGCCGCCGGACAGGACGTGAATGGCAAAGCGTTTGTTCTTGATCAGTACCGGATAGGAATCGGAGCTGTAGTTGGGGCAGAACAGCACCAGGGCCGGGTCCATGGACAGCGAGCTGAAGGCGCTGGCGGTCAGGCCGACGATTTGGCCATCGTCATCCAGCGTGGTGATCACAGTCACCCCGGAAGGAAACGAACCCATCACTTGTTTGTAGATGGCGGCATCGATCATGGGACGGTCCTCTGGCGGTGTAATGCGGGTTTTTATGTGTTTGTAGGTCTGATGGTATACCGTAATACATAGTTTGCAAGGGCTTTTTTTTTGACCCGATAAACGTACGTCTTTGGTCTTGTAGCCAATGTTTACGGGGCTTGTAGCCCGTTTAAACGGGCGCTGATGCTTGAGTATTGCGGCTCAGATAGGTGCTAAAAGACCGGAGCAGTCTTGTTAAAAAGATGGAATACCATAATATGACCGGCATCTGAGGGGCAGCCAAAGAGCTCCCCCGGTTTGGCTTCGTACAACTATAAGATCAGACAAACTAGAGTTCATGCACATGTCCCAGATGTCCCGGCAAGACCCCCTGATCGAGAATCACACGGTCGATTACGTCCCACTCGCGGAACGCCACGGGAAGGCCCGCGACCTTTTCACTTTATGGTTCAGTACCAACATTGCACCGCTGCCCATCGTGACCGGCGCCATGGTGGTTCAAGTGTTCCACCTTGACCTGTTCTGGGGGCTGTTGGCGATTGCGCTCGGGCATATGGTCGGCGGTCTGGTGATTGCCCTGGCGTCGGCGCAAGGGCCGCGCATGGGGATTCCGCAGATGGTCCAGAGCCGCGGCCAGTTCGGTCGTTATGGTGCGCTGCTGATCGTGTTCTTTGCGGCGATCATCTACATCGGCTTTTTCATCTCCAACATCGTGCTGGCCGGCAAGTCCATTGTCGGCATCGCGCCTTCGGTTCCGGTGCCGGCGAGCATCCTCATCGGCGCCTTGAGCGCCACCGCGATCGGGGTGATCGGTTACCGTTTCATTCACACCCTCAATCGCATCGGGACCTGGGTCATGGGCAGTGCCTTGCTTGCCGGTTTCCTTTACATCTTCGCCCATGACCTGCCGGTGGACTTCTTCACCCGTGGCGGTTTTAACCTGTCGGGCTGGCTGGCAACGGTGTCGTTGGGGATCATCTGGCAGATCAGCTTCTCGCCTTATGTGTCGGACTACTCGCGTTACCTGCCGGCGGATATCGGGATCGCCCGTCCGTTCTTCGCCACGTATCTGGGCGCGACCCTGGGCACCATTTTGTCGTTCACTTTCGGCGCGGTGGCGGTGCTGGCGACTCCGGAAGGCACCGAAGCGATGGCAGCAGTGAAGCAGTCAACCGGCTGGCTGGGGCCGATCCTGATGGTGCTGTTTCTGCTCAACATCATCAGCCACAACGCCTTGAATCTGTATGGCGCGGTGCTGTCGATCATCACCTCGATCCAGACCTTCGCCAGTCAGTGGACGCCGAGCATCAAGGTGCGCGTGGTGTTGTCGAGTGTCGTGCTGGCGGGGTGCTGCCTCGTCGCATTGGGCGCTTCGGCGGATTTCATCTCGCAGTTCATCGGCCTGATTTTGGCGCTGTTGCTGGTGCTGGTGCCTTGGGCGTCGATCAACCTGATTGATTTCTATCTGATCAAGCGTGGCAGCTATGACATTGCCTCGATCTTCCGTGCGGATGGCGGGATTTACGGGTGTTTCAATCTGCATGCGATCGTTGCGTATTTCATCGGGATTATTGTGCAGCTGCCGTTTGCCAATACGTCGTTGTATGTCGGGCCGTATGCCAATCTGGTGGAAGGGGCTGATCTGTCGTGGCTGGTGGGGTTGGTGGTGACTTGCCCGTTGTATTATTGCCTGGCTACCCGCAGTCAAGCGCAAGAGCGCAAAGCTTCCAGACTCGGTTATGCCGATTAATCAAACCCGTCTTCTGTTCGTCTGAGATGCCCGGCCTGTGCCGGGCATTTTCGTTTGGATGGCGAACAGAGGGGGAGCTGAAGGCGCACATTTGATCGGTACCAAGCTCGGATGCTGTGCCCACTCAAGATTCACTGTGTGAGCTTGCTGGAGAAAGCGGTTGGTCAGGGGCGACGACGGTGTTGGCTGGGTGGTGGTACTCGCGAGCAGGCCCCCACATTTTATCGGGGCGGGGCAGGGATGCTGTGTTCGCTGAAGATCCTTGCGGGAACGGGCTTGCCCGCGAAAGTGCGAAGTCAGGCGACGGCGTTGTTGGCTGAAGGATGTATTCGAGAGGGAGATGCACATCCGCTCGGAGCAGGGCACGGATGCTGTGTTCGTGGTGATCCCGGGGCCTTTGCTCGTGAAAGTGATGAGTCAGGCAGAGGGGATAGTGAGATCAAAAAAGGCCGCCGCAACCCGACGTTGCAGCGACCCGAGGGTGATAGATAACGTGCGGCCCACTGGCATGGGTCGCTTGAGGATCAATGAGCGCCAGCAGCCTTATTCAGATCGCTCTCAGCCCATTCGGTATAAACGCATGCATCCGCAGTCGCCCAACGCACCCGAACCGGATCGCCCGCCTTGAGCGGCATGCCCGCGGCAGAGAGCGCCTTAACGGTCATGGACGTACCGCCCGAGGTCACCACACTGCAAGTCTGGCTTTCACCAAGAAACAGCACTTCCACGACCTTGGCCGAAACTTCATTCCAGCCCGCCGCCAACGGTTCCTGGGCGGCCTGCTCGACACTCAAGGCCAACGCTTTCTCCGGCCGCACCATCAGCAAAACATCCTGATCAGTCTGCAACCCGGCGGTCAGTCGAATCGACAGAGACTGACCTTCAAACGAAGCCACCGCATTGCCCTGAGCCTTGAGCTTGAGGAAGTTGGAGTTGCCAAGGAACGAGGCAACGAAGGCATTTGGCGGGTTCTGATACAGGTCAAAGCCGCTGCCCAATCCAACGATTTTGCCGTGACTGAAAATCGCGATGCGCTGAGACAAACGCATGGCTTCTTCCTGGTCGTGGGTCACGTAAATGATGGTGATGCCCAGACGCCGATGCAGCTGGCGCAGTTCATCCTGCAAGTCTTCACGCAGCTTTTTGTCCAGTGCGCCAAGGGGTTCGTCCATCAGCAGAATGCGTGGTTCATAAACCAGCGCCCGAGCGATCGCCACCCGTTGCTGCTGCCCACCGGAAAGTTGTGAAGGGCGGCGATGGGCGAATTGTTCCAGTTGCACCAGTTTGAGCATGGCGTCGACCCGGTGCTCACGCTCGCTGGCGGCCAGCTTGCGGATGGCCAGCGGAAACGCGATGTTCTCGCGCACCGACAGGTGCGGAAACAGCGAATAACGCTGGAACACCATGCCAATATCACGCTTGTGCGGCGGTACGTTGACCAGCGACTGGCCATTGACCTGGATCTCGCCGCTGCTCGGGGTTTCGAAGCCGGCAAGCATCGACAGGGTAGTGCTTTTGCCGGAGCCGCTGGAGCCGAGGAAGGTCAGGAATTCACCGTCCTTGATGTCCAGCGAGATGTCGTCCACGGCGGCAAAGTCGCCGTAGTACTTATTCAGGTTGCGCAGGCTGACCAGCGGTTTGTCGTTCTGCTGCGCGGAATCTTTGATGACGGCACTCATGTCGTACTCCTGTGCGCTCAGGCGCTGATTTGATTGCGCCGGCGAACGGCGGCGGCGATGACCATGACCAATACCGAGAGGCCGATCAGCAGCGTCGAAGCGACGGCGATCACGGGTGTCAGGTCCTGGCGCAGGGTGGTCCACATTTTTACGGGAAGGGTTTGCAGGGTAGGGCTGGCCATCATCACGCTCAGCACCACTTCATCCCACGACACCAGGAACGCGAACAGCGCACCGGCGACCATGCCCGGGCGGATTGCCGGAAAGGTCACCTTGAACACCGCTTGCAGTCGCGAGGCGCCGCAGATCACCGCGGCATCCTCGATGGACTGATCGAACAGCTTCAGCGAGTTGATGATCGAGATGATAGTGAACGGCAGCGCTACGATGACGTGGCTAACCACGAAAGCGAACATCGTTCCGGTGTAGCCGAGTTTGAGAAACAGCGCGTACACCGCCACCGCAATGATCACCAGCGGCACGATCATCGGCAGGGTGAACAGACCGTAGAGCATTTCCCGTCCTGGAAAGCGCCCGCGTACCAGGGCAAAAGCGGTCGGCAAACCCAGGGCTACAGCGCAGATCGTGGTCAGCACGGCGACCTTGAGGCTGGCCATGGCTGCGTTCATCCAATCGGGATTGGAGAAAAACTGGCCGTACCATTTCAGCGTCCAGCCCGGCGGCGGAAACACCAGCCACTGGGAGGAGCCGAAGGACAGCAGCACGATGAACACGATCGGCAACAGCAGGAACAGCGCGATCAAACCAGTCGTGAAATACAGGCCGAAACGCATGCGCCGGCTCATGGCATTGGGGGTCAGGAGCATGACGGCTTACCTCGCGTTGCTGGCGCCAACCGGGGATTCCGGCTGGAGCTTCAGGTAGAAGTAGAACAACACCAGCGTGATCACGATCAGCAAGGCTGCACCGGCGCTGGCCAGTCCCCAATTGAGAAACGACTGCACCTGCTGAATGATGAATTCGGGCAGCATCATGTTCTGCGCGCCGCCCAGCAGCGCCGGGGTCACGTAGTAACCGAGGGACATCACAAATACCATCAGGCCACCGGAAAACAGCCCCGGCCGGCACAGCGGCAGGAACACCCGGAAGAAGTTGGTCCAGGGGCTGGCGCCGCAAATCGAACCGGCCTGCAGAATCATCGGGTCAATGGCCTGCATGGTCGCCTGCAACGGCAGCACGATGAACGGGATCATGATGTAACTCATGCCGATCACCACGCCGGTCAGGTTGTGCACCATTTCCAGTGGCTGATCGATGATGCCCATTGCCATCAGCGCTTTGTTGATTACACCGGACGCCTGCAACAGCACCAGCCAGGAATAGGTCCGCGCCAACAGGCTGGTCCACATCGACAGCAGCACAATGTTGAGGACCCAGCGGCCCCAGCCACGAGGCACCAGCGTGATCGCCCACGCCAGAGGAAAGCCCAGCAGCAAGCTGAACAGGGTCACCAGCCCGGCCACCGAGAAGGTGTTGAGCAAGACCCGGGCGTAAGCCGAGTTGGCGAACAGTTGTTCGTAGTTACCCAGGCCCGGTACCGGCTCCAGCACGCCCCGCAGCAGCAGACCAATCAGCGGCGCCAGAAAGAACAGGCCGAGAAACAGCAGGGCGGGGATCAGGTTGCTTGAACCGCGCCAGCGCTGTGTCAGGGAAGGGGATTGGTTCATCACAGCCGCCTTGCCGGGAACCGCCCCGGCAGCGCCAGTGGCGCTCCCGGTCGGCGTGGGTTGACGGGACGCTGTTGCCGTCATTTTCATTTGACCAGCCATTCGTTCCACCGTGTCGCGATGGCCGGACCGTTCTTGGCCCAGTACGCGAAATCAAGAGTGATCTGATCCTTGGCGTAGGCAGTCGGCAGGTTAGGGGCGAGCACCGAATCCAGGCGCGCCACGCTGTCGATGTTGACCGGCGCATAGGCGGTCAGGTTGGAGAAGTCAGCTTGTCCTTTGGCGCTGCTGGCGTTGGCCAAAAACTTCATGGCGGCGGCCTTGTTTTTCGAGCCTTTAGGGATGACCAGAATGTCGGCCATGACCAGGTTCTGTTTCCAGCTCACGCCCACCGGCGCGCCATCTTGTTGCAGGGCGTAGATGCGGCCGTTCCAGAACTGCCCGAGGCTCGCTTCACCCGAGGCCAGCAACTGTTGCGACTGCGCGCCGCCGCCCCACCAGACGATGTCTTTCTTGATGGTGTCGAGTTTCTTGAAGGCGCGATCCAGGTCCAGCGGGTACAGCTTGTCGGCGGGTACACCGTCGGCCAGCAGAGCCAGTTCGAGCACGCCGGGGCTTGGCCATTTGTAGAGGGCGCGTTTGCCAGGATAGGTCTTGGTGTCGAACAGCGCGGACCAATCTTGAGGTTTGCCGGCACCGAGCTTGCCTTCGTTGTAACCGAGGACGAAGGAGAAGTAGAACGAGCCGACGCCATGGTCAGAGACGAAGCGCGGGTCGATTTTGTCGCGCTGGATCACCGAGAAATCGAGGGGTTCGAGCAAGCCTTCAGCCGCCGCGCGCAAGGCGAAGTCCGCCTCGACGTCGACCACGTCCCATTGCACGTTACCGCTTTCGACCATGGCTTTGAGTTTGCCGTAGTCGGTAGGACCATCCTGGACCACGGTGATGCCGCTGGCCTTGCTGAACGGATCGGCCCAGGCCTGCTTCTGTGCATCCTGGGTGCTGCCGCCCCAGCTGACGAAGTTGACGCTTTCAGCCGCCATCGCCACATGGCTGACCGTGGTCAACAAGCCTGCGAACAGTACTGCGGTTACACCTTTGTTCAACACCATTTTCACGCCCTCATTTGTTGTGTTTTTGAGCGGGTTTGGTAATGCCCGCCTATCGGGAGCAGTAGGTCCATCTGGCCTCTTAAGGCGACCGTGCCAAGGGCTGTTATTGGTGCTTTCCCTAACGGGTGCACTTGGCTACATTGTCCGGTCTATGGAATATCATATTATGGTATTCCAAACTTTGTGCAAGCACTTTGCCGTACCGGCTATCAGCCAAAAGCGGTTTTTTGGCCGTCAGGTCACCCAATAGTGACCTGACGGGTAAAAGGGCCATCCCCGGACTCATTCGGTGAACGGGATGCTCTCGACCACTTCCAGGTCGTAACCGGTCAAGCCTGCGTATTTCAGTGGCGGGCCGAGATGACGCAACTTGCCCACGCCGAGATCCTGCAGAATCTGCGCCCCTGTCCCTACTTCAGAATAGATGCGCGATTGCGAGCGGCTGAACTGTCGTGGCGGTTGAGTGAGTTGTGGAACGCGTTCCAGCAGCGCTTGCGACGACTCATGATTGGCCAGCACGACCACCACGCCGCGACCTTCTTCAGCCACCCGTTGCAGCGCGGCCCACAACGTCCAGTTGGACGGGCCGCTGTACTGCGCACCGACCAGATCGCGCAGCGGATCGATCACATGCACCCGCACCAGGGTGGGTTCTTCTCGACGAATGTCACCCATGACCATCGCCATGTGCACGCCACCTTCGATGCGGTCCTCAAAGGTGATCAGGCGGAAAGTCCCATGCACCGTCGGCAATTCGCGTTCACCGATGCGCACCACGGTGTGTTCGGTGCTGAGCCGGTAGTGGATCAGATCGGCGATGGTGCCGATCTTGATCCCGTGTTTACGGGCGAACACTTCAAGATCCGGGCGGCGGGCCATGGTGCCGTCGTCGTTCATCACTTCGACGATTACCGAGGCGGGGGTGAAGCCGGCCAGGCGAGCGAGGTCGCAACCGGCTTCGGTGTGGCCGGCACGGGTCAGCACGCCGCCTTCCTTGGCGCGTAGCGGGAAGATATGGCCGGGCTGCACAATGTCCGTGGGACCTGCATCGGCAGCGACGGCGGCGGCAACGGTACACGCCCGATCGGCGGCGGAAATACCGGTGGTCACGCCCACGGCGGCCTCGATGGACACGGTGAACGCGGTGCTGAACACACTGCCATTGCTCGGCACCATCTGCTCCAGACCCAGGCGCTGGCAGTGCTCGTCGGTCAGGGTCAGGCAAATCAATCCGCGTGCTTCACGAGCCATGAAGCTGATGGCATCGGCGGTGCAACGGTCGGCGGCGATCAGCAGGTCGCCTTCGTTTTCCCGATCCTCGTCATCGACCAGCAGCACCATCTTGCCTTGCCGGTAATCTTCGATGATTTCTTCGATGCTGTTGAAGGCCATGCTGGAACTCTCAGTGTTTGGTGGGTATATTTATTGGTATACCATAATACAAAATAAACCAAGAGGTCACTATGAAGGCGTACTGGATTGCTCACGTGGATGTCACCGACCCCGATCAATACAGCCAATACACCCAGCGCGCCCCGGCGGCGTTCGCTTTATATGGCGGGCGGATGCTGGCCCGGGGCGGACGCAGCGAAGCGATGGAAGGTCGGCCGACACCGCAACGCAGCGTGGTCATCGAGTTCGATTCTTACGAGCAGGCGCTGGCCTGTTACCACAGCGAGCAATATCAGGAGGCGAAACGTCACCGCAAGGGCGTGGCCCGGGCCGAGGTGATCATTGTCGAGGGGGTGGCACCTTAGGAGATGTCAGCGGATGAAGTGAATCTTGCCGGTATCGTCGTTGCCGATGTAGATGCCGTAGACCCCGGCCTGGCGTTCCTCGATATAGCGTTCGAGGATCTGCCGGATTGCCGGGTAATAGATGCTGTCCCAGGGAATGTCCTCGGGCGCGAAGAATTTGTAGTCCAGGGTTTCCGGGCCGTATTGGCCGGTGATTTCCAGCGCGATGGCGCGGAAAATGATGTACACCTCGCTGATCTTCGGCACGCTGAAGATCGAGTAGGGCGAAAGAATTTCCGCGCGCACGCCGCTCTCTTCCCAGACTTCGCGCAGCGCTGCTTGTTCGGTGGTCTCGCCGCCTTCCATGAAGCCGGCCGGCAGCGTCCAGGTGCCCGGACGCGGCGGGATCGCGCGCTGACACAACAAATACTTGCCGTCCTGCTCGATGATGCAGCCGGCAATGATTTTCGGATTGACGTAATGGATGTAGCCGCAGCCGCGACACATCAGGCGCTCGTGCGTATCGCCCGGCGGCAGCTGAGACCTGAGGTCATTGCCGCCGCACTTTGGACAAAAGCTCGGGCTGAACATGGTTAGCGACCTATGCGCGGTTCTTTAAGCGCGATCGGCAGGGTGATCTCAGGAATTTTCCCGGTCTCTTCCTGTTTGCGCTTGAGGTAATCGAGGGCGACGGTTGCGGCGGCGCGCACGTGGTCGACGCAAGCCTGGTGGGCGGCGAGGGGGTCGCCACTCTTGATCGCCTCGACCATGCGTTCCATTTCCTGATTGCTCGCACCGCGACGGTTTTCCTGGGACACCGACGTCGCCCGCAAGTAACTGATCCGTGCCTGCAACTGGCGCAGCTGAGTGGCCGCCACATGGTTGCCGGAGCCTTCGAGCAGCACATCGTAGAAGCCCTGAACCGAATCGATGACCTGTTGCAGCTCGCCGTCCTTGAGGGCCTTGCGGTTTTCCTCGAGGGCTTTTTCCAGGGCCTTGATGTCCTTGGCCTTGGCGCGCAGGGTGAACAGCTGGACGATCAGGCCTTCGAGCACGCAACGCAGCTCGTAGATATCCCCGGCGTCAGAGAGGGTAATGATGGCGACCCGTGGGCCCTTGGCGTCGGCGAATTCCACCAGGCCTTCGGATTCCAGGTGACGCAAGGCTTCGCGTACGGACGTGCGGCTGACGCCCAGGCGATCGCACAGATCGCGCTCGACCAGACGGTCTCCCGGCAGGAGCTGGAAGTTCATGATGGCGCTTCGCAGTTTATCCAGCACGATTTCGCGCAGGGTAACGGGGTTGCGATTGACCTTGAAGCTGTCGTCGAGTGGCAGGCGTTTCATGGGGTCCGCTCTGGGTGTGGCTGTCCATGCAAAAAGAGCACTTCGATCCAGGATCATCGTGCTCAGGTCATCAAAACAGCCAAGGGTTAACTGGAGGCCTCGGCATCAGCTTCGGCGAAGGCTTCACGGGCGAGCCGGAAACTGTCTACGGCAGCGGGAACACCGCAATAAATACCGACCTGAAGCAGAATTTCGCGTATTTGTTCACGACTCAGCCCGTTACGCAAGGCGCCGCGTACATGCAGCTTGAGTTCGTGCGGCCGATTGAGGGCCGAAATCATCGCCAAGTTTATCATGCTGCGCTCTTTAAGCGACAAACCCTCACGGCCCCAGACGTGGCCCCAGCAGTACTCGGTGACCATTTCCTGCAGCGGCCGAGTGAAGTCGTCGGCGTTCTCGATGGAGCGTTTCACGTAGGCTTCGCCCAACACCTGGGTGCGAATTTTCAGGCCTTTTTCATATTTTTCGTTGTTCATCGCTGTGTGCTCCCAAAATCGTCCAGCCCGCCCATCAAGGTGTATTTGAGCTCCAGATAATCTTCGATGCCGTACTTGGACCCTTCACGGCCCAGCCCCGAGGATTTGATCCCGCCAAAGGGCGCGACTTCGGTAGAAATCAACCCTTCGTTGATCCCGACCATGCCGTATTCAAGCGCTTCACTCATGCGCCAGGCCCGGCCCAGATCGCGGGTGTAGCAGTAAGCTGCGAGGCCGAATTCGGTGTCGTTGGCCAAGTGCACAGCCTCAGCTTCGGTGTCGAAGCGGAACACTGCGGCCAATGGGCCGAAGGTTTCTTCTTGAGCGACTTTCATGTCACCGGTCACGTCGGCCAGCACGGTTGGCTGGAAGAAGCCGTGTCCCAGCGCATGGCGTTCGCCGCCGCAAAGCAGTCGGGCGCCTTGGGCGAGGGCGTCCTGAACGTGGTCTTCGACTTTGGCCACGGCGCGTTCGTTGATCAGCGGGCCTTGGGTGACACCTGCCTCGAAACCACTGCCAACATTCAGTTGAACCACTCGTTCGGCCAGTCGCGCAACAAAAGCTTCATGGATGCCGCTCTGCACCAGGAAGCGATTGGCACAGACACAGGTTTGCCCGGCATTGCGGAACTTGGCGATCAGCGCACCTTCTACGGCGCGCTCCAGATCAGCATCGTCGAACACGATGAAGGGCGCGTTGCCCCCCAATTCCAGCGAGACTTTTTTCAGCGTTGGCGCGCACTGCGCCATGAGCAGTTTGCCGATGGCGGTGGAGCCGGTAAACGACAGTTTGCGCACCAGCGGGCTGGCGGTCAGCTCACCGCCGATGGCCACGGCGTCGCCGGTGATCACATTGAAAATGCCCGGTGGAATGCCGGCCTGTTCCGCCAACGCGGCCATGGCCAGGGCCGAGAACGGGGTTTCCGGTGCCGGTTTGACGATGCATGGGCAACCGGCCGCCAGCGCCGGGCCGGCCTTGCGGGTGATCATCGCCGCCGGGAAATTCCACGGGGTAATGGCCGCGACCACGCCGATCGGCTCTTTGCTGACCACAATGCGCGCATCGCCTTTGTGGCTGGGAATGGTGTCGCCGTAGATGCGCTTGGCTTCTTCGGCGAACCACTCGATGAAACTCGCGGCGTAGAGAATTTCACCCTTGGCTTCGGCCAGGGGCTTGCCTTGTTCCAGGGTAAGGATTTCTGCCAGGGGATCGGCGTGCTCAAGCATCAGTGCGTGCCAGCGCTTGAGTGCCTGGCTGCGCTCTTTGGCGGTCAGTGCACGCCAGGCCGGCCAGGCTTTATTGGCGGCGGCGATGGCCTGATGTGCTTCTGCGGCGCCAAGGTTGGGCACCTGGCCGATCAGTTCGCCGGTGGCCGGGTTGAAAATGTCCTGACAGGCGCCATCGGGCGCATCCAGCCATTGGCCGTCGATGTAGGCCTGCTGGCGGAACAGTTGCAAGGCTGCTGGGCTCATGCCGGCTCCCATAATAGAAGTAAAAAAGGGCCGCACCGGGGGGGGTTAGACGCAGCCCAAATGTAGACGTCAGGCCAGGGTGGGCAGCGGGCCCAGCTTGCCTTTGTGATAAATCATCGGCGTGACCGGTTGCTCGGGCAGAATCAGGTTCTTCACCGCGCCGACGATGATCGCGTGATCGCCGCCGTCGTACTCACGCCACAGTTCGCACTCGATGATCGCCGTGGCTTTGCCCAGCAGCGGGTTGCCCAGCTCGCTGAGGTGCCAGTCGATGCCTTTGGCCTTGTCCTTGCCTTTGCCCGCAAACGCATAGGCTTCGGCAGTCTGGTCGGCCGACAGCAGATGAATCGCGAACTGCTTGCTGTCACGCAGAATCGGGTACGTATCCGAGGCATAGTTGGGGCAGAACAGCACCAGTGCCGGATCAATCGACAGCGCACTGAAGGCGCTGGCGGTGATGCCGACGATGCCGCCGTCCGGGTCCAGGGTGGTGACCACCGTGACCCCGGATGGGAACGAGCTCATGACGTCTTTGTAAATGCCGGGTTCGATCATTTCGTCAGTCTCCTAGCGCATCACGAAGGGGTCAGGCATCGGTGCCTGGGAGAGGTTGATCCACACCGTTTTCAGCTCGGTGTAGGCCAGCACCGAATCGATGCCGCTCTCGCGTCCATAGCCGCTGTTCTTGAAGCCGCCGATCGGCGCCATGGCCGATACGGCGCGGTAGGTGTTGACCCAGATGATCCCGGAGCGCACGTCCCGGGCCAGGCGATGAGCCCTGCCCAGATCACGGGTCCAGATGCCGGCGGCGAGGCCGAACTGCGAGTCGTTGGCAATCGCCAACGCTTCGGCTTCATCCTTGAAACGAATCACCGAGGCCACCGGACCGAACACTTCTTCCTGCATGATCTTCATCGAGTTGCGGTCGCATTCGAACAAGGTCGGCTCGTAGAACCAGCCATCGCCCAGGTTCTGCGGACGCTTGCCGCCCAGGCGCAGGCGCGCACCTTCGGCGATGGCATCGGCCACCAGGCCTTCGACCACGGCCAGTTGCTGCGCGGTGGCCATGGGGCCCATTTCGCTGCTGTCTTCCTGCGGGTTGCCGATGCGGATGCGTTTGGCGCGTTCGACCAAACGATCGACGAACTCATCGTAGATTTCGTCCTGCACCAACAATCGCGAGCCGGAGACGCAACTCTGACCGGAGGCCGCGTAGATCCCGGCAATCGCGCCGTTGATCGCGCTGTCGAGGTCGGCGTCGGCGAAGATAATGTTCGGTGATTTGCCGCCCAGTTCCAGCGACAACTTGGCGAAGTTCTCGGCGCTGCTGCGCACTACATGCCGTGCCGTCGCAGCGCCGCCGGTGAAGGCGATTTTGCGGATCAGCGGATGGCGGGTGAGGGCCGCGCCAGTGCTTGGGCCGTAGCCGGTGACGACGTTGACCACACCCGGCGGGATGCCGGCTTCCAGCGCCAGACGCGCTAGTTCGAGAATGGTTGCCGAAGCGTGCTCCGACGGTTTGATCACGATGGTGTTGCCCGCCGCCAGGGCCGGGGCGAGTTTGATTGCGGTCAGGTACAGCGGACTGTTCCAGGGAATGATCGCCGCGACCACGCCCATGGCTTCGTGAACGGTGTAGGCAAACAGGTCCGGCTTGTCGAGGGGCAGGGTGCCGCCTTCGAGTTTGTCGGCCAGGCCCGCGGTGTAGTGGAAGAATTCCGGCAAGTAGCTGACCTGCCCGCGGGTTTCGCGGATCAGTTTGCCGTTGTCGCGGCTTTCCAGCTGCGCCAGGTGTTCCTTGTTTTCGGCGATCAGATCGCCCAGGCGCCGCAGCAGTTTGCCGCGGGCGGTGGCGGTCAAACCGCGCCAGGCCGGGCTGTCGAAAGCCGTCTGCGCCGCTTGTACGGCGCGCTCGACGTCGGCTTCGTCGGCATCGGGCAATTCGGCCCAGGCTTGGGCCAGGGCCGGGTTCAGGCTTTCAAAGGTCTTGCCGGACAGGGCATCGACCCATTCACCGCCGATGCACATCTGGAAGCGTGCGAGTGTCATGCAACGATCCCCTTTATTTGGTTTTGTCGGGAGTGCGCGGTGTCGAGAAACTCCAGCAGCAGCTGGTTGACCAGGCGCGGTGATTCTACGGGCATCATATGCCGCTGCTCGGCGAGCACGGCAACTGTCGCGCCGGGAATGCGTGCGGCCAATTGCTCGGCCATTTCCGGTGTCGAACCCGGGTCCAGTTCACCGGTGGCGATCAGTGTCGGCACCTGAATGCTGCCCAAGTCGTCAGCGCGGTACATGTCCTGGGTCGCGAACAGTTCATAGGTGGTCAGGTAACCCTGCGGGTCATTGTCTGCCAGGGTTTGGCGCAAGGCCGCAATCTGCGCCGGATTGGCCGCCTGATATTCGCGGCTGAACCAGCGCGACAGGGCGGCTTCGGCGTTGGCATCCGGCCCGTGCTCGGCCGCTTGAGCGGTGCGGGCGATGACGCCGGCACGCTGTTCGGCACTGCGATTGAACACGCTGTTGAGCACCACCAGGCCTTGCAGGCGTTGCGGGTAATGCAAGGCAAAAGCCCGCGCCACCAGCCCGCCCATGGAAAAACCGATCACCGTCGCCTGGGGCAATTGCAGGTGATCGAGCAGCTCCAGCAACTGGTCGGCATAGCCGAGCAGGGGCGTGCCGCTTTCCGGGCGCGGGCTGGCGCCATGGCCCAGCATGTCGTAGGCAATCACGCGGTACTTCGTGGCCAGGCCAACGACCTGGCCGCCCCACATTTCTTTGTTCAGGCCCACGCCGTGGATCAAAACCACGGGCTGGCCTTGGCCGGTCGCCAGGTAACTGGTGCCAGCCGGGGTGAGTTCAGCGGTGAGCCGAATCATGGAGCGCTCCTGCATGCCTTTTTGTTGTTGTTACCGATCTTGATTACTGGGCGTTCTCGGCGGCCAGTTCTTCCAGATCGATGTAACGGTTGCCGATGCGTGGGTGCAGGCGGCCGCCATCGGCGCAACCCAGTACCACCACGATTTCGTCGGCACGCGGTGCATCTTCAATTTTCATTTCCAGGGTGATGTAGTGCGAACGCAGGCCTTCGTCGTCCTTGTGCATCATCGGAATCTGGATCGAAGTGCCCGGGCCGCCGCGCTTGTTGGTGAAGCTCAGGTAGCTCTTGGCTTTCACCGCTTCGCGGTAATGGTTACCGAAGCGCAGGGTGTGAATGACGGCGGAGGCGTGTTCGATTTCACCGTCGGCGCCCACGACAGCGGCCTTGCCATAAGCCTCGATCTTCTCGGCACCGCCGATGATGCCGACCAGTCGCTCGACCATCAGCGCACCGAGGTCGGAGCAGTTGGCGCGAATTTCCGGTTTCAGGTCTTCGACAAAGCCGCGACCCAGCCAAGGGTTTTTCATCACGACGGCCAGGCCGACCATGGTCACTGGTTTATCGGTGGCCTTGCCGCCTTCGATAAAGGTTTCTTCGACATAGCTGACGATCTTGCGGATTTCGAAACTCATGAGCTGCTCCGTGTAGGGTGAGAGTGTCTGTGCGTCTGATGGTATACCATAATACCTGAAGTACAAGTCCCTGAAATGAGTTTGTGCTCGAACAGTCGACAAATGGCCAGTCCCGCGTCTTGGTGGCAGTAAAGGCGCCTGCGGATAAATAGGCTGCGCAGGCAGGGGTGGAAGTCCACGCCTGTGGTGTTGAGGATTTAAAGGTATTACCCAGGGCAAGTTAGATTGGTGGGGCAAGGCGACAGGGACCCAGTGGAGACGGATGTTGGAAAAGTCATCATCGACTCGGTCGGCGGGTGCTCGTAGGTGGAGGGCTACACGGCACTGAGTCGATCACCCAACAGGTTCCAGGCGAGTTTCTTCTCTTCGGCATAATCGTGATGCAGGTAGTGGCGCCTCACTCAAGAACAAGCCAGTACATGGTTTTGGCAGCGATCAATGACATCCAAGCTGACTCCCAAAGCCTGCATCATGGTCGCGACCGTGCGGCGCAGGTCATGAGGCGTCCAGTCGCCGCTCTGACCGTCAGCAAGGACCAGGGTATCGTCGTGACGCCGTCGTGAGAGGGCCTTGCGGTTTTTGAATCGAGCCTGCTGATCGCCTACCTGCTTACTCCACTTTCACATCAACATGCTGATCATCCTGCTTGTTCGGAAAGCACCACCTGGAGTCTCCCGTGAGGGTCTTGAGTTCCTGAAAGAAATGCAGGGCGAAGGGTGAGAGGAAGACATGGTGGTCCTGCTTCTTGCCGCGAGTGCCTTTGACACTTTCACTGGGGAGAAACCACGTCTGCTGGTCCAGATCGGCATTTTTCCATTCGGCCTGCAGCAACTCGCCTATCCGGCACAGCGTACCCCGGCTGATCCAGAGCGCGAGTTGAGTCTCCTTCTTCAGCGGCCGAATGCCCTCGTACTTTTGACCGGCGGGGAGGGCGTTGTAGTCGGCGGTCATTTGTTGGAAGCGGTTATGCAGTTTCAACAGCTCAGGCGCCAGTACCGGTGTATGTCATCGGCAAGGACATACTGACGGCGGGCCTGCTGGCCCGTCATTGCTCAATAGGATTCTCACCAGCCCCGACGAGCTTGAGAGCTCACTTACTGGTGTATTTCAGTGACAGACATGGTGAAGACCAGCCGGGATCTACCTGCATTGGCGTAGGAGTGTGGAACATCCGTTTTTGCCACTGCGGAGCTTCCAGCAGGGATGACTAATTCGGTTTCCCCGACAATACATTTCAGTGTCCCTTTCTCCACATGGAACAATTCAAGTGTGCCCTGAGGGTGTCCTTGTGACGAAAAGGATTCACCTGGGAACATTTCCCAGCGCCACAACTCAATCATGTTGGGCCCTGTCGTTCCTGCAAGAAGCCGGGCTGTCCCACCCAGATCACCGGTCCAGAGAGTAGGGATCTCCTGACTGTCGATAATGTGGGCAGCAGGGGCGTCCGTCACATTGACGATGTCTGCAA
Source organism: Pseudomonas sp. P1_A1 (assembly GCF_056406935.1). Lineage (NCBI taxonomy): Bacteria > Pseudomonadati > Pseudomonadota > Gammaproteobacteria > Pseudomonadales > Pseudomonadaceae > Pseudomonas > Pseudomonas sp. P1_A1. Next base: position 91,486 of record NZ_JBFTZE010000006.1, on the reverse strand, counting down.
CAGAAAGCCCCAACGCTGCGGCGATTTTGCAAAGGATGCCAATGCTCGGGTTAGCCGTACATTTCTCAATTTCGACGACCATTCCTTTACTCACGCCTGAGCGACGGGATAGTTCATCTAACGTGATTTTCTGATTCTTTCGTGCCTGTTTGAGCGTGCGCGCAACTGCCAGGCTCACAGTCTGAGCATCAGCGCCAGGCGCGGTCGATATACCGGTATTTATGGTCATTGTTGATGATCATGAGAAAAAGTTGAAAGGGATTCTCGACGCTTGCCGCTAGTGTCGTCAATCTGCTCGGTAGTTAAGCCTGATCAGTCAGGTCGATATATTGACTTTTTTGGTCGCCAGTGGCTAGCATGAAACGACATGTGGATCACTGGAGATTTTTGATGCTGTCCGTACTGCCGTTAATTGACCAAACAGTTGCAGAGCTGGCACCGGGCTTCAGGGCGCTGAGCATCGTAGTGCGGGCTGCGCCCCTCACCAACCCTGGCGTTGCTCAAGCGGCCTTGGATCGCGCTTGCCTGTCAGTGTTGTCAGATGGACCCGGCTGGGGAGAAGCCCATCTGGCAGCATGGGCAGAGACCTTTCGAAAATTCGGGGCTAAGCCGCAACGTACGCCTTGCTCAGCCGAAGCGTTGCGCAAGCGGGTTTTACGTGACGGCAGCTTGCCGAGCCTGGATCCCATAGTTGATCTCTACAATGCCATCAGTATCGAGTACGCGATCCCAGTAGGCGGGGAAAACATAGACGCCTATGTGGGCTCGCCGCAGCTCGTGGTCGCAGATGGCACTGAGCCTTTTGACACCATGAAAGAAGGTGCTGCAGCTTACGAGTATCCAGACGCCGGCGAAGTGGTATGGCGTGACGATAAAGGCGTGACATGCCGTCGTTGGAATTGGCGGCAAGGTGTCAGAACACGGCTGAGTGCTGATGCAAAACACATGTGGTTCATTCTGGAAAGTTTGCCGGCGATGCCTCTCGAAGCGCTGACGGAAGCAGGTGACAAGCTTATCGAAGGCCTGCAACTGATGATGCCAGGCGTTCAGATTGAGAGCTCACTGATTGGTCCTGGAGCCAATCAGTCAATAGACGAGACCATGGAGTCATGAATGATGTTTACCGGCCTTAGTGCGTTTCCTTTGACGCCTATGAATGAGCAAGGTGTGGATGAAAATGTCTTTACTCGTCTTGTTGAGCAACTGGCAGCAGCGAATGTCGACTCCATCGGTGCACTCGGATCYACCGGTAGCTATGCGTATCTTTCTCGGGCTGAGCGCTCTCGAGTTACGCAGTTGGCAGTAGAGGCGGGGGGCAATGTGCCTGTCATGGTCAGCATTGGATCGCTACGCACGCGTGACGTGCTATTGCTGGCCGAGGAGGCACAAAAGGTGGGTGTCAGAGCCTTGTTGCTGCCACCTGTTTCCTATCAGAAGCTATCTGCGGAAGATGTCTTTTCATTGTATGAAACGGTCACGGCCAATATCTCAGTCCCGCTATGTGTCTATGACAATCCGGGTACTACCCATTTCGAATTTACTGACGAGCTGCATGGACGCATTGCCGAGCTACCCAATGTGAGTTCAATCAAAATCCCTGGCGTTCCCGAGGCACCATATCTTGCCAAGGCACGCGTGGATCGTCTTCGAGAGCTGGTTCCGAACCACGTTACGATCGGGGTGAGCGGTGATGTCTTTGCTGCTGTCGGCATGAATGCTGGCTGTGACGCCTGGTACTCCGTCATGGGAGGGCTGTTCCCCAAGACGGCGCTAGCGATTACGCGAGCGGCATTGTCTGGTGATGCCCATGAAGCCACACGCCTTTCTGAATGCTTAAAGCCACTCTGGTCGTTGTTCAGGCAATTTGGAGGTAGCTTTCGTGTCGTGGCGACTGCCGCAGAGCTTCGTGGATTTACCCAGCATCCAAGCGTGCCCCTGCCGCTCCGAACGATAAGTGGTGAAGGGCGTAAGCAAATTGCCGCGGTGATCGACGAGCTCGAACTGAACTGAACCTGGCTTCTTACATAGAAGGAGGACGCCTGCCTACCATGTTCCATGAGGCAGGCGAGCAGGTTTCTAGCGTTTCAAAAACGTTGTGAAGTGGTCCTTGTGATCCTGCAGGATCTCGCGTGGCAAGATAGTTCCAATACCCCCTCGATGTTGCAGACCATGGGAAAGCACATGCGCCAGAATTTGCTCCTTCGTCATGTTGCCTGGCTTCCCGTCCTTGAAAATAAACGCCACTGGATCAGACAACCCCATTGCGGTGACTGATTTGGTGTAGTCAACAAACCATTGATTCGCTATGGAAAATTGTTCTTCTAGCTGAGTCAGGTTCGGCGGTTGGTCAGTCACGACGGAGTCAAATTCGTCTGGGTTTCCTTGCAGTCTGGCGATGAACAGCTGATCAACAATGTTGATGTGGCTGAGCCAGTACATCGCTTTCGCCATTTCGTCTGGATAGGATTTCGCCGCCGGGGCTTTCAAGCATTTGAATAGCTCCTCCTCAGACCATGCCTTGTACTGGTAAAGCGAATGCAGAAGGTTCTTGGCACACATGGTTTTCTCCCGGATTTCTAAACTGACAGATGTCTTGTGCTATTCGATGAGGTGGCGCCAAAGGCCTCATTTCGTATGGCTGAAAAAGGACTATTGGACAAATGGAATAGTCACTATATTGACTTTTATAGTCAATGGAAGGAAGCTGGATGACAAGCGATTTAAATCGTCGCATTGGATTTCAGCAGAGCACCGCCAGAGAGGCGGCTGGCTCAAAGATTGCGGGAGGGTGTCTCAGATTATGAAATACGTCAGCACGCGGACCCCTGGCAAAACATTCGAGTTCAGTGACGTGCTCATGGGCGCGTATGCACCAGATGGAGGGTTGTTCGTCCCTCTCAAGGTTCCTCGCTTCAAAAAGGAGGATCTCTCCAGGCTGGAATGGCTTCCTTTCCATGAACTGGCACGCCATGTGATTGAGCCGTTTATGGGTAGCTGGATCCCTCAAGATCAACTGTCTCAGATTCTTGAGGAGACGTTTGACTGCTTTAAAAGCAAAGCGGTTGCACCGCTTTACCAAACGGCGAGTAATGAGTGGATATTGGAATTGTTTCACGGGCCAGCAGGCGTCTATCAGGACTTTGGTCTCCAATTGATGGCTCGCCTGGTTGAGCACGGTTTACTGAAATCTGGAAAGAAAGCGCTTGTTGTAGGTTGCACCGGTGGAGACACAGGCGCTGCTGCTATAAAAGCTTTCTCTGGTATGCAAGGTGTAACCGTAATTGTGCTGCATCCCTCCAGCGGAATAACGGAAGAGCATAGACGCCGCTTATTGAGTACGGGTGAAAAAAACATAGTTAATGTTGCTGTCGAAGGGGATTACTCTGATTGCCATCGCCTCTGCGAACAGTTCTTCAAGCACAATAACGAAACGCAGCAGCTGATATCGTTCAATTCCGTGAATTGGGTTCGAGTACTTGCGCATCTTTCCTTCTATTTTTATTCAGCGCTTCAACTAGGGGCGCCTAACAGGGAAGTTGCCTTCAGCGTACCTACCGGTAATTTTGGTGCGCTGTATGCGGGCTACATTGCCAGGGAAATGGGGTTGCCGATCCGGCAATTGATTGTGGCCACCAATGCCAATGCGGGGTTGCATAACTTTCTCCAAACTAATCTCTACAGTCGTAATGAAATTCGCATTACCAATACCCCTAGTATGAACGTTTCACTGGCCTCGAATTTTGAACGTTTGCAATGGAGCATTCTTAACCGGCGCGGAGAAAAAGTAGCCCGAAATATGGAGTTATTAGAGGGCGAGGGTTCGATTCAGTTAGAGCAAGATGAATGGTTGGAGGCGCGTAAACTTTTCGACTCTCTGTCCGTGGAAGATTCGGATGCTTTCAGGAGCATTCATGAGGTGTTTGCGCAGAGTGGTTATCTGGTCAGTCCCAACACCGCAATTGGCCTGCGAGCTGCTCGTGCCAGCAGGCGCAGCTTGTTAATTCCGATGATCTGTCTGGCGACAACACACCCATCGAAGAGTGCCGTAGTGACTGATGAATCAGACGCGCTGGGTGTCATCAAAGGGATCGGTGCTCCTCCTAGACCCGATTATGGATGCGTTTCAATTCCTAACGATGTTGGCGCATTTAAGCAGCTCATTCGGACGTTGTCCACAGACACGGAGTCTCGCTCGTTATAAGTTTGGAGTTAGAGATGAAACGTGTTTTAGATAAAGTTGATGAGAAGATATTGGAAGAGCTCACGCGTAACGCGCGGCTTGCTCATAATGATATTGCAATGAAAGTTAACTTGTCCCGGAATGCGGTCAGGCTACGGATTGAAAGATTGGAGCGCGATGGATACGTCAGGGGCTATACGATCATTAAAGGTATGCCCTCCACGGATGCCGGGCCCATCAACGCGTTAATCTTCGTTTATCGTAAAGACAGGATGCGCGATGCTGAAGTTGTCCGTTCTGTTGTTGCAATGCCTGAAGTCATTTCATGCAATGTAATGAGTGGCGATCTTGATATTGTATTGACGGTCGAGGCTATGAGTTCAGATCGTATCCATAGGGTCTGGAGTGAAATCTCAGCGCTGCCAGGGGTTCTAAATACTGTGACCTCTTTCGTTTTATCCTGCGCCAAGTAGCGTTGACAAAGCAAAGTGCGCCGTTGCACGAGCATTTTGCTCGCAATAACGTTCTGTTTGCCATATTCGTGAAAGCACGTTGACGAATTACTATTTCAGCACCAAAACATAACAATGAGATCTTTGTCGTGACTGAATATAAAATTGCTCTGCTTGGCTTCGGTGGCGTCAATCGCGCCCTCACTCAGCTTATCGCCGATAAGAACTCACTCTGGGCGAATGAATTGGGTTTCAAACTGAAGATTGTTGGTGTCAGCGACCTTTATCTTGGCTCAATTATCAACAAAGAAGGTCTGGATGCACATGAATTGGCCGCGGTACCTGCCGCCAAAGGTGGTTTCAGAACCTTGCCAGGCGGCAGTGCTGAGCCGGCTAACGAAACGGTCATCCGCTTCTCGGGTGCAGATATCGTTGCTGAGGCAACGTTCACAAACCCCGTGGATGGAGAGCCAGCCACTACGTTCTGCCGCTGGGCTTTAGAGAAGGGCGCCAGCGTTGTGACCACCAACAAAGGGCCGGTGGCACTGCATGCTGATAGTTTGAAAGCGCTTGCAGAAAGCACCGGCGCCCGCTTCGAATTCGAAGGCGCGGTGATGAGCGGAACGCCGGTTATCCGTTTGGCCAAAGAGTCCCTGGCAGGTTCGGAAATCAGCGGTTTCAAAGGGATCCTCAACGGTACGTCCAACTTTGTCCTTTCCAGCATGGAAACTGGTCTGGACTTCTCCGAGGCTGTCGCAAAGGCCCAGGAGTTGGGTTATGCCGAAGCTGATCCAACAGCGGATGTGGAGGGCCATGATGTACGTCTGAAGGTCGTCATTTTGGCGAATGAACTGCTGGGGGCAAAGCTCAAGCCGAGTGATGTCCTTTGCAGGGGTATTTCTGAAATTACCGCCAAAGATATTGCTGAGGCGACTAAAGCCAATGCCCGATGGAAGCTTATCGGCAGCGCAGAGAAACGGAGTGATGGCTCGATCTCGGCCTCTGTTAGTCCTCAGTTATTGCTATCCAATGACGCGCTCTGCGGTGTGAGTGGCGCGACCAACGCCATTACGTTTAATACCGCCATTCTCGGCCCTGTAACCGTGGTGGGCGCTGGTGCCGGTCGCTTTGAAACTGCCTTCGCCTTGCTCACCGATATTGTGAGCATTCACAAGCACAAAACCCAGTCAGGTAAGTAATCATGAATAGCTTGAGTCTCTCACTCGCTGCTGATTATAAAGCCATTACGGTGCTTAGCCCGTTTGACGGTAGCAAGGTGGGTGAGGTGGCAGACATACCTGCTTCATCAGCCACTACGATAGTCGACACGGCTATTTCGGGTGCCTTGATTGCCAAGGATCTGCCGCGACATGAACGTGCACGCATATTGGAAAAAGCTGCGTTTTCGGTTGAGCGTGATAAGGACGCCTTTGCCAAACTGATTGTGGCTGAGTCGGGCAAAACGCTGAAACAGGCGAGAAAGGAGGTGTTGCGCTGCGTCAATACCTTGAAGTTGTCGGCGGAGGAAGCCAAGCGTAATGCCGGTGAAGTGATCCCTTTCGATGCTTATGTCGGATCCGAATCTCGCCAGGGATGGTTCACTCGTGAGCCCCTTGGTGTAATCGTCGCGATCACGCCCTACAACGATCCCCTCAATCTAGTCGCACATAAACTTGGGCCAGCAATTGCAGGTGGAAATGCGGTTGTACTCAAACCGTCTGAGCTCACACCGCTATCAGCGATCAAGCTGGTGGATTGTCTTATCGATGCAGGCCTACCTCCAGTTGTTGTGACAGTCGCCACAGGAGGCGCTGCGCTGGGCAAGGCCTTGGTCGCGCACCGGGCGGTACGTATGGTTTCGTTCACGGGCGGCTTCGTCACGGGTGAACAAATCTCGCGTACAGCCGGGCTCAAAAAACTGGCGATGGACCTGGGAGGAAATGCCCCAGTCATCGTGATGGCCGATTGTGATTTGAATGAAACAGTCGACTCGTGTGTGTCGGGTGCTTTTTGGGCTGCTGGCCAAAATTGTATTGGTACCCAGCGGATTCTAATTGAGGCCCCGCTCTACGAAGCATTCAAAACACGCTTCATTGAAAAAACCAGCCAGTTGATCGTGGGTAATCCAGCGGATGAGCAGACAGATGTCGGCCCGATGATTACTGAGGCGTCAGCCAAGCGTACCGAGGAGGTGGTGAATGACGCCATCGCGAAAGGCGCGACCTTGCTGTTTGGCAATGTACGCAACGGATCGCTGTATTCGCCCACTGTCCTGGAAAGTGTCGACCGCCACTGCAAGCTGTGGTGCGAAGAAGTGTTCAGCCCTGTTGTGATACTCCAGAGCGTGGGTTCCCTGGATGAGGCTCTGACGCTCGCCAACGAACCAGACTACAGCCTGCATGCCGGGATCTTCACCAGTAATTTGAATGTTGCGCTGAAGGCAGCCAAGCGGCTTGAGGCGGGCGGCGTCATGATCAACGACTCCTCAGACTATCGATTCGACGCAATGCCTTTCGGTGGTTTCAAGTACGGGAGTATGGGCCGTGAAGGTGTGCGTTTCGCCTATGAAGATATGACGCAACCCAAGGTTATTTGCATTAACGGTGTAAGTGGAAGCTAAACAAATCGTTCGAATTTTCAACGAATGACACAACAATAAAATCAGAGGAATCGACATGCGTCCCGATAAGCACAACCTATCAACATTATCTGCAGCGACGCTGGCAGTTCATGGCGGGAATATCGCGGATGTCACCAGTGGTGCCGTCCGTACGCCATTGGTCATGGCTAACTCCTATCTCTTGCCCGAAGATCCGGCAACCATGGACTGGTCGAGTCCAGACGGCCTTGTGTATACGCGTAATCAAGGCCACAACCAGGTTTGTCTAGAGAAGAAACTCGCAGCCCTCGAGGGTTGTAAAGATGCAGTGGTATTCGCGACCGGTGTCGCCGCGTTGCATTCGGTGTTTTTTTCTTTCTTGAAAAGTGGCGACCACGTCATCGTCAGCGACATCACCTACCAAGCCGTTTGGCGACTCTTCGCAGAACTCCTGCCTGAACGTTACGGGATCGAAGCGACGTTTGTAGACGTCGGTGATCTGGAATCGGTCCGTCAAGCCATTCGGCCTAACACCAAGCTGATTCATACTGAAACGATTGCCAACCCGACCACCAAAGTTGCAGATATTGCAGCGTTGGCTGAAATTGCTCATGCGCACGGCGCACTGATCTCAGTAGATGCAACGTTCACTCCACCTCCATTTTTCCGCGCGAGTGAGCACGGTGTCGACTTCGTCATTCACTCGTTGACCAAGTACATCAATGGTCATGGCGATGCGATGGGTGGCGTAGTGATCGGCTCCCACCAGTTGATCTACAAGATTAAAAATGATGCATTGGTCGACCTCGGCGCGACCATTTCACCTTTCAATGCCTGGATGATCATGCGCGGGTCGGTCACGCTGCCGCTGCGTCTGAAACAACTGTTGAGCACGGCTGAAAAACTGGCACAGTTTCTTGATGCCGACGATCGTATCGCCTACGTCTACTACCCGGGTTTGCCTTCCCACCCCCAGCACGAGCTGGCGCGCCGGCAATTTGCAGGCAAGGGATACGGCGCAATGATGGCCTTCGCGGTGAAGGGCGATCCAGATATGCAGAATCAGTTTGTTTCGAATTTGCGCATCATCACTTCGGCCGTTTCATTAGGGCATGACGAATCGCTGATCGTGCATGTGGGGGCAGAGGGGCGGGGTGGCTTTGACAAGTATCCCGAAGAGTTCCGTCAGTACGGTCATTTGCGTTTTTCTGTTGGGCTGGAAGATCCAGAAGACTTGATCAAGGATATTACGTTCGCTCTGGATGCAACATTCGAGTGATTTAAATACAGGCGTCACGCAGTCAGGGTTTGGTCAACCCCGTCTTTACCCCCGTGCTCGCGGGGGTCTTTTTAAGAAAGTTAAAAGGGTTTGCCCTATTAAAGGCTAACTGTTCGTTCGCTGGCGTTTTAGGAGAAGCTCGTGGCTTGGGTAAGTTTGGTGATTGCAGGAATACTTGAAGTTGTCTGGGCGTTTTCGATGAAACAGTCGGAAGGTTTTACGCGGTTCGTACCGACGGTTATTACACTTATAACAGTGATAGCCAGTTTTGCGCTGCTCTCGTTCTCTATGAAAAGCTTGCCGCTGGGCACGGCTTACACTATCTGGACCGGTATTGGCGCTGTGGGGGCATTCGCAGCGGGCACTTTTTTCCTGGGTGAACCTGCCAGCCTGCTGCGCGTTGTGGCCGCCATCTTGATTGTCAGCGGCTTGCTGATGATGAAGTTGGTGTCCGCCTGAACGACGAGCATTTTGCTCGTGATAACGATCAATTTGCCATATTCGTTAAGTCGCGGCACTCAGGTAGTGTTTAAGGCGAAGCGATGGTTTTAACCAATAACAATGAAAGTAACGTTTTGCCGCTATCAGATGTTTACTGCCCTTAAATCCAACTACAAAATCTAGGGATGTACTTATGATTTCGCTAAAAAAGCTGTATTTGATAATACTGTTTGCGCTGTGCACGAATGTGGTGTCGGCCAAAGAGTACACAACCTTGCGATTTGGCGTGGATGCTAACTACGCGCCGTTTGAGTCCAAAGCGGCTGATGGCAGTCTCAAGGGATTTGATATTGATTTGGGTAATTCGATTTGCGCCAAACTTCAAGTCAAATGCATCTGGGTCGAGAGCGATTTTGACGGTTTGATCCCAGGCCTCAGAGCCGGTAAGTTCGACGGCATTCTCTCGTCCATGACAGTGACGCCCACGCGCGAAAAAGCCATCGATTTTTCAAACGAGCTGTTTTCCGGATTCACGTCCTACGTGTTCAAAAAAGGATCGGGCCTCAGCGCAGACGTGGCGTCACTCAAGGGTAAAACGGTCGGTTACTTTCAAGGCAGTATCCAGGAAGCCTACGCAAAAGCCGTTCTGGACAAAGCAGGCGTAAAAATTCAGTCCTATCAGAATCAGGATCAGGTGTATTACGACCTCGTAGCGGGACGGCTGGATGCATCCCTGCAGGACTCATTGCAGGCTCAGTTAGGTTTTATCAACTCGCCGCAGGGTGCCGATTACGAAATCAGCCCGTCCGTCGAGAGCCCTTATCTTCCCTCCAAAACAGCCATCGGCATAGCTAAGGGCAACGTAGAGCTCAAGGCATTGCTAGATAAAACGATCCAGGCCTTACACAAAGATGGCACCTACGATTCGATCCAGAAGCAGCATTTCGGTGATCTGAATCTTTACAGCGGCAAATAACCACCCGGCGCTCGTCCCCTGGACGGGCGCTTATCGCTATAGGTTGCTGATCATGTTCGAAACACTATTAGGCGTGCTGGGGCTCTCTGCATTCAGCCTGAAAGGATTCGGCCCTTTGCTGCTCGAAGGCGCCTGGATGACCGTCAAGCTGTCCCTTTCTTCCCTGGCGCTCAGCGTACTGCTGGGGCTGATTGGGGCAAGCGCCAAACTTTCCAGCCTCACGCTGCTGCGCTTGCTGGCGCAGCTCTACACCACACTGATTCGGGGGGTGCCGGATCTGGTGCTGATGTTATTGATTTTCTACAGCCTGCAAACCTGGCTGAGCGTCATTACAGTGGCTCTGGGTTGGGAATACATCGAGATCAACCCCTTTGTCGCGGGGATTATCACCCTTGGATTCATCTACGGTGCTTATTTCACCGAAACCTTCCGCGGCGCCATGCTGGCAGTGCCCCGCGGCCAGGTCGAAGCGGCCACGGCTTATGGGTTAAGTCGCATTCAGCGTTTTCGCTTCGTGATGTTCCCGCAAATGATGCGATTCGCCTTGCCGGGTCTTGGCAACAACTGGATGGTGATTCTCAAAGCCACTGCACTGGTGTCAATCATAGGCCTGGCTGACTTGGTGAAGGCCGCCCAGGATGCGGGAAAAAGTACCTACCAGTTGTTCTTTTTCCTGGTGCTGGCTGCTTTGACGTATCTGGTCATCACCAGCATCTCCAATTTTGTCCTGCGCTGCCTGGAACGGCACTACGCAGTGGGTTCACGGGAGGCGGTGCGATGATCGAACTTCTGCAGGAGTATTGGAGGTCTTTCGTCTACAGCGATGGTCAGCAGATAACCGGTCTGGCCATGACGTTGTGGTTGCTCAGTGCTTCACTTTTCATCGGCTTTATCGTGTCGATTCCACTGTCCATCGCTCGAGTGTCACCCCGGTTTTATGTGCGCTGGCCGGTGCAGTTTTACACCTACCTGTTCAGGGGGACACCGCTCTATATCCAGCTGCTGATCTGCTACACCGGGATCTACAGCCTGGCTGCAATACGTGCGCAGCCGGTGCTTGATGCGTTTTTTCGCGATGCAATGAATTGCACCATCCTGGCCTTCGCCCTGAATACATGCGCCTACACCACAGAGATATTTGCTGGCGCCATTCGCAACATCGCCCATGGTGAGGTTGAGGCAGCGAAAGCGTATGGCCTCTCAGGTTGGAAGCTCTACGCCTTTGTGATCATGCCCTCAGCATTGCGTCGCTCGCTGCCGTATTACAGCAACGAAGTCATCCTGATGCTGCACTCGACCACGGTGGCGTTCACCGCAACTGTGCCGGACATTCTTAAAGTCGCCCGCGACGCGAACTCCGCGACTTTTTTGACCTTTCAATCGTTTGGGATTGCGGCACTGATTTACCTGGCGGTGACCTTTGCACTGGTCGGCCTGTTTCGAATCGCCGAACGTTACTGGCTGGCTTTTCTTGGTCCTACTCACTGAACTCAGTATCTGACACTGCTGCTCCAATCCGCGTTAGAGGATGATTGCAAACATGTACAAATTGACTGTTGACGGGCTACACAAAAGTTACGGTAGCCATGAAGTACTCAAGGGCGTTTCCCTGCAAGCCAAAACAGGCGACGTGATCAGCCTGATCGGCGCCAGTGGCTCTGGAAAGAGTACTTTCCTGCGCTGCATTAATTTTCTCGAAACACCCAACGACGTTGCCATGAGTCTGGATGGCAAACCGATCTGCATGGTTAAAAACCATATGGGGCTGTGCGTGGCTGATGACCGTGAACTGCAACGATTGCGCACCCGCCTGGCCATGGTGTTCCAGCACTTCAATCTGTGGGGCCACATGACCGTGTTGGACAACATCACCATTGCTCCGCGGCGGGTGCTGGGTGTCAGCAAAAAAGACGCGGAAGATCGTGCCCGGCGATACTTGGAAAAGGTGGGCCTGCCGGCCCGTGTTGCCGATCAATTTCCTGCGTTTCTCTCTGGTGGTCAACAGCAGCGGGTAGCTATTGCTCGCGCACTCGCGATGGAGCCTGAAGTCATGCTGTTCGACGAGCCTACATCGGCGCTGGATCCTGAGGTGGTGGGCGAAGTGCTGAAAGTCATCCAAGGGCTCGCAGAAGAAGGTCGGACCATGATCATGGTGACCCATGAAATGGGTTTTGCCCGCAAAGTCTCGAACCAACTGCTGTTTCTTCATCAGGGTCTTGTCGAAGAGCAGGGCGGGCCAGAAATTCTGGATAACCCGCGCAGCGAGCGTCTGCAACAATTTCTGTCCAATGGACTGAAGTGAAAAACCTTCCGTATGAATACTGGAATTAAAGCCCTGGGGACTTTTGAAACTTTGGGGTGTATCGACGAGGCAATCATTGATGTGCTGCGCCACAACGGGCGCATCACTTATAAAAAACTCGCCTCACTTGTGCACTTGAGTGAGAGCCCTTGCCAGCAACGTGTACGTAAGTTGGAAAGGCTAGGGGTCATTCGTGGTTACGGTGCCTTCATCGATGAGCACAAGCTTTCACCTGGTTTATCTCTGCTGGTGCTGGTTGGATTGGCTGATGGCAAGGGGCTCGCCGCGCAAAAGGCGTTTGAAGCCGTAGTTGGTGCTTGCCCGTAGGTCATTGAGTGCCAACTCATCAGTGGTGCGCTTGATTACTGTCTGCGGATGCGTTGCCGGGATATGGAGCATTTCCGCTCGCTCACTGAACGTTGGTTGGAGAGTACTGAACTGCATATCGAGAAACTGGCGGCCTATCCAGAGTTGGCCGTCATCAAGCACTCATCAACGCACCTTGGCAGCGAATAACAACTACAACACTCCCGGTCTTCGGATAAAACATGATGATTGCTAACCTGAAGTTCAGTCATAAGGTACTGCTTGCTGCATCGCTCGTTGTCGTCGCAGCGTTTTCCCTCCTTACGCTGTACAACGATTCGATCCAGCGCAAAACCATCCGCACGAACCTTGAAAACCACCTTGAAGAAATGAGCAAAATCACGGCGAGCAGCGTCCAGGCCTGGCTCTCTGGACGGATATTGTTGGTTGACCATATTGCTCAGACGGTTGCCAACGACCCGGCGGCGGACAGTGTTACGCGTCTGCTGGAGCAGAGGTCATTGCTATCGACGTTTACCTTCACCTATCTAGGCAGTCGTGATGGTAGTTTCGCCATACGGCCAAAGGACGACTTACCCGCTGACTACGACCCGCGAACCCGGCCTTGGTACGCGGACGCGATGACTGCTGGGGGAACCACATTGACTGAGCCCTACCTGGACGTTACTACCGGCCAGTTGATGATGACGATTGCGACGCCGGTAAGCCACGACGGCCAGACGCTTGGGGTGGTGGGAGGGGACCTGACACTGGATACATTGGCGAAGATCGTCAGCTCACTTGATCTAGGTGGAATCGGTTATGCCTTTTTAGTTAGCGCTGATGGCAAGGTGCTCGTCCATCCGGACAAAGATCTGGTGATGAAACATCTGAGTGATATCTACCCGCAAAACACACCGACTCTCAGTGCCCACATCAGTGAAACTGAACAAGAAGGGAAGCCTCGGATTTTGATGTTCGATCAAGGACTTGCCTTCGGTAAATTGGTATATCTGCTTGTCCATCGATAAAAACAAAGCCTACGAGGCGCTTGGTGATTTCCGGACCTCCGCTATTTTGGCGATGGTGACGGCAGTGTTCATCACGCTGCTTCTGCTGGGCATGCTTATTCGTGTGTTGATGCAGCCCTGAGGCTGATGGGTAAAGCCATGCGAGATATTGCCCAGGGAGAGGGCGACCTTACTCGTCGATTGAACGTGCACTCGAAGGATGAATTCGGAGAGCTGGCCCACGATTTCAATCTTTTTGTGGAGCGTATCCAGCACTCGATACGCGAAGTTTCTTCTGCCACCGAGCATGTCAATGAAGTGGCCAAGCGAGTGATGCAGACCTCTAGCTCCTCCATGGCAAACTCAGACGACCAGRCCAATCGCACTAACAGCATTGCAGCAGCGATTAATGAGCTGGGTGCGGCGGCTCAGGAAATTGCGCGCAGTGCAGGTGATGCCTCGTTTCAAGCGTCGGATGCCCGCCTTCAGGCGGAGGGTGGGCGCCAGGTGGTGGCGCAGACGATCAATGCCATGGACAAGTTGTCAGGAAAAATCCGGACGTCGTGCAGCAATATCGAGGCGCTGAATAGCAAGGCGGAGAACATTGGACGGATCACTTGAAGTGATCAAGGGAATCTCCGAACAGACCAACCTGCTGGCACTCAATGCTGCCATCGAAGCCGCACGGGCAGGCGAGGCCGGTCGTGGTTTTGCCGTGGTAGCAGACGAAGTTCGTAGCCTGGCTTATCGCACTCAGACGTCAGCCCAGGAAATCCACACGATGATTGAAGAGCTTCAGGTGGGCGCCCGTGAGGCGGTATTCACTATGAACGAGAGCGAGCGTTACAGTCAGGACGGCATGATTATCGCCAACCAGGCTGGTGAGCGACTGGGTATTGTCAATCAGCGAATTGGTGAAATTGATGGTATCAATCAGTCGGTGGCAACTGCTACCGAAGAGCAGACCTCCGTAATTGACTCGCTGAATATGGACATCGCCGAGATCAAATCCCTCAACCAGGAAGGCGTGGAGAATCTCCAGGCCCCCTTGCTTGCATGTGATGACCTTGAGCAACAAGCCAGCCGACTCAAGCATCTGGTGGATAGTTTCCGTACTTAAGTTGAATACATCGAACGCTGCTGATTATTAATAGATTTTCCTGCTCAGATGGAGCCCTAAGTTGTTGATGCTGAGGGCACTGCGGCATTGATAGCCACGCAGTGCCGTCCCGCAGGAACATGGGCAAGGGGACCCTGCGGGGAGGGCTGCGCGAAGTAAGGGGATTGCAGGCGTTATCAATGCTTCAGCTAGAGAGGGCGGGTATGCTCGCTTTGGTCAACCCGTTTAATCTCAAATTCATGCAGCGTTGCCCATTCCTTGCAACAGCATGATCTCAGCGATGATCGGTACCGGCGTCATCAGGTGAGTGCGCATCATGGTGCTCGCCCGTGGCGCATCGCGTGCCAGAATGGCTTCAACCAACGCGGCATGTTCCTTGCGCTTGAGCTTCAAGGCCTCTTCGGAGAAGACCGTCCGGGTCAGCCAAAGGTGGCGGTAGCGTTCGGCCTGGTCAAACAGATAACTGCGCGCCTGTAACAGGTGTTTTGAGCCACAACCGGCGGCGATAGCCGTGTGGAAGGCCTTGTGCCGTTCGTCCCAGACATCCAGGACCTGCTCTCGGGTTTTGACATCCATAACTTTCGAGAGGGTATGGGACTGGGCAAGGATCTGCGCCTCCCAGGCGTCGTCACCACGCTCGATAGCCAAGCCTACGATCATCGCCTCGAGGTTGGCGCGGGCATCGTAGATGTCCTGCATTTCCTGCAGCGACATGGGCGCGACCCGGTAGCCCTTCTGGCTGATCACCACTACCAGATGCTCGGCCACCAATTGCGACAGCGCCTCTCGCAGCGGGCCAACCCCCAAGTCATAACGCTCCTTGAGCCCGCTCATGAGGAGCTTCTCTCCGGGCTTGAAGACCCCGCGAATGATGTCCTGTTTGAGTCGCTCATACCCGCTGAATGCAGAGTTCTGCTTGGGGGTGAGGCTATCCAAAGGTACTGCTCCTGATATCGACAAGGTCCAATCATACCTAAACATCTGTCATACGAAAAATATAAGACGGAATGCTATTTTGTAGATCATATATAAAAATGTAGACATTCTAAATTTATGGCGATATTTTTGCTCTGCGCCTGATCCAGATCAATGCTGGAAGGGCTAATCCCTACCTCTGCCCAGGAACTGCCATGAACGCCTTTACTCAGATTCAGGACCTTGTGATGCCACTCCCATCGGAGACTAAGGGGTTCATCCTTACCCCTTCCAGCCAGTCGCCGCGGCTGCTTGAGCTGAAATTCACCAAGGAAACCGTCGACGCATTTGTCAAGGCGGTGGCCCAATGGCCGGTCCAGGCCCTGGAGTACAAGTCGTTCCTGCGTTTCCGGGTCGGTCAGATCCTTGACGAACTGTGCGAAGGCACTCTGCGCCCGGTATTGGTCAACACCATTCTGGACCGCGCCACCGGCGGCATGCTGATCACGCCTGAAGGTTTGAATGACGTGACCCAAGCCGATGAAATGGTCAAGTTCTCCTCGGCCGTCGCACACCTGATCGGTCGGTCCAACTTCGATGCCATGAGCGGACAGTTCTACGCGCGCTTCGCAGTGGTCAACACCGACAATTCCGACAGTTACCTGCGCCAGCCACACCGGGTCATGGAACTGCACAACGACGGCACCTTTGTTCAGGAACGTACCGACTACGTGCTGATGATGAAGATCGACGAGCAGAACATGGAAGGCGGCAACACCCTGCTGCTGCACCTGGACGACTGGGAAGACCTGAACCACTACTACACGCACCCGCTGGCCCGCCGTGAAATGCGCTTCACTGCGCCACCGAGTAAGAACGTGCGTGAAGACGTGTTCCACGCCGTGTTCGACAACGACGCCGAAGGCCGCCCGACCATGCGCTACATCGACCAGTTCGTGCAGCCCAAGGATTTCGAGGAGGGCATCTGGCTGACTGCCATGAGCGAATCCCTGGAAGGCAGCCAAAAGAAGGTTTCGATACCGGTGCCGGTCGGCAGCTTCGTGCTGGTCAACAACATGTTCTGGCTGCACGGCCGTGACCGTTTCACCGCCCACCCGGGCCTGCGTCGTGAGCTGATGCGCCAGCGCGGCTACATCAGCTACCAGAAAACCCTGTACCAACGCGGCCAATAAAGTTTGCCAAGAGCTGAAATGACGAGGGCCAGCACGTACGGCCCTTGTCGTGCTTCCAACAAAAACGTAACTCAGGTGGGTGCAAGCTAATGGCTGCGTACGACTTCATCATCATCGGTGGCGGCATTGTGGGTATGTCCACGGCCATGCAACTGATCCAGGTTTACCCGGACGCAAAAATCCTCCTGCTGGAGAAAGAGTCCGGCCCGGCCCAGCACCAGACCGGCCACAACAGTGGCGTGATCCATGCCGGCGTTTACTACACCCCCGGCAGTCTGAAGGCACGTTTCTGCCTGGAAGGGAACAAGGCCACTAAGGCCTTCTGCAACAAGCACAGCATCCATTACGACGAGTGCGGCAAGCTGCTGGTGGCCACCAACGAGCTGGAAATGCAGCGCATGAGTGCGCTTTGGGATCGCACCGAAGCTAACGGTCTGAGGCGTGGATGGCTGTCTGCGGCCGAGTTGCACGAGCGCGAGCCGAACATCATCGGCCTGGGCGGTATCTACGTGCCTTCGAGCGGCATCGTGAACTATGCCCAGGTCACCGCGGCCATGGCTCGTGAATTCGAAGCCGCCGGCGGCGAGATCCGCTACAACAGTGAAGTGGTCGCCATCGACGAGAGTCCCGATGAGGTGGTCGTCCGCACCGGCAGCCTGGAGCACCACGGGCGTTTCCTGATCACCTGCTCGGGCCTGATGGCCGACCGTGTGGTGCGCATGCTCGGGATCAAGCCCAACTTCATCATCTGCCCATTCCGTGGCGAGTACTATCTGTTGCCCAAGCAGCACAACCAGATCGTCAACCACCTGATCTACCCGATCCCGGATCCGTCCATGCCGTTCCTCGGCGTGCACCTGACCCGCATGATCGACGGCACCGTCACCGTCGGCCCCAACGCGGTGTTGGCCATGAAGCGCGAAGGCTATCTCAAGACCGATTTCTCGCTGTCGGACATGTTCGAAACCCTGACCACCCCGGGCATTCTCAAAGTATTGGTGAAGAACCTGCGCCCCGGCCTGATCGAGATGAAAAACTCGCTGTTCAAGGCTGGCTATCTCAAGCAGGTGCAGAAGTACTGCCCGAGCATCAACAAGAGCGATCTCACCGCCTACCCGGCCGGTGTTCGCGCCCAGGCGGTCTCGCTCGACGGCAAGTTGATCGACGACTTCCTGTTCGTCAACACCGCCCGTAGCGTCAGCGTCTGCAACGCCCCGTCGCCCGCCGCGACTTCCGCGATCCCGATCGGTGCATACATCGTCGACAAGGTCCGCGAGCAGCTCGCCAGCACCGGCGTCAGTTTTGTCACACCCGACAACTCCACTCGGACCGCCCCGATGGCGGCCTCCGTCGCAACCCGCTAACGAGGAATTTCGCGTGCAACTCAACGATCCGAAACTGTTCCGCCAGCAAGCCTATATCGACGGTGCCTGGGCAGACGCCGACAATGGCCAGACGCTTAAGGTCAACAACCCGGCCACCGGTGAAATCATCGGCAGTGTGCCGAAGATGGGCGCGACCGAAACCCGTCGTGCCATTGAAGCCGCCGACAAGGCGCTACCGGCCTGGCGTGCCCTGACCGCCAAGGATCGCGCCAACAAACTGCGCAAGTGGTTCGACCTGATGATGGCCAACCAGGAAGACCTGGCCCGCCTGATGACCCTGGAGCAAGGCAAGCCACTGACCGAGTCCCGTGGCGAAATCGCTTACGCCGCCTCCTTTCTGGAGTGGTTCGGCGAAGAGGCCAAGCGCGTGTATGGCGACATGATCCCCGGTCACCAGGTCGACAAGCGCCTGATGGTGCTCAAGCAGCCGATCGGTGTTACTGCCGCCATCACTCCGTGGAATTTCCCTTCGGCGATGATCACCCGCAAGGCCGGTCCGGCCCTGGCCGCCGGCTGCACCATGGTCCTCAAGCCGGCCTCGCAAACCCCTTACTCGGCCCTGGCCTTGGCGGAGCTGGCCCAGCGCTCCGGTATTCCGAAAGGTGTGTTCAGCGTGGTCACCGGCAGTGCCGGCGAAGTCGGCAGCGAGCTGACCGGTAACCCGCTCGTGCGCAAGCTGACCTTCACCGGTTCCACCGAAATCGGCCGTCAGTTGATGGTCGAGTGCGCCAAGGACATCAAGAAGGTCTCGTTGGAACTGGGTGGCAATGCCCCCTTCATTGTGTTCGATGACGCCGACCTGGACGCCGCCGTCGAGGGCGCGCTGGTCTCCAAGTACCGTAACAATGGCCAGACCTGCGTCTGTGCCAATCGCCTTTATATCCAGGATGGTGTCTACGATGCCTTCGCCGAAAAACTCACCGCGGCCGTGGCCAAGTTGAACATTGGTAATGGCCTGGAACACGGCATCACCACCGGCCCCCTGATCGACGCCAAAGCCATGGCCAAGGTCCAGGAGCACATCGACGATGCCGTGAGCAAAGGCGCTCGCGTGGTTGCCGGCGGCAAGCCGCATGCCTTGGGCGGGACCTTCTTCGAGCCGACTGTGCTGGTTGATGTACCGCGCAACGCCGCCGTTGCCAAGGAAGAAACTTTCGGCCCGCTGGCACCGCTGTTCCGCTTCAAGGATGAAGCCGATGTGATCGCCATGGCCAACGATACCGAATTCGGCCTGGCGTCCTACTTCTATGCCCGCGACCTGAGCCGTGTGTTTCGTGTGGGCGAAGCGCTGGAATACGGCATTGTCGGCATCAACACCGGGATCATCTCCAACGAAGTGGCGCCGTTCGGTGGCATCAAGGCCTCGGGTCTGGGGCGTGAAGGCTCCAAGTACGGCATTGAGGACTACTTGGAAATCAAATACCTCTGTATCGGCGTGTGATCACGGCGGACATTCATCAAGCGTCAAGAGGGGTGGAAATGAACCCCCACCAAAGCCTGTAACAACGCCATATGGCCGCCATTCCCCGGAGTTCCTTAACATGAATCACTCGTATCTTTCTCTCGCCGAAAAGGATGTTCAGCATCAACTGCACCCCTACACGGATGCGCGTCTGCACCAGGAAGTAGGCCCGCTGATCATTGAGCGTGGCGAGGGCATTTACGTCTATGACAACCAGGGCAAGCGTTATCTAGAAGCGATGTCGGGTCTTTGGAGTGTGGCGCTCGGTTTCAGTAATGAGCGCCTGATCAAGGCGGCAGAGCAACAGCTACGTAAACTGCCCTTTTATCACCTCTTCAGTCACAAGGCTCACACGCCCAGTATCGAATTGGCTGAGAAGCTGATCGAACTCGCCCCGGTGCCGATGAGCAAGGTCTTCTTCACTAACTCAGGCTCTGAAGCCAACGACACCGTCGTCAAGATGATCTGGTATCGCAACAATGCCATCGGCAAGCCTGGCAAAAAGAAGTTCATCAGCCGTCACAATGCGTATCACGGCATTACTGCTGTCAGCGCCAGTCTGACCGGGCTGCAGGTGAACCAGCGTGGCTTTGATGTGCCGCTGCCCGGCTTCTTTCACGTCGCCTGTCCGCACCACTATCGCAATGCCAAGCCTGGCGAGACCGATGAACAATTTGCTGATCGCCTGGCAACCGAACTGGAAAATGTCATCCTCCGAGAGGGCCCTGATACCGTAGCCGCTTTTTACGGCGAACCGCTGATGGGGGCGGGCGGCGTGATCGTGCCTCCGCGCACATATTGGGACAAGGTTCAAGCGGTGTGCCGCAAATATGACGTACTGGTCGTTGCGGATGAAGTGATTTGCGGCTTTGGTCGTACCGGTAAAATGTTTGGCTGCGAAACCTTCGGCATCAAGCCGGATGTCATGGTGGTTTCCAAGCAACTATCTTCTTCCTATCAACCGATCGCGGCAGTCCTGATCAACGATAAGGTCTTCGAGGGGATCGCCGATCAGAGCCACACCTTCGGTACTCTGGGCCATGGCTTCACCGGCAGCGGCCACCCGGTTGCGACTGCAGTTGCGCTGGAAAACATAAAGATCATCCAGGAAGATCGGCTTGTCGAGCGCGCCTGCGAGTTGGGCGAACAACTTCAGGCCGGACTGGCTCAATTTGCTGATCATCCGTTGGTAGGGGAGGTTAGGGGCTGTGGATTGATCGCTGCTGTGGAGCTCGTTGCGGATCGTCGGACAAAGGAGCCGATGGATACGGTTGGGAAGCTGGGGCGCTACCTGGCGGGACGTGCGCAGGAGTACGGCATGATCACAAGGGCGATGGGAGACTCGATCGCATTCTGCCCGCCGTTGATTTCCACGAAAGAAGAAATACAGCTCGTGGTTGATATTTTCAGCCGTGCACTCGACGACACAGACCGCTGGTTTGGACTGGGAGTCAACCAAAGCCTGTGGCATCAGTGGGAGGGCTACACGCACAACTCCTGATAGCGTTACTCGGCGTCATAAAGTCGTATCGGGCATCGGCGCGGCGCAGGGTACTGGTCGCGCCACGACCATCGTTTCGTGAGTAAAAAAATGATACTTCACGGATTGCCGGGAAAGATGCTCTTTATCTTCATGAAAAAGAGTTCGCTGTCCCGGTAGCCGTATACCATCCGTTTGATGACCATGATTTATTCCTTTCAATTGACCGGTGTGCATTGACCAACGAACCCGGCTCTCAATGCCTCTAGATAAACCTGTTGTTCCGGCTTCTTCAGGTTTCTGGATTGCGCAGCAGTAAACAGCGGGTTTGCTTGTTAACCTAATACGGCTGGTTTGTTGTGATGCAGTCGATTGGTCTCGTCGGCTTGCACCAGATTGATCACTGCTCGGCCATATTTGATGACCACGTAGAAAAGGTTGTAGGCCGACCGTGCTTTCAGGCAATGCTGGCTAATCTCAAGGTCAAAAGCTGTATTCATGTCCACCGCAGCGGCCTCGATTTGAGCACAACCCTCGGGCTCCATTCTTTGAAAAATGATCTGACCGCGGCGCGGGTTTTAGACAGGTTCGACAAGCAGGAAACGTGTGGCATGAAGCGTCAAAGTTCTTGTTTCTGTCGTTCCCGGGCTTCGTGAAGAACCTCAGTGGCTGCGCGACCACCTGCGGCTACGGCAATGGCAGTCCTTCTAGTGGTGGTGTTCTTCCAGTGCTGCGGCGAGCGAGCACAGCCTTGCCAGGTCGGTTGAGTTGGTTCTTGTGCAATAGCCTGACGGGAAAGGCAGCTGGATGGAGGGGCGATTTTCAACGCATTAAAGTGGGCCTGCAATGGGGGGCTTTCGGTAGCGGAGTGCATGGCGACCTCCAGCCATCCATGGCAGGAGCTTTCATTCGACGGGATTCTCTATGAAGCGCATGGGTTGAGATTTGGTTCTTCAAACCAAGATGGAGTTTTGATCAAAACCTTGGTACAGGCCGCTCCACGACGCTCCAATATGACGATGTGTCGATAAGGCTCAGGACGCGTCCCTGTTCTTTGTCCAGGCTCAGGGGGCCTCGGATCAAATCACCGGCCAGCCAACTCGGTGTGTTAGCCGCCAGCACTCTACCTTCGGCGTTGAGTAACAACGCCTCGTTACTGACCCGCATAAGGCTGCGCACGAGCAAGGGTTCCAAGGAGTGCAGAGAAATATCGGCAGCAGCTACACCAATGAAGCGTTCTGCGAAAAAAATAGGAACCGAGAAGGCAACGATGTACTGCTCCGTGCCGTACAAATCCACGAACGGGCCGTCTATGGAGGGCTGCCGGGTTTGCTGGGGGCGGGTGTACCAAGGCATGTGCAGGTAATCGTAAAAACGGTCGCTACGACTATTAAAATTCAGTGTCAGAGGCTGGATCTCTTCTTTTTGGGTTCGGCACCACCACTCCAGATGCATCTCGCGATCTTCCAGCTCACCAGGAGCGAAGACAACTCCGGCACCATGAAACTTGAGGCTCTCTGAGTTCAGGATTTGCCGGATTATCGGCAGCAATGGCTTGAGGTCGCCTTGGCTGGGGCGCTTCGTTTTGCAACACTGATGTTCCCAAATGCTCAATACTTGGGCGCTCATATCGTTGAGCCCCTTGAATACGTTACTAATGGAAGCGTTGATCAACGTGGCACATTGGGACAACTCGTTTGCTGACATTTCGTTAGCCATGGCTCTACCTCATGACTCAGAGAAGACAATGCGGTGCCTGCAGTCGACGAGGCATGCGACGCCAAGCTGCATAGCGAGCGAGTATTTCAGCAAGTTTCGTTCCATTCATAAGTCGCCTTCTGCCATTTGTTGTAGTCGTAGGGTGCTTAGGCGGCGAACGCCTCGTGTTACATGTGCTTCTGCCAGTGCGCCGGCCAGATTGGCGTCGTTCGCTACGATGGCTTCCAGGATAGCTCTATGTTCCCGTTCGACGGTCTGTGGATCCGGTTGACCGGCAAACGGCAGCCATAACAGTTCCCCAAGTTCCGCCTGCAAGCGCGCTTCGCTGTGAGTCAGGCGCACAGACTGCGCTGCCACGGCTATTTCGATATGGAATCTGGCGTCGGCTCGTCGGCGCTCTCGCCGCTCTTGAGCGTTGGCCAGAGCGTCGACAAAGCTGCTCAGTCTTGCATGTTGCTCAGGCCCGGCGCGCTGAGCCGCCAGTCGGGCGGCGGCGCCTGAAATGGCAGCGTGTTCATCGGCGAGGTCGCGCAGTTCAAGCGTGCTGATTTCACGTAGTTGATCGAACAGCGTCTGATCTGAGGTTTGCGGCGCGGCGCAGATGAAGCTCCCGCCGCTGCGTCCGCGCCGGGTTTCAATAATGCCGCGCTCTCGCAAGACCGCCAGAGCGTCCCGCAGGGTGACCGTGGCAACGCCGAGTTGGGTGGCCAGGACACTTTCATTGGGGAGCTGTTCGCCTTCTGTGAACAAACCCAGATCGATCATTTCTATCAGGCGACGGGTAACAGACTCCGTTTTACCTTCCTGGTTAAGGCGTATGAGGCTTGAAGTAGGGCTCATGGTTGATTCATTCATGGGCGGCGCCGTTTTACGCCTGTGGCAATAGTCCGACGTAGCGTCAAGCGCGTCCGGATGTGTGTTTCTTTTAAAATTCTATTTCATATTTAATATTGTTTTTGTGCGTGTTCGTGTGGTGATTCTAGAGTTTTAACGCATAAAAAGTCAAAAAAATCACCTTCCATTCGCTTTTTTGGGGTTCTCATGGATTAAAAGATATGGTTCCATAGGTTTAAGGCGATTTGAGATCGCATCCATCCGAACCCAGGAGCACTTTTAACCATGAGTCAGTTGACCCGATCAGAGTGGGAAGCCAGAGCCAAGGCGCTGAGCATCGAAGGGCGAGCCTTTATCAACGGCAAATATGTGTCGGCCAGTTCAGGTGCAACCTTCGAGTGCATAAGTCCTATCGATGGGCGTGTGCTTGCCCTGGTCGCGAGTTGCGATGCGGCGGATGCCGATTTGGCGGTAGCCAGCGCCCGATCGGCGTTCGAGTCCGGTGTCTGGTCACGCCAAGCACCTGTAATGCGCAAGGCAGTGATGGTGCGTTTTTCCGAATTGTTGCAGGCCCATGCCGAAGAGCTAGCTCTGCTGGAAACATTGGACATGGGCAAGCCGATTTCCGATTCGCTGTCCGTCGACCTCCCGGGGACCATTGACAGTATTCGCTGGTGCGGTGAGGCAATCGACAAAATCTACGATGAGGTGGCAGCGACCTCGGTCGATCAGCTCGGGCTGGTTACCCGGGAGCCAGTTGGGGTGGTCGCTACTATCGTGCCGTGGAATTTCCCACTGATGATGGCGTCCTGGAAGTTGGGGCCAGCGTTGGCTGCCGGTAACTCGGTGATCCTCAAACCCTCGGAGCGTTCTCCGCTGACCGCTATCCGCATCGCACAGCTTGCTCTGGAGGCGGGTCTGCCAGCAGGTGTCCTCAATGTTCTGCCGGGCTATGGCCACACCGTGGGCAAGGCGTTGGCCTTGCACGGTGACGTTGATACCTTGGCGTTTACCGGGTCGACCCAAGTGGCCAAGCAATTACTGGTTTATGCGGGTGAGTCAAACATGAAACGGGTCTGGCTCGAGGCCGGCGGCAAGAGTCCCAACATTGTATTTGCCGATGCCCCTGATCTTCAGGTGGCGGCCGAAGCTGCAGCGGCAGCCATCTCCTTCAACCAGGGCGAGGTTTGCACCGCCGGTTCACGTTTGCTCGTGCAGGCGTCAATCAAGGAGCGTTTTGTGCCAATGGTTGTCGAGGCCATGAAGAACTGGAAGCCAGGGCATCCGCTCGACCCTGATACTAATGTCGGTGCACTGGTGGACAGCCGTCATCTGGATGGGGTGATGCAGTACATCGAAGAGGGTCAAGCGCAAGGTGCGCGGCTCTTGCTTGGGGGACGCGTTGCACGGGTAGAAGCCGGTGGCAGTTATGTAGAGCCAACCCTGTTCGACAACGTCAGCAACTCGATGAAAATCGCCCGGGAAGAAATATTCGGTCCCGTACTGTCAGTCATCGAATTCGACGAAGCAGAGGATGCTGTACGCATCGCCAATGACACCCCTTACGGTCTGGCCGCAGCTGTCTGGACGTCTGACCTGTCTCGAGCCCACAACATTTCCCGCGCACTTCGTGCCGGCAGTGTTTGGGTCAATCTCTATGACGGCGGTGACATGATGGCGCCGTTCGGCGGCTTTAAACAGTCCGGTAATGGCCGTGACAAATCCCTGCATGCCTTTGATAAGTACACCGAGATCAAGGCCACCTGGATACAACTCTGAGTCAACTCTGGTTAATCGCGCAACGGATGGGATAGCACCGTCCGATCAACGCCTATTAAAACAAATTCCTTTTTGAAGGATGTTGCAATGAACAGCTCAATTAGCTCCAAGGTAGCTGTAGATCAAGACGCGGAGCAACTCCGTGCTCTTGGGTACACCTCGAATTTCGAACGTAGTATGAGTCTGTGGCAGAACTTTGCCCTTGGGTTCACCTATCTGTCCCCGGTGGTAGGGGTCTACACCTTGTTCGGCCTGTGCTTGGCCGCCGGCGGGCCACCAATGTTCTGGTCCTACCTGCTGGTGGGGTTCGGCCAGATGCTGGTGTGTCTGATTTTTTGCGAAGTGGTATCTCAATACCCGATTTCCGGTGGCGTCTATCCTTGGGCCCGACGTCTGGTTGGCAAGAAGTGGGCATGGATGGTCGGGTGGATTTATGCCATCTCCCTATGTGTCACCATTGCCGCCGTCGCGCTGGGGGCTGGCCCCTATATCGCAAACCTTCTAGGTTTCGAGTCGTCGCCGGTGACTAACACGTTGGTCGCGCTATTTCTGACGGCCACGGCGACGGTCTTGAATCTCAGTGGTACCAAGCTATTGGCACGGGTGGCGATGTTCGGTTTTCTCTGCGAACTGGTCGGGGCTTTGTTGATCGGTGGATACCTGTTGATCTTCGAGCGCCACCAGCCTTTGAGCGTATTGTTCAATACTTTTGATATTTCCATTGATGGGGCCTATTGGCCTGCGTTTCTCACGGCCTCATTGGCGGGGATGTTTCTCTACTACGGCTTTGAAGCTTGCGGCGATGTTGCCGAGGAAACCCCAAATCCTAGCCGCCAGGTTCCAAAGGCGATGCGGATGACTATCTGGATCGGCGGCGCTGCCTCGATCTTTGCGGCCCTGGCGTTGATCCTTGCAGTTCCAGATATGGCTGCGGTCATTTCCGGGCAAGACAAAGACCCGATGTCGACCATATTCGGTAGCGCCTTCGGTCCTCTGGGCTCTCGGGTAGTCATGGCGGTCATTACGGTTTCGTTCGTTTCCTGCGTGCTGAGTTTGCAGGCATCCGCCAGTCGTCTGCTCTATGCCTATGCTCGAGACGAAATGCTCATGGGCAGTAATGTGCTGAAAAAGCTCTCGCCTACGACGCACGTCCCGACCGCAGCTCTGGTGGTGTGTGGCGTGCTGCCGGCGATCATTGTGTGTGTCGGCTTCTACCTTCAGAACGCTATTGCGCTGGTGGTGAGCTTTGCCGCCATCGGTATCTACCTGGCGTTCCAGATGATTGTTGGCGGTGCGCTGTACGCCCGTATCCGTGGTTGGAAACCCAAGGGCCAGTTCACCATGGGACGGTGGGGTTGGGTAGTGAACATCGCTGCCCTTTGTTACGGCATGTTCGCGATCATCAATATGTCCTGGCCGCGTACACCGGATGCGCCTTGGTATGTGAACTATGGCATCGCACTTGTCGGTGCCATTGTCATCCTTGTAGGTGTCCTGTACATGACCCTGTTTCGTCCTTATGAAAAGGGCAAAGCCCCAGCTTCGGATGCCTGGAAAAACCGCTAATTGACATCAATGTCTGCCGCCAAGCGCGGCAGGCAAACCGATCTTCTAACAATAAGGTTGAAGGCTATGACGTCTCGAATCCACTCACTACTGTTCGGGCTGTTTCTGGTTCTGGCCAGTCATGCAAGTTTTGCGGCAAGCCAAAACGATACCATCGGCGTGATTCATGACTATATGAAGGCTTGGAATGCCCATAATGCGGATGCTGCGGCCGAGTACTTTTCTGATAACGTTGAGTTTCTCGACGCCTCGGTGGGCACACCTCAAGTTGGCCGCAAAAACGCCAAGTCCCAAGTAATTCAAGTGTTCATGCAGGCGGTGCCGGATCTGCAATGGAAAATGTTCGGCGAGCCGATTGTCAATGGCGAAAGCATTGCCTTTGAGTGGGAGTTCATTGGTACCAATACCGGTTCCTGGAGTGCCGAGACCCCAGCCACTCAGCGCCCCCTCAGCTTTAAGGGTGTTAGTTTCATACACCTCAAGAACGGCAAAATTCTCACGCAGCATGACTACTACGACGCCCTTGGTTTTAACAAGCAACTGGGCTGGTAACGGGTTATTACAGTTTGCCCACAGGTGTATGGCATGTTTGAACGGCTGGAACAATTCCGCAACCTGGCGACCCAATTGCAGTGTATTTCAATCTCGATTCATCCCTCGAGTGAGCTGAGATGGCGCTCCGCGTTCCCTAACTTTTCGGTGCTCCAGTGCTGACGATGGGCAAAGGGAAACAAGCGGTGGACGGCATGGTCGTTTGGGTAGTTATTTGCAGACACTCGGCGCTAGTATTCCGGTATACGCACTGCATGCGCGATCGTCCGCCCTGATACGACGGCCGATTTTGCCGGAACACTTGTAGCGGCTGCATGGCACAAGTGGATGGCTTTGTGGCATATAGCGACTCAGGCCTATCGACATACCTAACCACCAGCCCATGAGTTCTAACCTTACCCAACGTTCAAGGAGGGCGCCCGTCAAGTTTGGTTATTTGTGGTAAATGCGGACCCTGTTCATGGCGCCGGCACTACGCCGCGCGCCATGAACGAAGATCGAAGCCTTATTCGACTGCCGCAGTCTCGGCCACACGTTGAACCGTGGCCGGTTTCAACGGCGTCTCGGGCAACGTCTCTGGCGTGTTCAGGTCACGGGCAAAGGTCCTGTCGTTTTCGCCACGGAAAAAGTTCTTGCCGTAGATCAGCAAGCACAACACCACGCCGATGGCGAATGCCCAGCTCGCGCCCTTGATTGCCAGCACCGCGCCGATCACCCCGGCGATACCCAGGTCACGCTGGCTTCGCGCTTCCAGGATGCCCAGACGCACGCTGACATAACCTTGGATCAGCAGGGTCAGGGACAGCGCGACGCCCAGAATCGGTTGCACCAAGGTTACCACTGGCAACAGCAGCAGCCCGGTATTGGTCCCCCAGCGGAATGAACCGACACCGCCAATGATCGAACCCATTGCCTTCGGCCCACCCTTGAAACGTTCGATAATCACCACCAGCATGGCTGCCCACTTCGGTCCGCACATGGCGACGTCGGGGCCGAAGATGCTCATGATGGCGTTGCGTCCGCCGAAGATCAGGTGCGCGCGGTCCGGGTTGTAGTCGATTTTCTGGTCGGGTCGGATCTGTTCAGCTTCGTCCAGCAGTACCTTAGCACTGAGCACGTCGCCGAACACGATGATGTACACCGCCAGCACCGTTGGAATTGCCGAGATGAACATCGATAAAGGCGGCATGCCGAGACCGAACACCGTGTAGTGGGTCCACAAACCAATGAAGTCCGGTTGGCTGATGCCCCATTGAATGGTCGGCCACGGCGCCTCGTTGAACAGCGGAGCGATGACCACCGCCAGCAGGACAATCGGCAGGATGCCGAGCTTGGCGAAATTCCACCAGAACGCGTTCTTTTGCTTGAGTACCTGGAAGTGCTGGGAAAAAATCAGGTAGAACGCCAGGCCCACCGCGATGGAGATCGTCCATGGGAACGCGTCAAACTTGCCGCCCACCTGAAACACCGCGATCACGGCACTCAGGCCCGCGCCGACGATGATCCCGGATTTCATGGCCGCCGGTATGTAGGTGAACACACGTTTCGCCATCCCCGTGGCCCCCAGCGCAATGGAGAACACGCCGAGCATCAATTGAAACGCAATCAAGGCATGGACACGTTCCGGGCCCACCGGAAAGGTTGCGCAATAGGCCATCAACAGCGGCACCGCCGGGGTGATCCAGCCCGGTACGGTCGGGTCGCCGAGCAAGTGGTGGGTGAGGTACAGCAAGCCGTTGAGCATGACCACTGCCAGTGCCACTTCGAATGGCATCCCGAGCAATTCGGTCATCAGCGGGATCGCCGCCAGGTCGACTGCGCACATCAGCAAACCTTGCAGGTAGTCCGGCAACTCGAATTTGTAGTGGATAAACGGCAAGCGCACCTTGAACGGGCCAAGGGCAATGTACGGACTTTCGTATCGTGATTCAGGGGAACTGGACATAGGCTGCACCTGTTTTATTGATCTTGTAGGGTGAGCGCTCGATGAGTCATCGAGCGCTGAACGGTTTGAGGGCGCCAATCAAAACGCCGAGCGATAGATTTTCTCGATATCGACGGCGCTCAGGCGGCGCGGGTTGTTGCGCATCAGACGCTCGATCTTGCTGGCCTCTTCGGCCATGGCCGGGATGGCGTCCTCAGGAACGTCAAAGGCGCGCAGGCTTTTGGGAATCTCCACCGCCTCACACAGATCGGCCATGGCCTGCACAGTGGCATCGGCGGCTTGCGGGTCGCTCAGGTGGGACACGCGCAGGTCCATCGCTTCGGCGATATCACGGAAGCGCTCGACACAAGCCAACTTGTTCCACTGCATCACGTGCGGCAGTAGCAAGGCATTGCTCACGCCATGGGCGATGTTGAAGCGACCGCCCAACGGGTAGGCCAACGCATGCACCGCGCCGACGCCGGCATTGCCAAAGGCCATGCCGCCCATGAGGCTGCCGGTGGCCATGTCTTCGCGAGCTTGCAGGTCGGCCGGGTTGGCATAAGCCTTGGGCAGGGCCTTGGCGATCAATTTGATGGCGCCCAGTGCCAGTGCGTCGGTGATCGGCGAGCGATTGACCGACAGATAAGCTTCGATGGCGTGAACCAGGGCATCCACGCCACTGGCGGCGGTGACGCTGCGCGGACAGGTCAGGGTCATGGCCGGGCTGACCAGGGCGACATCCGGCAGCAGGTAGTCGCTGACGATGCCCTTTTTCAGTTGCGCTTGCTTGTCGGAAAAGATCGCGACGCTAGTCACTTCCGAGCCGGTGCCAGCGGTGGTCGGAATGGCGATGAGGGCAGGGCCCTTTTGCTTGACCAGGTCGACGCCGAACAAGTCGGCCAACGGGCCGTCATGCCCGGCGAAGGCCGCGACGCCTTTGGCGATGTCAATGGCGCTGCCGCCTCCGAGGCCGATCAGGCCGTCATAGCCGCCTTCGTGGAATGCGCGGGTGCAGTCTTCAACGATGGCGATTTCGGGTTCAGGCTTGACCTGATCAAAGATGCCGTAACGCCGACCTCCCAGTTGCGCAAGGGCAAGGTCCACCGTGCCGGACTTGACCAGCACCACATCAGTGACGATGAGCGGAAAGTTGATATTCAGGCGGGTGAGTTCAACGGATAGCTGCTCGATGGCGGCTTCTCCGGTAATCAGTCGATTGGCGATTTTGAATGCTGAGACAGTCATCGGCTCGTCCTATGTAGTTGTTGTTTGTGCAAGGGCGTGTCAACCGGACATAGCGAATGGCGTGCCAGAATGCGCAAAGCCCCGGATGGCGGGGCTTTGCGGGAAACAGGCGGGATTAATGCAGGGGAGTTGCGATCAGTATCCTGATCGCCTGGGGGCTGTTTTATCCAAATACTAATCAAACGTTGTCAGTCAGAGTGTTCCCAGCGTTTCATTTTTTGCACCACGGTGGCCTGGCTCACACCCAAGGCCTTCGCCGCCAGGCGAGTGGTCTTGTGCAAGCGCAGTGCCGCGCGAATCGCTGTGCGTTCGGCGTTCTCGACAATCTTGCGCAGTGGCAGGCGGCCCTGGTCGGTGTCCTGCGGGCTGAGGTTGAGTATCTCTTCGGGCAGATCCAGCGCCTCGATGGTGTCGCCCAGGGTGGTCACCACCAGCCGCTCCACCACGTTGATCAACTCACGGATATTGCCTGGCCAGGCGTACTCACACAGCAGGTCGAGCGCTTCCAGGCTCCACTGCACCTGGCGTGCGTAACGGCTGTTGTAGGTCTCCAGGTAAAAATGCAACAGCGCGGGGATTTCCTCACTCCGCTCGCGCAGGGCGGGAATGTGGATGGGGACGACGTTGAGTCGGTAGTACAGGTCCGCGCGGAACAGCCCCTGTGCCACCCGCTGTTTGAGGTCATGATGGGTGGCGCTGATGATGCGCACGTCCACTTCCTTGAGCTCCAGCCCGCCAACCGGAATGAAGCGATTTTCTTCGATCACCTTTAGCAACTTGACCTGGACCGCCAACGGCAGATCGCCAATTTCGTCCAGAAACAACGTGCCGTGGTGGGCCAGTTCGAGCAGACCACGCTTGCCTTTTGGCCCGGCGCCGGTAAAGGCACCGGGGGCATAGCCAAACAGTTCGGCCTCAATGAGGTTTTCCGGCAGTGCACCGCAATTGAGTGCCAGAAACGGCTCCTTGGCCCGGGGGCCGGCATTGTGGATGTATTGCGCGACCAGGGTCTTGCCGACACCTGTTTCGCCTAGCAGCAGCACTTTCACCGAGCTGCTGGCCAYCTGGCGCGCCAGGGCGAAGACCCGGCCGGAAACTTTTTGGTCCGCCACGGGCAGGGAGTTCAACAGTTCGTCGCGTTGACCGGCATGCAATTGCGCGGTGCTGTTGCGCAGTTGTTTGAGCTGATGCAGTTCGTCACGCTCATGCTTCATGCGCAGTAACTCGGTCATGTCACGTACGGTGCTGACCACGTAACGGATGCGTTTGGCGCTGTCGAAGATCGGTGTTGCGCTGACCAACAGCTTTTTCCCGTGACTCACGCTCTGCATTACCGAAACGGGCAAGCCTTCGCGTAAAACCCGCAGGGTGGCGGACTGAGAGATCGTCCCTTCATTGACCAGCACTTGCATGGAGCGCCCCACCAGTTCGGCACTGTTGAGGCCGGTCAAGCGTTCGTAGGCCTTGTTGACCTTGAGTGTGTTGCCATCGCCATCGGTGATGTAGACGCCGTCGTGCAGGGCGTCCAACAGTTCTTCGAAACTTTCGTCATTGACGTTCATGCAGGAATCCAGGACAGCATAGTGGGGTGTTTAAAGCGCTAGCTTAATGCGTCACCCCGGTTTTGTTCGATCGATCGCTGCGGTTTTTCAGCCAGGCCGCCACCGAAGCGGTGGAAGACGCCATCCAGATGGTAATTCTACTGAGGCGTCAGGAATCGCTGGATAAGCTTGTGTATTTGTTGAATATTTCCTCACCATAGTCGCTATGGTCGGGCTCAATGCTCGCGTCGATCACGGGTTGGCAATGCCGAGCTTCTGCGCCACTTTCAGGCACTGTCTTGCACTGAGCTTTTGAAGCCGTGACCCTAAGCGACGATTAGTTCAGCATGTTGTCAATTGTGGCGTTAGGAATACTCTTTATGGCCAGTTCCAGTTCATCCCAGTCGATGCAAGACTTCAGTCAAAACTTGCGCCTTCTCTGCGGATATTATAAGTCGGTGGCGAAGGTGTGCCGCTCCCTTGATATCAACCGCCAGCAGTTCAACAAATACTTGGGGGCGCAAGCGACTCCCTCGTCCTTTACCCTGCGCAAGATCTGCACTTTTTTTGGGGTGGATGAGGAGGAAATATTCTCCGAGCATGAATCCTTCCGCGCTCTGCTCAACAGGCAACGCACGGCGCGAGAGTCGGACAGTGCAGTACCGGCCGATTTTTTTCCGAGCTCCGCGCAGGAGTTGTCGAAGTACCAGGGTTACTACTTTGTCTATTTGATGTCGCCTTCTGCGCCGGGGGAGGTGATCAAGTCGATTACCCGCTTGACCCGCTCCGGCGAAAAGATCCTGAGTAAAACCTACGAGCGGATGAGGTTGGGCGATGATCAGTTGAAGAGTTTCGGCATCAATAAATATCGTGGGTTCTGCTTTGCCTCATCGGATCTGATTTACATCGTCGAGCGAGAGTACCTCTCGTCCCGGGGCTATATCTGGTCGGCGATTTATCCCTCCTACCGCAGTCGTTTCCGTTTTCTCAACGGCTTGGTACTCGGCGTTTCGGGTGACAATTTCCGCCGTCCTTTTGGTGCCCATATTGTATTTGAGCACCTAGGCGAGTCGATCGACCTGCGTAACGCTCTCACCAGTTGCAGCTGTTTTCCGATTGATGCCCCTGAGATTCCCGTCGAAGTGAGGGCGCGGCTGCTGGTACATCCACCAGAAGGTGAGTTCAACCTTGTCCCTCCGCTGTTTTAGTCTTTTTTTAAAATAGACGCTAGGTGACGCTTCAGGGCGTCACCTGGCGTTTTTTTATTCGTGCTCGCGAAATTGAGCTGGCGGTGCGTCAGATCAATAATGCCATACACCACTTAAAAGTCAGTTTCGTTAACGGCCAATCACATCATTCGTTCCGGTTGAATGAGTGCCTGTTTCTACAAGTGATCCGCTGCGCCCACCATAAAAATAAGAGGAACACCGATGAAGTTAAAAAGTACATTAATGGCGGGGTTGATGGCGCTGTCCGTTACCGCGCCGTTGACCAGTGGTTTGGTGTATGCGGCAAACAATACCTTGGTTGTCGCTGATCGAGCCTCTTTCAAGGATTGGGATCCTGCCTCGRCTTTTTCGGAGGAAGTGCGGGTACTGGGCAATATCTACGAGACACTAGTGGTATACAACGCGCCAGGCAGTGCTGAGGAGTTTTCCCCCAGGCTCGCCACGTCCTGGGAAAGCAGCGACAACGGCAAGACCTGGACCTTCAAGCTGCGGCACGGCGTTAAATTTCATGACGGTTCGGCCTTTAATGCTGCAGCGGTCAAAAAGTCCATTGATTACGTCAAGCAGCTGAAACAGGGCGCTGCATTTGTATGGAACGGTCTGGATACCGTCGAGGCCCTCGCTGACGATACGGTAGTGCTCAAGTTTAAGAGTCCCACTCCAGCCAATCTGATCGCGGCAGGCCAGTATGCCGCTTACATCATTGCCCCGGCGGCGGCGGAGAAAGGGCATGACTGGATGATGGCTCCCAACGCCATCGGTACCGGTCCCTATAAGCTTGGGCAGGTCGAACAGGGCCAGCAAGTGGTGCTTGAGCGATTCGATGGCTACTGGGGAGGTTGGAAAGAAGGGCAATTTGATCGGGTCATCGTGAAGGTCGTGTCCGAAGCCTCCACCCGTACTCAGATGATCAAAAATGGCGAGGCCGGTGTCGCCTGGGATATCCCTCTTGATCAACTCAAGGTGTTGGGAGAGGACCCCTCCATCAAGGTGAGCACCGCGCCTTCGTGGAAGAACTTCCAATTTTTGATCAATACCCAGAAGTACCCTACGAACAACCTGGCATTTCGTCAGGCGCTGCAATACCTCTGGGACTATGAAAGTGTCACCAAAGATATTTTGCATGGCTACGGCAGTGTTCCCAAGGGGCCTTTGCCCACCAGTATCTGGGGGCATGCCAGCGTGCCTATGGCCTCTTACGATCTGGATAAAGCCCGGCAATTGTTGGAAGCCTCCGGTGTACCTAAGCAGGACTGGAAGGTCTCGATGCAGTACATCAGTGGCATCTATGCAAACGCTGCAGAACTATTCCAGGCGACGGCGTCTCAGGTTGGCGTTGAGGTGGAGTTACTCCCCGGCGAGTGGGGTGTGATCTGGGATAAGGCAAAGAAGCTGGATACCGCTCCCAACATGCAATCTATGGCTTGGTGGCCGACGTATCCGACACCCAGCGATTGGCTTTTCAGTGAGTTCCATACAGAGAAAACCACGCTATTCAATCTGTCTCACTACAGCAACCCAAGCTTTGATCAGTTGATCGAAGAGGCGGCGGCGCTAGAAGGCAGTGATCGAGCCAAATCCACTGAAAAGTACGTGCAGGCCCAGCAGCTACTGGTCAAGGACGCTCCTGCGATCTGGTACGCCGACGTGCAGCAGATACGCGTCTCCCGCAAAGACATTAAGGGTATGGAAAAGAGCCTGAATCCTGCTTATGAGGCGATTCTCTATTACAACTTGAATCGCTGAATGCTGAGTCGTCCTTGATGAAATTGTACCTGTAACGCCTGATTTGCCATGTAAATCGATAACCGGGCAGTTAGTTAATTTGCCTGGTTATTCCCTCAAGGGTTAACCCGCTTTTGGGATTTTTATGTTGAGCGTAAGAAGTCAGGGTCAAGTTTTTTAGCCACAAGGGGTATTCCAAATGGCGAAGTATATAGCTCAGCGATTGATAGTGATGTTCTTCATTCTTTTGGGAGTGTTGACCATCACCTTCGTTCTGAGCCGAGCTCTTCCGGGTTCCTCGGTAGAAATGATGCTGGGGAATCACCCCACGGTGGAGCAGATTGCCGTCGCACGGGAAAATCTGGGGTTGGATAAGCCTCTGCCGATCCAATACTTCAATTACATCGGCGATCTTCTCCGAGGTGATTTTGGCACTAGTCTGCGCACCGGGCGGCCGGTGGTGGAGGAAGTGGTCAGGCGGGTTGGCGCGACTTTTGAACTGACATTCCTGGCGATGTTCTGGGTGGTGGTGCTGGGGGTGCCGATCGGTGTCATCTCAGCGGCGCGGCAGAACTCTGTGGTCGACAATGTGGCACGAGCGGGGTCTATCGCCGGGACGGCGTTTCCAGTGTTCATCCTGGCCATGGGCTTGCAGTTGGTGTTCTACGGCAAGCTCAACTGGCTGCCCCTGCAAGGACGTATCGATGCTTCCATTCTTCTCGATAGCCCTTTTGAGCGTGTGACAGGCTTTTACCTGATTGACACTCTGCTGGCCGGTAATTTCGTAGCACTGTGGAGCGCCATCAAACACCTGACGCTACCCGTGCTCACCCTGGTCATCGTGACCTTGGCCACTGTCACCCGGATCACCCGAAACATGATGGTGGAGGTGCTATCCGAGGAGTACATCCGTACCGCCGTTTCTTACGGTGTACCCAAGTGGCGTATCCATTACGCCTATGCCCTGAAGGCGACAATGATTCCGCTCCTGACAGTGGTGGGCCTGACCTTCGGTTACCTGCTCGGTGGTGCGGTAGTCGTTGAGTTCATTTTCGATTGGCCTGGCCTGGGCGGCTTTGTGGTGTTTTCGATTGCCCAGAATGATTTCCCCGCTGTGATGGGAGCCACCCTGGTGCTGGCCACGACGTATCTGTCGATCAACCTGATCGTTGATCTCTTGTATCACCTTGTTGATCCGAGGTTGCGAGTCCAATGAGTATCCAAGACGTATCCCTGTCCATGCCCTCGCGAGCCCCATCATGGCGTATCAAGGCCCTGGCGTTTGCCAGCGATAACAAGTTGTTTGTATTCGGCGCGCTGTTATTGCTGCTGATCATCCTGGCGGCAGTCTTCGCCCCCTGGCTTGCACCTTATGAGCCGAACAAGATTGTCTTTTCCCAGAAATTGCTGGCACCCAACTGGGCACACTGGATGGGCACCGACGAGTTTGGTCGCGACATTCTTTCACGGGTGCTTTATGGCGCACGCACCTCGCTGATCATCGGAGTGAGCGTAACTCTGATTGCGATGCTGATCGGGATTCCGATTGGGCTTGTTTCCGGTTACTTCGGTGGTCGAGTTGATACGCTGTTGATGCGTTTCTCAGATGTGTTTCTGGCCTTTCCGCCGCTGTTGTTGCCGATCGCTATCACCGCGGCGCTGGGATCGGGATTGGCCAACGCCATGTTAGCGCTCGCTGTCTCTTGGTTTCCCTGGTACGCGAGGATCATGCGCGGTGCGGTAGTACGGGTTCGTTCAGAAACCTATATCCATGCCGCCCGTTCCATGGGCGTCAGTCACGGCCGTATCTTGCTTCGCCATGTTCTGCCCAATGCCACCACGCCTGTGATCGTGCAGGGCTCCATGGACTTTGGTTACACCATTCTCGCCGCTGCCTCGCTGAGCTTTATCGGGCTGGGGGCCAAGCCGCCCATGATCGAATGGGGGCTGATGGCCGCAGCGTCGCGCTCGCAGTTACTCGAGAATCCCTGGACGGTGCTGTTTCCCGGAGTGGCGATTTTTGTCCTGGTGCTGGCCGTAAACCTAGTAGGTGACGGGCTGCGTGATGTGCTTGATCCAAAGAAGGGGACGCGCTGATGATCGACGAATCCTTGCAATATTCTGCTATCGAGAGTCTCGCCGCTTCGAATAACGACGCAGCTCAAGGCCTGGTGCTGGAAGTGGAAGGGCTGACGGTGTCCTTCCCTGGTTTGTTCAAGACCGTAAAGGCCGTACGCGGCATCGACCTTAAGGTAAGGCGCGGCGAGATCCTCGGGTTGGTGGGGGAGTCGGGCTCGGGCAAGTCTATGACGGCCATGTCCTGCCTTGGATTGATGCCTGAGGCCGCTCGGCTGGGAGGCAGTGTCAGGGTCGCCGGACAGCAGGTCAACGGCGCATCGGCGTCGCAGCTGGCGGTTTTGCGTGGCGGTGGCGCGGCGATGATCTTCCAGAATCCGATGAAGGCGCTCAACCCGTTCTTCACCATCGGGCGGCAGATGTTCGATGTCATCGGCTGCCATCGGCAACTGAGTAAGGCACAAATCCGCGCCGAGGCGCTGAGCTCGCTGGAAGCGGTGAGCATGCCCGACCCCCCTCTGGCGCTAGCCAAGTACCCGCACCAGATGTCTGGCGGTCAGTTGCAGCGAGTGGTGATTGCCATGGCGCTGGCCTGTCGGCCGAAACTGCTGATCGCCGATGAGCCGACCACGGCGCTGGACGTCACCGTGCAGGCGCAGATCATCGCTCTGCTGCGCAAGCTGGCACGGGAGCAGGACCTGGCGATTCTGTTTATCACCCACAACCTGGGGGTAGTGGCTTCGCTCTGTGACCGGGTGGCGGTGATGTATGCCGGCGAAGTGGTGGAGAGCGGTCCGGTGGGCGAGGTGTTCAAGCGACCTGCACACCCCTACACCCTGAAGTTGATGGGCACCGTGCCCAAGTTGGGGCAGGGACCCCAAGCCCTGGGCTTCATCCCGGGGCAGGTGCCGAACATGGCGGATCCCCCGGCTGGCTGTGCCTTCAACCCACGTTGTGAACGCGCCACCGGACGCTGCAATCACGCTGCGCCGAGGGTTGTCATCGGCAAGGAGCACTGGGCAGCTTGCCACAACATATTGGTCAAGGTGTGAGGCTTCTTTGAAAGGTAAACGGCTATGAATAACAACAAACAGCCCGCATTGTTGAGCGTCAATCAGTTGCACAAGACCTACGCCAGCCGCGATGGCCTGGTGACGGCCATTGACCACATCAGCCTGGAGGTGCAGGTCGGTGAGACGGTCGCGCTGGTGGGGGAATCCGGTTGTGGCAAAAGTACGGTGGCCGCGACCTTGCTCGGTCTGCTGCCAGCCGATAGTGGGCAAATTCTGGTCGAAGGTCGGCCGCTGCCCACTGATGCCAGGGCGCGGGGCAGGAGCTTGAGTATGGTGTTCCAGAACCCGTACGCCTCGCTGAACCCGAAAATGACGATCAAGGCGATTGTTGCCGAGCCGCTGAAGGTTGCCTTTGGTTTGCGCGGTAGCGCCTTGCACGCGCGCATTCTCGCGCTGCTGGGAAATGTAGGGATGGGCGAGGAGCACATGGAGCGCTACCCCCATGAATTCTCCGGTGGCCAGTTGCAGCGTATCGCTATCGCCCGGGCCCTGGCGCTGGAGTCAAAACTGCTGATCCTCGATGAGCCTACGGCGGCGCTCGACGTGTCGGTCCAGGCCCAGGTGCTGCAACTGCTCAAGACGCTGCAGACCGACAATGGCCTGAGCTACCTGTTTATCAGCCACGACCTTGCGACGGTCGAGTATCTGGCGCAGCAGGTGCTGGTGATGTACTTGGGGCGCATCGTCGAGGCCGGGCCGGTGGAGCAGGTGTTCGGCCGACCGCGTCATCCCTACACGCGTGCGCTGCTCAATTCAGTGCCCTCCATCGACCCGGAGCGCCGTGACCAGTTGCAAATCCTGAGTGGCGAGATCCCCAGCCCCTTGAATCGGCCTGCCGGGTGCCACTTCGCGCCCCGTTGCCCGCGGGCCACTGAACGTTGTCGCCGAGAGGTGCCAGCCGAGACCCAGGATCACGGCCACCGCTTTTCTTGCCACCACCCTCTGAACGATGAGAGCTGAACCCCTATGTACAATAAAAAAGACATGACCGCTCCCGGCATTGGTTATCAGGACCTAAGTTTGATGCAGGGCTATCCGCCGTCCCGGGAAAAGCAAGTCGGCCTGCATAATTGGGACAGTCCGCCCTATAACCGCTGGTCGTTCCAGCACATGAGCCAGTTGTTTCCGGTGGCCGCTATCCATCGTAGTCCCGGGCCGGTCACCGAACTCGAGCGCAACGAACGCTCACTGGACGACGTACGTTTCCAGCGGGTCGACGGCGGACAAACCGATCTGGCGACTTTCTTGACCGATAGCTACACCGATGGTTTTTTAGTGCTCCACCGAGGCAAGGTGGTTTCGGAGCAGTATTTCAACGGTATGCAGCCGCACACGTTGCATCTGTTGCAATCGGTATCCAAGACCGTCGTCGGTAGCCTGGTCGGCAGATTGATCGGCCAGGGCAGAATCGATCCCCAAGCGCGTGTCAGCGACTATGTGCCCGAGCTTTCGGCAAGCGGTTATGGCGACGCCCGGGTACAGGATCTTCTGGATATGCGCACGGGAGTGAGATTCAGGGAGGACTACACCGATCCGGATGCTGAATTCATCCAGTTGGATATCGCCTCCGGTTGGCGTGAACGGGGAGAGCTAAAGTCGCCTGACAGCATTTATGGTTTGTTGAAGTCGCTGAGTAAAGATCGTGAACATGGCCAGTTCTTTGAGTATCGCTCAGTGGATACCGACGTGTTGGCCTGGGTCTGTGAGCGGGCCTGCGGCGAGCGGCTCCCCGTTTTACTGAGCCGGGAGATCTGGTCAAGACTGGGGGCAGAACAAGACGCGAATATCACCCTCGATTGCGTTGGAACGGCATTGGCCGATGGCGGGATGAGCGCCACGCTGCGTGATCTGGGGCGCTTTGCCCAGATGTATCTGCAGGGGGGACGTTTCAACGGCCAACAGATTGTTCCAGAGGAATTTGTGCGCGCATGCGGCCGTGGTTCCACACCGGCTTTTGAAGTCCTCTATGGCTTCTATGTCAAACACTTTCCTAACGGCGCCTATAGCAATCAGTGCTGGGTGCTGGACAGTGAACAGGGTACCTATTCGGCGCGCGGAGTATTTGGGCAGAGTATCTATTGGGATCCGGCTTCTGAAGTGACAATCGTAAAACTTTCCAGTTGGCCGGACTTTATCAATGCAGAGTGGACGTTGAAT
The DNA here is from genome assembly GCF_056406935.1 of Pseudomonas sp. P1_A1. Taxonomy (NCBI): domain Bacteria; kingdom Pseudomonadati; phylum Pseudomonadota; class Gammaproteobacteria; order Pseudomonadales; family Pseudomonadaceae; genus Pseudomonas; species Pseudomonas sp. P1_A1. The sequence goes on along the minus strand of NZ_JBFTZE010000006.1, from coordinate 50,963 downwards.
ACCTTCCGTGCTTGTGCCGCTGTGGTTGAAGAGCTGCAACGCAGCTGACGCGGGAGTGTGAATGACCGCGGCTTGTCAGGCACTTCCCAGCCTTGGTGAAGAGGTGCCATGTGCAGGCTCGGCATAGCTACACCCAGACCCGGCTGACCGCCGGCGGCTGACCCTCCCGGCCCTAACTTGGACGCTGTTTGCAGCCTTCGTTCTGGTGGGCCCTACCCCTTTCATCCAGACCGCGCTTTTGCCGTGGCCGGGATGAGTGTTGCCAACAATAAAATAAACAAGAGACGGAGCGACCATGAACTTGAACACCACCCGGGCCTTGCGCTCATTGACCGCGCTGGCGCTGTTGGGGGCCCTTTCCACCCCAGCGATGGCGATCCAGGTCACCGACAACCTCAATCTCGGCGGTGCCGTCCGGGCGCGTTGGGACTATGACCCGGATCGCGACATCCAGAAGTTCAACTTCGACACCGCGATCCTCAACGCCAAGTACAACTCCGACACCTGGATCGGCGAGGCCCAGTACCGTTTCTACGGTCGAGCCTACCCTTACAACTACACAAAGCATGTCGGTGACGTCCAGTTCGCCGAATTGGCGTGGATCGGCTACAAGTTCAACCCCGACCAGCAGGTCCAAGTCGGCCTGAACCAACTGCCGTTCGGTTTGCAGCCGTACTTCGGCAGCACGTTCTACCAAACCCTGGGCAGTGTCATGGGACTGGAAGACGTGGAAGAAGTCGGCGCCAAGTACATCCAGCAAAGCGGCGACTGGAATATTCAGGCCGGTTACTACCTGCGCCCCGCTTGGCAGGGTAAAGGCACTAGCAATGGTGAAACCTACTCCACCGTGGTCTCCGAAGCGGACAGCTATGTCATCGACGGCAGCAACAACCAGGAACGCAACACAGTGGTCCTTCGGGTGGCCAAGGCGCTGGACCTGGGACCGTGGAAGTCCGAAGTCGGGATCTCCGGCCTGACCTCGTCCCTGGAGAACCGCGACACCAACAACGATGGCCGGCGCAATGCCATGGCGGTGCACTACATCGGCAAGAACGGCCCATGGGGCGTGCAACTGCAAGCCGCGCGACAGCAGATGTCCCCGCGCAACCCCGGCACCGATGAACTGGTGACTTTCGGCAGTTACGACGCCACCTTCAACGTCGCCAGTCGCGGCAACTTGTACGTGGCGGATGTAAGCTATGACGTCAGCGGCAAGTATCTGTTCGATCAGATCAGCGGTGTGAAGCTGTACGCCAACTACAGCGCCTTCGATAAATCCGCGGACGATTTCAAGACCTCGCAACGGATGATATTCGGCACCTCGTTCTCCCTCAGCAAGTTGTGGATCGCCACGGAATGGTTGTACGGCAAGAATGATCCGGTCATCGGTGGCGGCAGCCTCACCCAGAGCCTGGGGGCTGGTGGTAGTAACCAGTGGGAAAACCAGTTGTACATGAACATCGGTTATTACTTCTGATCCGGATTTTTTGGCAACAGCCCTAAAGTCCTCTTCGCGAGCGGGCTCGCCCACAGGTTTAGCGCATAACCTGTAGGCGAGCCTGAATTGGTCAAGTAAGTCCGGACACCGATTACGGTGTTTATGCCGCTTTTTGCTCCGTGGCTATTGGCGACAAGTAGTTGTTGTAGTTGTGGAGCCTGGTGCGGTTGCCTGGGTATTTAATTTGGGTTTCTACACGGCCCTTGGTTTAACGAATCCTCTCTCACTTCGAGGCAAAATCATGACGGATTTGCTTGCACAAAAAGATGTTGAAAATCACCTCCATCCTTATACGGATGCTCGACTTCATGAAGCGGATGGCCCCCTCATTATCGAGCGTGGAGAAGGAGTTCATGTATATGACAACCAGAATAAGCGATACATCGAGGCGATGTCAGGGCTATGGAGTGTAGCGCTTGGTTTCAGCAACCAACGGCTGATCGAGGCTGCCGAAAAGCAACTACGTACACTACCGTTCTATCATGTGTTTTCCAGCAAGGCACACCGCCCCAGCATTGAGCTCGCCGAAAAATTGGTGGAGATGGCTCCGGTGCCGATGAGCAAGGTGTTTTTCACCAACTCCGGCTCTGAGGCAAACGACACGGTAGTTAAGCTTTTGTGGTACCGGAACAATGCTCTGGGGAAGCCCGCCAAGAAAAAGTTCATCAGTCGGCAGAACGCATATCACGGTACCACTACCGTAAGTGCGAGCCTCACTGGGCTGCCGGCAAATCAGCGCGGTTTTGACGTTCCCCTGCCGGGCTTCCTGCATGTCAGTTGCCCGCACTTTTACCGATATGGTCGAGCGGGTGAAACAGAAGAACAGTTCGCCGATCGCCTCGCCCGAGAACTGGATGATCTGATCATAAAGGAAGGCCCTGAGACGGTCGCAGCGTTTTATGGCGAACCGCTGATGGGAGCGGGGGGTGTGATCGTTCCGCCGAAAACCTACTGGGAAAAGATCCAGAAGGTGTGCCGCAAGCATGACGTCTTGATTGTCGCGGACGAGGTCATCTGCGGTTTCGGTCGAACCGGCAATATGTTCGGTTGCGAAACCTTTGATATCAAACCAGACGTCATGGTGGTATCCAAACAGCTGTCGTCCTCCTATCAGCCCATTGCAGCCATATTGATTAACGATGCCGTTTACCAAGGTATTGCCGATCAGAGCCATTCGATTGGCACCTTAGGTCATGGCTTCACTGGTAGCGGGCACCCGGTAGCTACTGCAGTCGCCCTGGAGAATCTTAAAATTATCGAAGAGGAGGGCCTGGTTCAGCATGCTGCTGAAATGGGGATTATCCTTCGCAAAGGGCTTCAGCAGTTTGCTGATCATCCAATGGTTGGCGAGGTTCGTGGTGTGGGGTTGATTGCTGCCGTTGAGTTGGTAGCCGACCGGCACACAAAAGAGCCTTTTGAGGCTGTTGGCAGACTCGGGCGGTATCTGTCCTCTCAGACCCAGGAGCGTGGAATGATCAACCGAGTCATGGGAGATGCATTGGCATTCTGTCCTCCGTTAATCTCAACGGAGAAGGATATCAATGAAATCCTTGGAGTTTTTGCGGCTTCTTTGGATGCGACACAGCACTGGTACCTCAAACACACTGCACAGTAGTTAACGCCACTCACTACAGGCAGAGCCTGAATGCGGAGTCTTCCGGCCTGCCGCTTCGTACTCGCTTTAGAACTCGTCTCGAATTGGTCCTACGCAATTGATACCGTCGGCCGGACGACTGCTCTTCCGAGTGGCTGTAGGTAGAGCTCGCTAGCATGGCTTGGAGTCATCTTTTTTTTGCTCTTGATACACCCTGAAAACAAGTCCAGAATTGAGTCCATTCCTGCTTCAGGAATAAAAGAAACCCCTTATATTTCAATGAGTCGGATACCGGATGCGAATCTCGTTTCCCGCTCCAAGCATTCAAAAATGGATCTCTGAAAAGAGATCCATTTTTTTCGTCCAAAGAAAAGCCTTTCTTTGACTTTTGCCGCGTCCCCCCTGAAAACACTCCGATCCAGCCCCAATGGGCACATTTTCCAGTACATCAATCCGGAGCTCGGCAGATCGGTTTTCTCGTGGCGTGTGCGATGGCTGCACCAAGACCGCGGTCCGACACGCCAAACCCGGAGCCAAGGACTACACCCTCCCTGACTACAACGGCCTCGCCCTTTTCCCGCCAGGGGCATCGATCCGCGTGTCCATCGGCAGTTGGAGCGTAATGCCAGGCGCCTGGCCACAAAGCTTTAGCCATAGGCCATAGCTTGCTGCTTTTAGTGGGCGTCGACTGAAAAATGAAGAGGGTTCAATGAATAATCTCTCCGCCAAGGGTTTGGCTCCACATGAGAGTGCATGCTCCAGCGACTCGATTACAAGCCTTCGAGTCTTCAACGACCACAGTCAAGCGATCATGGCCGGTGGCATTCACGGGCAATACCTGTAGGACCTCGCAGCCCTCAGTCTGGGCAGCGTTACAGGCTGCTTCTGCTACTCAGTGTATTGGACGGCGCATTGTATAAACCGAGCTTCAGATCGGCCAATGCCGGCTGTCTGACCTTCGATCGGCATACCAGTAGAACTGATGCATTGCACTCGTTCAATCAAGACCGTAAAGCTCCAGGTATCTGGCCGGTTAAGTCAGCACAAGAAGCATAGTCACCGTCACCCGCCGAAAAGAAAATATCTCTCGACTGATAGTGCGCGTTTGCAACGACGTGCTCTTCACCGACCTGATTAGGGGATATTTAATGGCTAGAATTCTTCCTTCCATTCTTTTGGGGTTGTTAGCAAGCGCATCGATTTCAAGTCAGGCTGCGGAGATTTCCGGAGCGGTCGGCGTTACCAGCCAAGGCAACATGACATACCGTGCAGGTTTGGGTTGGGAGTGGGACAAGCGCTGGTTTGAGTCCTCAATCGGACACTTTGGTGGATATTGGGACGTTGGGTATACGTATTGGGAGGGCGGTGATCAAGCCAGCGGTAGACACTCTATCTCCGCCGCTCCGGTATTCGAATACGTTATTGGAGATGGCTTCTACAGACCCTTTATCGAAGCGGGTATCGGTGCATCGCTGTTTTCCGGTACTGGCGTAGGTGACCGGAAGATGGGCTCCGTGTTCAACTTTGAGGATCGTCTTGGTGCAGGTTTGAAAATAGGAGAGGCTCAAAGGGTCGGTGTTCGCGTCATTCATTATTCCAATGCGGGCCTCGCGCAGCCTAATGCCGGCGTTGAATCGTATTCCTTATTTTACGCCCATCAATTTTGATTGTTGTACTTACCTCTTCGCTGCGCTGGCACCGCTGAATATTGGAATGGAGGAGGTCCTGCTTTAGACCGGTGTGTATCACTGTTGAGAAATACGAAGCAAAAGTCCGATTGTGCTGAATTATCTTAGTTTAAGTTTCACCTGGAGCTTCGCCAATACCCCAAACTGGGCCACCCGAAACTGACGTAGAGATTTCCAAATGAATATCACAAGCAAAGATATCACCGCAGCTATTGGCCGCCTTCTGCTGGCGGCCCTGTTCCTGTTGAGCGGCTTTTCGAAGTTGACAGGCCCGGCAACCACTATTGCCTACATCGAGTCTAGTGGGATGCCGTTTCCAAAACTGGCCTACCTGGGAGCACTGGGCGTAGAGCTGGGTTTGGCGTCATTGCTGGTCTTGGGTGTCCGTACCCGTTTAGTCGCAGCAGCCATGGCAGTGTTCACCGTGGTTACCGCTGTTGCTTTCCACAACTCACTGGCTGACCAGGCGCAGTTCGTCAACTTCTTCAAAAACATCTCGATCGCTGGCGGTCTACTGCAAGTTGCGGCCTTTGGTGGAGGGATGTTGAGCCTCGACGTTTTTCTTGCACGCCGTAAGGCATTTGCTCTCGCTCGCTGATTGCGTTACGGCCTGCACTGATCGATCGTTTCCGCTGGAAAGGACTTCGGCGGTTTTTTTTGAGCGAAGTACGACTGCAAATTGGCAAGTCTCTCTCATGGATCAAGTGTGGGCTTCGGCCTGGGAAGACAGTGCCGACTCCTGTCTTTCTAAATAGCTCCCAAATACAAACAGATATTTTGTGGAGTCCTGCTTTCAACGAACATCTACAACCAGGCAACAAGTAACTTTACCGTTGCGCGGTGTGCTGCCGGTCTGGTTACTTATTTGATTATTCCCGCCGTGCATGCCGGCTTGCGAATTGACGTTCGGCGAGACAATAGCCTCATTCTTTCAATAGTCCCTTCCAAATGGGCGTCAAAAGTTCCATGGCGGTTCAACAGGGAAGTGATGGCCGAGAGCTGGATTGGAATATCGCCATGGTCAAATGAATTTAGTTTCATGCATCTGCGCACATAGATCCTATCGACCATCTATCCCCGCTTCATACGCTTACTGAACGGCGGCGTTGCTATTCGACGGTGTCGCGTCTCTCAACTCATCAAGGGCTTCTTATGAAACATTCATTCAAGCAGTTTCCTCTGGCTGTCATTCTTGGAATGGCCGCTTCCCTCTCTGCGCAGGCGGCAACCAACCCAGCCGTGGCTGTCGCAGCCCAGTACGACACCAGTCATGTCTACGTTGCCCCAAGCGACGTTGATAGTTTTGTTAAAAGCTTCGTGGCCACCTTTGGTGGCAAGAGCACTCCGCAGGTCGTGGTCAATGTGTTGCCCGTTCCCAGTAGCACTACTTCGCAACTGGTACAGACGCCAGTCGGTAGCGTGTCGCTTTTCGGCTTCACCACGCCTGTCCCTTACCCTTTTGGCGCCGAGCGTAATGGCTATCTCGTGAAGGATATGGATGTCGCGATCGCCGAAGCCAAGAAGCATGGCGCTGACGTGATCGTGCATGACTTCCCCGATCCGATCGGTCGCGATGTGGTGGTGCAATGGCCAGGCGGCGTGAATATGCAGCTCTACTGGCACGACAAGGCGCCGAATTACGCACCGTTTCAGACAATCCCTGAAAACCGGGTGTATGTCTCTGAGCAACGTGCCGATGCCTTCATCAAAAGTTTCACGGGTTTCTCCCACGGCAAAGTCGTGGCCGATGAGAAGCATCTCGACGGCGCTGTGGTTGGAGAGCCAGGAAAGACCATCCGCCGCGTAAAACTGGAATCCGATTTCGGCAAGATGGTGGTGTTCGTGACTGACGGGCACCTGCCTTACCCCTACGGCCGTGAAACGACCGGTTACGAAGTTGGCGACCTGGCAGCCACGCTCTCCAAAGCCAGGAATTCCGGCGCCCAACTGTTGGTAGACCTTAAAGCAGAGCCTGGTCGCCAATCCGCTTGGGTGGCATTCCCTGGTGGATATGTCGCCGAAATACACCAACCCGTCGTGACTAAGTAACTGAGGGGGGCATATGAAGAGCCGACGTCCTTCGCATAACGCGTGTGCCTGGGCTCTGACCGTGCTGTGGCCGCTGGGAGTTTCCAGCGGTTTCGCCGCCGATCAGACTGAACGTCCGGTGCTTAAAACCAACCGTTGGCAGGAGGACTGGTCAGTCCTTCAAAACCCTTCGTTGAGAACCGAGCCTCTGGATAGTCTCAAATACATATCGCTGTCGGATGATGATCCGCAGCGTTATGTATCGTTCGGCGCGACGCTTCGTGAGCGGTTTGAGTCCAACGATGCCAATGGATTTGGCATAGGCAACCGGTCACGCGACTCGTGGCTGATTCAGCGACTGCAAGTGCATGCCGATTTGCATTTGAACGAACACTGGCGTGTATTCACCGAACTGGAAGATGCTCGCGCCTTCGATAAGACAACCGTAGGCGGCGCAGACCAGAACCACCTGGATATGCGACTGGCTTTTGTCGAGTACGTCGACCAGACCGCCGATCACACTTTCAAGACGCGCGTGGGGCGTCAGGATTTCGCCTTCGACTTGCAGCGCTTTATTTCTTCGCGGGATGGACCCAACGTCCGGCAGTCCTTCGATGCCGTTTGGGCGGACTGGGAGACGAGCAATTGGCGACTCATTGGCATCGCCAGTCATCCTGTCCAGTACCTGGATGGCCGTCACTTCGACGACAAGTCCAATTCTGACGTCGCGTTCCATATGCTCAGGGTCGAGCGTCAGCTTAACAATAAAGATGAGCTGTCGGCCTACTACGGCTTGTACGAAGAACGTGGCGCGAGTTATCTCGACGCAGAGGGTGATGAAACCCGACACATCTTCGATGCGCGCACCGCGGGAGCCGAAGGGGCATACGATTGGGATGTGGAAGCGATGGTTCAGACCGGTACGGTAGGTTCCAAAGATATCCGCGCCTGGGCAGGCGGCAGCCGTTTGGGGTACACCCTGAAAGCTGTGCCTTGGACGCCACGCTTTGGCCTGCAATTCGATGCGGCTTCCGGTGATCACCATACCGGAGATGGCACATTAGGGACATTCAATCCTCTGTTCCCGAATGGATACTACTTCTCATTGGCGGGTTACACCGGCTACAGCAACCTTATCCATGTCAAGCCTTCTGTGACGATACAGCCGATCTCCGGCCTGTCCATTCAGACAGCCGTGGGAATGCTCTGGCGACAAACCACCGAGGACGCGGTTTATACCCAACCGAATCTGCCGGTAGCAGGAACGGCGGGGCAAGGTGGACGCTGGACGGGTTACTACGATCAATTGCGCATGGACTATGCGTTCACCCGCAATCTGTCCGGTGCTGTTGAGGCCGTTCACTATGCAGTGGGTGATACGTTACGGGATGCCGGAGGTGACGATAGTAACTACCTCGGCGTGGAGCTCAAATTCATGTGGTAACAACACTGCTTCTGGCACCGGCCTTCGCCTGATGCTGTAAGTCGGGGATCGCTGCACACGGCGGGACGCTAGTCCTCCAGGACAGTGAGCGGGGCGCCAGGTTCTGTATCAGTCTGCCACTTGCGCCGGGCAGTGTCGGATAAAAAAAGGCCGCGTAAGCGGCCAAAGGGGAGGAGTGTGGGCTGACGATTTCGATCAGTTCGTGGGTGAAATTCCTGCGTCTGGAAAGCTATGGGGCGCGTGGTTGAGGATTATCCTGTTGGATATGTCCTGATCAATCTCAGGCATCAGGGAACCGTTGCTCGTGATGGCTTGATGAAAGGCGCAGCGCCAGGCCTTGGGTGTTACACCTTCCAGGCGGTTGAAGGTGCGGGTGAAATGCGAGTGGTCGCCGAAACCGCATTCATAGGCGACTTCGGTGATCGCCATCGCAGTGATCAGCAGGCTTTTGGCTTTTTCGATTTTCATCCTCATCAACCAGCCTTGCGGTGAATGACCGGTAATCTTTTTGAATGCCCGGGAAAAATGGCTGCGCGATAGGTTGCAATGCTCGGCAACTTGGCTGATGCGTACGCAACTGCCCATGTCACGTATCATCAGCTCTTTGGCACGGCGCTCCTGCCAGCCGGTCAGGGCTCCCAGCGGTCTTGCAAGGGCGCCTGGAATGTCTGAATTCATCGATTGTGGGTTCATGGCGACTCTCCTGATCGTTGAGGAAAGTTTGTCCGCCAGTGACATTTAAAGTCCTTAAGCAAACCTTAAGAGTTATGAAACGTGGCGCCAATCATGGCGGTTACCTAGGCAACTCATGTTGGCAAGCGGAGTATTGGCCTTCAAGAAACTGCGCCAATCGGAGCGGCTGTACTGATGCAGGTTATATCTATGCCTCGGGCCTTGGTGGGGCCACGACATCGAGTTGATGCGTCAGTCAATTCGGTGGGGGATAGGTACTACGGAGTGAATAGCTAGCGGCTCGACCGCTAGCTTCCACAGGTTAATTCCCGCGCTCAATGGCTAGCAAACTCAATCTGGTCGGCGTTGAGTTGAGCCTGATGGGTTACAGGGAAGCCGTGAGCAGCCCCCTCGTAGATCGATTCGCGAAGTCCTCTCCATCTCGTGGGCTTCTGGCAGAGCATCTGGATGATTGATGGCTTACCAGCGCCAGCGCGTTCTCTGTATATTCCATCCTGGCGGTGGCTCCCCACGTGATGTTCTTTTTGCGTGATGATTCGGAGTGGCTGGCCCGGACCTGCTGGCGTCGTTGATCCATCCAGCTATCATGCAGGGCCTAGATCACGATTGTAGATAACGCTATGCCAAGGTTGTCATTCGCCGTCAGAATTTTGTTCGCATGCTGCCTTTTCATCGCAACCGCTAATCACATCCGTGCAGACGTTTCGCATGGATTGCTTTGGGACTACGGATACGGGCCAAGCACTTACTTGGCTAGCCGTATTTTCTGGGGGGCGCTTACGTTTTTTGACCCGTTTGCAGCACTGCTACTTTTCATCAAACCAAGAGCCGGAATCGTGCTTACGGTAGCGATTATTTTGGTCGACGTAACTCATAACACTTTTTACGTCGCATTGAAGCAGCAGTGGCTGGAGCCGTTCTACCTGTCCCAGGTAGCTTTTCTTATCGTAGTACTCCTACTCTCACCCATCGCTTGGAATGGCCTAATTCGAGACGTAGCGCTTACCAATCCAGTCCGAAGGCGATGGTGTCCATCTATTTAAGTGAACACCATTTTTAGCCTCACAAGCGGATCGCCATGCGCCAACGAACCTCTTATCCAAAGCCCTTCAAAACCCACGTCGTCCAGGAATGCCTGCAACGTCCTGGCCGGCGTCATCGTCGAAGGCGAATGGCATACCGATCGTGTTGAGTAAGGCTCATCACAGAGTGCACCTTAATAATGAAGGAAAGATAAGAATACTTCTTACAAAATTATCGAAAAAGCCTGTATGGGAATTAATAATTAATTCATAAAAAAATGCACTTCCCCTAACCTTTAAGCATCCATTGCGGAGGTGCATTTATGTTGATTTTCATTAAGTCGATGATCATTGGGCTTTGTATTGCAGCCCCTGTGGGACCCATTGGGCTGTTGTGCATACAGAGGAGCCTTGCGCTTGGATGGAGAGCAGGTTTCGCGACAGGGTTAGGGGCGGCCACAGCCGATTCGATCTATGGATTTGTCGGTGCGCTGGGAATCACAGTCATCATAGCGACACTCATTAGCTTTAAGCCATGGTTGTGTATTTTGGGGGGGATGTTCCTCGCGTACATTGGTTATCAAACAGTAAGATCGAAAGCGAGCTCAACAGCCCTGGCGGGTGAACGAGCCAACCTGTTAAAAGCCTACTTGAGTACACTGTTTTTGACACTGTCGAACCCAATGACCATCCTGTCGTTTATTGCGATATTTGCTGCCATGAGCGACGGCATGGCTAATGATCAAAGCGGTCAGCACTCAGTGCTGCCTATGGTGACAGGTATATTTCTAGGCTCGGCTGTCTGGTGGCTGGGATTGAGCGGATTCTCCTCTATATTCAAGACCAGAATCTCCCAATCAAAGCTCAGGTTGATCAACTATTTTTCCGGGTCAACCATAACCATTCTGGGTGCCTACCAAGTAGCCACTGGCGTTATGCTCGCCACAGCAGCTTAATAGGGAAATGAGGCAAGGCTTATTTCTCATTGACTGATGAGTAAGCCTTGGCATCAATCCCCTACGGTCTGACGGGAGGATGCTTTACTGCATTCTGGATTCAATGTACGCCCTGAGGCTGCCTATCGCTTGTTTGATTTCTGATTTTGTCGCATTGCTAAACGACAATCTGACCTGAGTGACAGCCTGATTCGTCAGCGAAAACAAGGAAGTGGGAAATACAATAACCTTGAAGTTCCTGGCGCACTCGCACATTTCAAAATATTCAAAGGTGAAAGGCAACTGTACATTGATGAAAAAACCTCCCTCTGGATGGTTCCAGGTGACGCTTCTTCGAGAACCAGCCTTGATCGGGAATTCACGTTCAAGGCATTCAATCATATAGTTTCTTTTTTGCCTGTAAGACAACACTCTTGGTTGATTAAGCTGTTTTAAAGAGTAGTTGTTCTCTATCAGCAAACCTCCGACAATTGCTTGGCACAGGGCAGGTGTATTGACGGTGATCAAACTTTTGGCTTTACATAACCTGGCGCTAAAGGAAATCACCCCAGCGATCTCCGGGGCGACTACATAGCCCATACGCAATCCCGGAAAAATTGACTTTGCAAAAGAGCCAAGAAGGAATACTCGACTACTGTCGATCGACTTCATCAAGGGGATTTTATCTCCCTCGTACCTGAAGTAGCTGTAGGCATTATCCTCCAGGATAAAAAAATTCATTTCATTGGCCAAGGAGAGCAGAGCCTTTCTGTCTTCATAGGAAAGGCTGTTAGCAGTAGGGTTACTAAAATCTGAAATCGTGTACAGCGCTTTTACCTTTTCCCCCCTGGACTCAAGATCTTCAGCTACCTTGCGCAGGGCAGATGGATCGAGGAAGGTGTCCTCGGGAACGGGTACAATTTTTATTCTTAATAATTTCGCAATCCCCGTTATTCCGGAAAACACAGGGTCAGGCACTAATAAAACACCACCTCCTTCAAAAATTGATAGTAGTGTCAAGGTCGCAGCTTCCTGAAACCCCATACACACGACAATACTTTCAGGGTTGAAAATCTTTATGCCTTCATCCACCTGCAAGTGTTCGGCTATTATACCGTTGATAATCCCGGTGGTTTTTCCATACTGGCAAAGTAGTGTCGCAAGTGAGCGTTCCGGATTGACGGCGTATCGTGCATAGCTGGCCAGCCCTTTATCGATAAGGGACAGGTCGCATTGCTCGTCGTCAGGTCGACCGGAAGCCAGAGAGATTGCCTCTGGATTTTCACTGGAAATGGAGTTTAGAAGATGGATAACGTTTAGAATAGGGTCTTCGAATATCGTTTTTTCGAGTACGCTGGGCAATCTCGCTTCTCCATGAAAAAGCAACGAGCCGTTGAAGGCTCGTTGCTCATGATTAACATCTGTTACGCAGGTTTAAGTGCACTTTTTTGATTCGCCATATTTTCCGTGGCTACAAATGCCTGAAGCAGATCCTCTTTAAGATCCTCAAGTGCCTCTAAACCAAAACACAATCGAACCAACCCCTTTTCAATCCCCATATCCGCTTTTTCCTGCTCAGTCATCGAGGCATGGCTTCCACTAAAGGGTTGCGCAACCATTGACGTGACACAGGCCATTCCTGTACCCGTTCCAAACCATTTGAGGGCGCTGGTGAAGGTTTTGTAAAAGGGGACCAGATCGGGCCGAATATCAACAAACACAATGCCACCATAGCCGGTCAATTGTTTACCATCGACTCGTGGATAATAAACATGCTCAATAAAGGGCAGTTCCCGCAGATAGTTGAGCATGCTGGAGGTTGTGCTGCTGTGTTTCTCCATGCGCAGGTTAAATGTCTGCATGCTTCTGCGAAGCAGCCATGCGCTATTAGGCGCTAATATTGAGCCTGAATAAAAGCGGCCTTCGAGAAGGCGCGTATGAATCATTTCATTGTTGACGAGTACCAGGCCGCCCATGACATCGCTATGCCCGGAGAAATACTTCGTTGCGCTGTACAGAGAAATATCCGCGCCAAAGTTCAGAGGCTTTTGAAATATCGGAGTGGCCCACGTGTTGTCAACGACCACCAGAGCGTGTGGGTTGTTTTGCTTAACCGCCTTGCTGACCGCATGAATATCAATATCTTTCAGAAAGGGATTGGTCGGTGTTTCGAAAATAACCATGTCCACGTTCAACGGCAACTCTTTCAATCCACTTTCCGTGGTGAGATCCAGAATCGTCAGTTTCGCACCGATACGTGCCGCATATCGCTGAAACAGCTTATAAGAACAGCCATAGATATATTTGTTGATCACCAGCGACCCACCGGGTTTCAGCAGCTCCAGAACCATGTAGATGGCACTCATTCCGGTGCTGTAGGCCAAGGCGTATTCGCTTCCTTCCAGTGCAGCGACAACCTGTTCCAGCTCAGTCACATTGGGATTGGCTTTTCTCGAGTAGAAGAACGCCGAGTCAGCGCTAAAAGCGCTGCACTGATAAATAGGCGTCACGGATGGGTGGGCCTCTCGGTCATCGACCCTGATATGGAGTATTTCAGTAGACACGCTCATGATTTGCTCACCAGTTTGATAACCTGCTCATACATGTTCTGTTTGCCTTCATACCCAATGGTCGGCGTGATGTCGTTTTGCGAAATACCAATCTCTTCAATCGACTCGGTTGGGAAGTGAGCCCTGTCGAATACTTCATGAAGATTTGAGTTCACCCCCTTGGGAAGCCAGACTTCAGGGCCTGATTCATCAATTCGTGCCTTGGCAATAATAAATCGATAGCTTTCATACGGCCGCAATGTCAGTGATTTCCAATCGCTGTTGAGCCCGTCGGTATAGTTGCGCCGCAGGTAGACGGTCTGTTCAAAGTCTTCAGTATTCAGCACTTGGGCGTGCAGCGATACGATATCCCCATGCCACTCGAACTTTCGCTTCTCGTAAGAGGTCAATGCAGCCTCTCGCAGTTCAACAGGCGTGTTCGCTTTGTGTTCGCCCAGTAACTTGAAGTGTGCGTCGTGCCCACACCGGGCACAGCAACCGTTGCTATCCAATCCGATTAGTTCAGCATTCAAACCGTAGCGGGTAACGAGTAGAGCGTTACAATTATTGCAGTTGGTATTGGTGCCCTCGACATCATTTACGTTACCCAGATAAACATGCTCAACCCCCATGCTCCGGGCAATGTCCCGAGCCTTCAGGAGTCTATCCACGGGCGTCCTGATGCTATTACTCATTTTATAATCAGGGTGAAACCTTACAAAGTGGAGCGGTACATTCGGGCCCAGTTCATCCAGTACCCACTGGCTAATTTTCCTGGCGGTATCCTCATCGTCACTGATATCGGTAACCATCAAGGTGCTGACTTCAACATATTTACCAGCATCGTATACTTTCTTGATGCCAGCCAGAACGGGTTCTACCCAGCCTGTTGTGACTTTTCGATAGTATTCGGGGGAGATGGATTTTAGCGAAATCGAGAATATGTCGATGACTGGCAATAGTTCATCAATGGCTTCTTCACTGATAAAAAAAGCTGATTTATATAAGTTGATTAAGCCCGCTTCCTTTGCCAGCTTTGCCGTGTCGAGGATGAATTCATGCCAGACAACAGGGTCGTTGTACGTCCAGGAGATAACGCGTATACCATGCTTCAAGGCAGTTTCTACAACCTGCTCAGGCGTATAGTAGTAAACATCTTTATCTGTCACATACTTGGCCTGAGAGGTCTTCCAATTGTGGCAGTAGCCGCAGTTAAGCATGCAGCCGATATTGCCTAGGGAAAGGATTCGCTCTCCGGGAGCAAAGTGGAATACCGCCTCGGTTTCGATGGTCTCTTCGGTGCTGTGAACGCCTTTGCCATAATTCAACGTAACTAACCGGCCGCCTCTGTTTCCGCGCACCTTGCAAAAACCTACTTTGCCCTCCTGAATGACACAGTTTCGGGGAGAAAGATGACACTTTACAACGCCGTTCGGGAGTATTTCTTCCAACTTTGCAGGCGTGCTTTCCAAGGTCCAGTTTTTATTTTTTGTAGTGTCCATCTCTCACTCCTCATCTCACGGAAGTTGCTGTCAATATCATCGGTTGAAATAGTCGAGGCGAAACAATCCCGCCGCCACAGTGGCAGCAATCCTCTAGTAGTTATTGATAGGCGGAAGAAACGCTGGTCAATCCATAATTCTTAAGCGAAAAACGCCTGGCGTTTATATTCATGAATGGCTGTATAAGAGGGCCTATGACCAACAAGAATGCAATGGTTCCCACACCGAAGGGCCCGCCTAGAAGCCATCCGGTTGAAAAGATGCCAATTTCAATTATCATTTTGGCTTTTGTGAATGACCACGCCCATTTGGACACCATGGTAAGCACCACAAGGTCCATGATCCTGATACCAATACCGCTCATGATAATCAGTGCAGACGAATAAGCACACAGCACCAGACCCATCGCCAATATCGTGTATTCATTAACTCTGACAATCAAATACTCTCCAAGCCCCAGCACGGACCAGAGGTCAATCAACAGACCTGTAAGTGTGGTTGTGATAAATGGGCTTATCGGAGGGTATTTCTTGTTCCAGAGCATCCACCACAGCAGAAAGAATAGAGAAACGATACCCGAACAAACGCCCATTCCGAGCATGAGTATTTTATTTATCGAGATGATCAGGACATCTAAGGGGTCAGTCCCCAGTTGACTGACTATGAAAAGCTTGGCCCCCACCGAGAAAAGTGCGACTCCAGCCAGATACATAAAAATCTGATCCATCTTGAAATCACGAAAACTTAGGACTTGCGTTCCAATATAATTCGCGAATGATGGATAGGATTTTTTTTCACACTTTATTTTTTCATCTTCCATACGAACACCATCCCTGGAGGAGAATATTTTATTATGCAGTGCGTAATGCTAAGGATTCAGAGCTATTGATTGCCCGGGTTCTTGTTAGGCTTTACCGGGCTGCAAATAGACTAGCACTCTGCTTTATTTTGGTGCATTATTTTTTAATGAAAACCGGGTGCTTTTCATTAAAAATTATACTTTTTGCTGTGGGAGCTTACATGGATCGTATAGACATCAAAATCTTGGGGAAGGTGCAGGACTTTGGTCGCATTTCCATCACGGAGCTGTCCAAGCACGCAGGTCTTTCTATTCCCGCCACCACTGATCGGTTGCGAAAGCTCGAAGACTCTGGGGTCATCAAGGGATATAGCGCTCAGTTAGATCCAACCAAACTAGGGTTCGGCATATCTGCTGTCGTCGGCATGACCACCCTCAAGCCTGCGAAATCCAAATTGATAGCGACGCTCAACGACATACCCGAAGTCGTTGAATGCCTGCACGTCACGGGTAACGACTCCTACCTGATCAGGATCTATGCCAGGTCAATGGCCGATATCGAAAATATCATTGCGAAGATCAACGCGTACGGTGAGACACGAACAAGCATTGTCTTGTCTGTCCCTATCGAGAGAAGAAAGCTTGTCCCTTGAGCCTGTGCATAGAACAGTCAGCTGTCAGCTATTTCAAGGGTGATCATTTTGTTTGCCCGGAACGGCGCCAGCAGCGATTCATCTGCCCCTGAATCGGTAATTAACGTCCACGGCTCTTTGAGGAACGGTGAGCAATGTCATGCCGGTCGCAGACACTTGGGGTACTGCGGCCGATGTGCCTGCACCCACTAACGTACTTGGCCGTCATGGATCACCCGAAGAGGACATTGCGCCGGCGGTGCTGTTTCTCGCCAGCAAGGATGGGCAATTTTTGACGGGGTATAGCCTGATGCCTGACGGTGGCCAAATCATCGACAGCGCACGCTGATTTTACCGTCCAGTCTGCAACGGATTGCCCCACTGGGAACACAAGACTCGCCTTGGCGCGTCTTGTGTTTTTTCAAGCGATGCTCTCCGATGCAACAGGCTCTCGCGAAGCTGCGCGTGCCGCCAGGAAGGCAAGAACTGCCGCCACGCCTAGCAGCGTGGCGCTCAACTCGAAAGTCGCTCTATAGCCATTCGAGTCAAATACCAGCCCGCCAACGGTTGCGCCGGATGCAATGGCCAGTTGGATGATCGCCACCATTAAGCCGCCTCCGGCTTCAGCATCCTCTGGCAATGTTCTGGCCAGCCATGTCCACCATCCCACCGGCGCCGCGGTCGCAACCAGCCCCCAGAGGCCCAACAAGACGGTGGTGGTAGTCACAGAGCTGCCGTACGAAACGAGTGCCAGCGCGATCGCCGCCATCAATATCGGGATGACGATGAGGGTGCGATGCAGGCCATTTTTCAAGAATGCTTCAATCAGGAAGGTTCCCGCGAGGCCTGCCAGGCCGAGGACGAGCAACATCAGTGACAGCATGGAAATACTGACGTGCGTGACCGTTTCAAGGAACGGGCGCAGGTAGGTAAATAGCATGAACTGGCCCATGAAAAAGACACTGACCGCCGCCATGCCTAACGTGACCGGTGTGCTTTTCATCAACCTGAAAACATTTCCAGTGCCTGAACCGCTTTGCGACTTCATCGCAGGAAGGCTCGCCCAAAGCCAGAGACTGGCGATTACCGCGACCGGGATGACGCACAAAAATGCACCGCGCCATCCGATGAAGGCTCCGAGAAAACTGCCCAGAGGTGCTGCAATCACTGTCGCCAGAGCGTTGCCGCCATTGACGACTGCCATGGCGCGAGCGATCTGGTCGTCAGGCACCAGGCGTATGGCAGTTGCCGCCGACAATGACCAGAAGCCACCAATTGCCACGCCGATCAGCGCGCGGCCGGCCATGAACACCCAGTAGTTCGGCGCGAACGCGACCACGGTTCCCGAAACGAGCATCAGCAGAGTCAGGGACAACAGCAGTGGCTTGCGGTCGACACGCGCCGCCACCGAAGCGGTCAGGAGGCTGGCGAACAGCGCAAACAGCCCAGAGACTGAAATGCCCTGGCCCGCTTGCCCTTCGGTGATATGCAGATCGGCGGCGATCGGTGTCAGCAGACTGACGGGCATGAACTCCGATGCCACCAGAACGAAGGCGGCGAGCGACATGGCGAATACGGCACCCCACGATTGTTCAGGTTTTCGCGGGGCTGAGAGCGTGTGTTGGATCATTGATTGAATCCTGTAATGCGCGAAGCGTCGCGGCCCCGGGAACGAGGCCGCGCGTGAGAACGGATGCCCGGCCAGGGCACTGCTCAGTGCTACTTCAGGTTGCTTTTGAAGAACGTGGTCAACTTGGCGAATGGAATGAGGTTGACCCGGTCGTAAAGATCCACATGGCCGGCATCTGGAATGATGAGCAGTTCTTTAGGTTCTGCCGCGCGTTTGTAGGCATCCTCACTGAACTCGAGTGAGTGTGCCCGGGCGCCAGCAATGAACAGCAGTGGGCGAGGGGAGATCGTCTCGATGTCGTTGAACGGATAGAAGTTCATGAATTTCACGTTGCTGGTCAGCGTCGGCATGGTGGTTGTCTGCGCCGATGCGCCGGCAGGGGTGACCTCACCACGTGGTGTGCGATAGAAATCGTAGAACTCGTCACCCACGGCGTTGCCGGTTAGCTTCAGTGGTGAGCCGCTGGTATAGCGGACTTCGCCACCCCAGAATTCGGCGTTGCGCTGCTGCGCCGCTTCGCGAATGATTTGCTGGCGTTGTTCGATCGTTACACTGTGCTTGAGGCCATTACGATTGGCGGCGCCCATGTCGTACATGCTGACGGTGGCGATGGCCTTCAGGCGCGGATCGATCTTGGCCGCACTGATGGCGAAGCTGCCACTGCCGCAAATACCGATGACGCCGATACGTTCACGATCGACCAATGGGCGAGAGCCGAGAAAGTCCACGGCGGCACTGAAGTCTTCGGTGTAGATATCAGGCGAAACGGCCTGGCGAGGCGTGCCCTCACTTTCACCCCAGAAGGACAAGTCCAGCGACAGTGTGATAAATCCCTGCTCGGCCATTTTTGTGGCGTAGAGGTTTGCACTCTGCTCCTTCACTGCCCCCATTGGATGACCGACAATGATCGCGGCATTCTTCGATTGAGGATTGAGGTTCTTCAGGATGAACAGATTGCCCACCACCTTCATGCCGTATTGATTCTTGAAGGAGACCTTTTCTACCGTCACTTTTTCGCTTTTGTAGAAGTTGTCCGCGCCGTTCGACAAATCGGCTCCCGTTGAAGAAAAAGAGGTAACAAGCAGCCCTAGGGCAAGCAAAATGCCTTTCACTGGATAGTCCTTTTGATGAGTGGTTATTCGCTGGCGCTTTTTGCTTAGCCAGCCAATGTGGCGTTGTCGATCACGAAGCGATACTTGACGTCGCCCTTGAGCATCCGCTCATAGGATTCGTTGATCTGATCGACCCGGACCAACTCGATGTCGGCGACGATGCCGCGCTCGGCGCAGAAATCCAGCATCTCCTGCGTCTCGGGGATACCGCCGATCATCGAGCCGGCAATCGTTCGTCGTTTCATGATCAGGTTGAACACATTGGGCGATGGATGCGGCGAGGCGGGCGCACCGACCAGGGTCAGCGCACCATCGCGCTTGAGTAGAACCAGGAAGGCATCGAGATCGTGGGGGGCTGCGACGGTGTTGAGGATGAAGTCGAAGCTCTTGGCATGCGCGGCCATCTCCTCAGCGTTGCGCGATACCACCACTTCGTCAGCGCCTAACTCCTTCGCCGCTTCGCGCTTGGATTCGGATGTAGTGAACGCCACAACGTGGGCGCCCATCGCGTGGGCCAGCTTGATGCCCATGTGGCCCAGGCCACCAATGCCGACCACGCCGATTTTCTTGCCCGGCCCGGCGTTCCAGTGACGTAATGGGGAATAGGTGGTGATGCCCGCACACAGCAGTGGTGCGACGGCGGCCAGTTGTTCTTCGGGATGGCGGATACGCAGAACATAACGTTCATGCACTACGATGTTTTGCGAGTAGCCGCCGAGCGTCCAGCCGGGTTCGTCCGGGGTCGGGAAGTTGTAGGTACCGACCATGCCGTCGCAATAGTTTTCCAGCCCCGTGACACAGTCTTCACAGTGTTTGCAGCTGTCGACGATGCAACCGACACCGACCAGATCGCCGACTTTGAAATCCACAACATGCGCGCCAACCGCCGATACGCGACCCACAATTTCATGCCCCGGTACGCAGGGAAATTGCGTGCCCGCCCACTCGGCGCGCACCTGGTGCAAGTCCGAATGGCAGATGCCGCAAAAGGCGATATCGATCTGAACGTCATGGGCGGCGGGTGTACGGCGAATGATTTGCAACGGTTCAAGGGGCTTGTCGCCCGCATGAGCACCATAGGCTTGTACAAGCATGGGAGAGTCCTCAATGGCTTTGTCGGATGAACATTTTCCGGCTCTGCCCAGACTCCCTGTAGTGCATTGCGCTGGATTACTTGCCTGATTCTATGAGTCTCTGTTTTTTTGCAGGACGGTCACGAGCGGGCGAGTTAGAGTTCAGCGAAGAGGTACAAGGCGAACATGACGATCAAACACGACACCGCTGCTCAACACCTGTCGCCACAAGAAACGCTCGCGCGGATCATTGGCGAGCAGATCCCGAAACCAGGTGACTACGGAACGCCCATTGCGGGCCTGGGCTTTTTCAGGCGCGAACATCCGTCGCCGCCCGTCGTCTGCATGGTCGAGCCAAGCATCATCCTCGTCGCCCAAGGTGAGAAACAGTTGTGGGTAGGTGGCGAGGGCTACCCGTATGACACGTCGCGATTTCTGATCACCTCATTGGACTTGCCCGCCAATTCTGAGGTGCTGGTGGCAAGCCCGGAGCAGCCATGCCTGGGGCTGACTTTGAAGCTCGATCTGCGCATGTTGGCTGAGCTGATAGTGCAGGGTGACTTGCCGCCAACCCGTGATCGATCAGTGGTGAAAGGTGTCGGGATTGGTTCAGTAACGCCTGCCATGTTGGCGTCGTTCGAGCGCTTGCTGGCGCTACTCGATGAGCCTGAAGCCATCCCCGTGCTTGCGCCCCTGATTCAGCGCGAAATTCACTATCGTCTCTTGAAGAGTGATCAGGCTGCCAGGTTGCGGCAGATTACCTCGGTCGATGGCCAGGGTTATCGCATCGCAAAAGCCATCGACTGGCTGAAGTTGAATTACGCCTCGGCGCTTCGCGTCGAAGAACTTGCGGCGCGAGTGCAGATGAGCACACCTACCTTTCATCACCACTTCCGCCAGCTCACCTCGATGAGCCCGTTGCAGTACCAGAAGTGGTTGCGATTGAACGAGGCGAGGCGATTGATGCTCAACGAGCATCAGGAAGTATCAAGCGCAGCCTACAACGTCGGCTATGAAAGCCCGTCGCAGTTCAGCCGAGAATACAGCCGTCTGTTTGGCGTACCCCCCAAGCGGGATATTGCGATGTTGCGAGGGCAGGGGGTAGCAACATAAATACACCCTGTCAGGCAGGCGCCATCAGGACGGTTCTCAGCTGGCAGCTAAGGCTATACAAGACCGACAAACGACAGAATAACCAGGACAATCACAACTGCCCCGACGATGTAGATAATATTGTTCATGAAAACCACCTCTCTATCCCAACAGGATTGCGACACCACGGTGCCTAATACAAATGACACCTTCGTTCGCAGTTCCGTTCCCCGAACCAGTCTCGACGGCAGCGCTCACCACTGAAGGACTATCAGATAATGTTCTCCAATAAATCAGTCGTGCGTCGCGCAGCAGCAACTCTTCGAGGCGGCCACTGTCGACCGGCTCAAGTGATGAAGTTTGTGGGCGCTCGGAAAAGTCGTTCAAAATGGCCGATTCGTGACTAGATATCTTATCGGTCACAAGTTGTCAGTCGGCGATTGGGTGAGTAAGCTGTTCTCATGAATCAGCCATCAATATCTTCATCTTCGCCCAGCCCCCGTGGCCCTGCCGATCACGACATTCGAGACCAGATTGTCGCGGCGGCCAACGAACACTTCAGTCAATACGGCTACGGCAAAACCACGGTTTCCGACCTGGCTAAGGCCATCGGGTTTTCCAAGGCCTACATCTACAAATTTTTTGATTCCAAGCAGGCGATCGGTGAAGCCATCTGCGCAAATTGTCTGGCAGAAATCGTCGCGGCTGTGGAGCAGGCGATCAATGTAGAAGACCTGTCGCCGACGGAACGCTTTCGACAATTGGTCAAAACAGTGATCGCCACAGGCGTGAATCTGTTCTTTAACGACCGAAAACTCTATGACATTGCAGCATTTGCGGCGTCGGAAAGCTGGCCCAGTACGCAGGCTTATGACGCACAGATCAAACGCTTCGTGTTGCAAATCGTGCGGGAGGGGCGAGAGATCGGCGAATTCGAGCGCAAGACTCCCCTGGACGAAACAGTAGAAGCGATACATCTGGCTTTGCGGCCTTTCGTCAATCCTTTACTCCTGCAGTACAACCTCGATTATGTCGAGGAGGCGCCCACGCTCACCTCCAACCTCATTTTGCGCAGCCTCATGCCTTGACCTTCGGCTAACGGTTTTACGTCATGCCTGTGTAAGCGACACATCACCAAAACGGCTTTTCACTTTGCCCTTCTTCCAGTCGTCGAAGGGCATTTCATTTATTTGGATTGTGACCGTTGACTGAAATGGTCACATGAATAAATATGGTGAGCCGTTGCTTCTACTGCTTCATCTCAGTGATCCCATAGAGTTCAAACAATGAAAAAAATAATGCACAAGAGCCCATTTGGCCTCGCTGTCGTGCTCGCATCTTCAAATGTGTTTGCAAGCGGTTTCGCTCTCAATGAGCAAAGCGTCAGTGGCATGGGTTCCGGGTTTGCCGGGCGCTCCTCATCCGCTGAAGATGCGAGCACGGTCTTCGGTAATCCGGCGGGCATGTCTCGATTGAAAAGGGAGCAGGTCAGCGTGGGCGCGGCGACTCTATTCGCGAAGACCGACATAAGCCAAACCCGCAGTACATTCGGAGGCCAGGAAGACGGCGACATGGTGCCAACCACCACAGTGCCTATGGGTTACTACGTCAAACCCATCGATGAGCAGTGGGCATTCGGTGTAGGTTTTTATGTACCTTTCGGTCTGATGACTGACTATGACAGCGGTTTTGCCGGGCGTTACTACGCCAACAAAAGTGAGGTCACGACCCTTACGTTCCAGCCCACCATCAGCTATGCCTTTAACGACAAAGTTTCGATCGGGTTCGGTCCGACCATCAACCGCATCACCGGTGAGCTGTCCGGGATGGTGCCCAATCCACTTAGCCCAGGTCGCAATGACGGAAAACTCAAAAGCACGGGCGACGACACGGCCCTCGGTTTCAACGCCGGTATCCTGGTGCAGGCTACAGACCAAACTCGCTTGGGCATGACTTACCATTCCAAGGTTAGTTACCACCTGGACGCCAAGACCAAGGTCACCGACGGCATCTTTAGCGTGTTGGGGGTCAGCGGTCGCAGTTATGACGCTTCGCTGGATGTGGATACCCCAGAGTCAGTGGATTTCTCGGTGACTCATCAGCTTAATAACGACTGGACACTCTACTTGGGGAGTACCTGGACACGCTGGAGTCGCTTCAAAGAGTTAACCATCGAGAACACGGGTTTACCCCCTTTGCTGAGCGGCTCGCTGGGCACTATTACCGAAGAACAGAACTGGCATGATACGTGGGCTCACGCTATCGGCACGGCGTACAAATTGAACAGCCAATGGGTACTTCGCGCAGGCTTCTCGGTCGACCAGTCTCCCACCAACAACACCAACCGTGGACCACGTATTCCTACGGGTGACCGGAAGGTTATCAGCTTCGGTGCTGGCTGGACTCCGGCGGACAATGTCACGATCGATGTTGCTTATTCCTACCTGTGGGAGGAGAGCGTGCAGATCAACGACGCCTCTGCGAGCAGAGGCGCATACAGTGCCAAATATAAGAACAGCGCGAACGGGCTCGGTACTTCTGTGAGTTACCGCTTCTAATTGAGTGCTGTTACACGATAAATGTCCTGTCGGGAGCACGCGTTGCCTCCCGACCTTTAAGAACATATCTCGGGCCTTTCCCCTAAGGTAAAAGGCCTCTTTGTCGCCCCCTCAGACTCCCATCACCTGCGCCATAAGGCTCTGATGAAACCGACGAGGCGTGGCCCAAGTCAAGACAGTAATGGCCTTGTTGCCAAAACCCGGCACCACACTCATGCGTCCGGCTTGCAGCGCACGGATTCCTGCACGCACGACGGGTTGAGGCTGCATCATCACCATTTTTAAGGTCGGTGTGATCCGTTGCTTGGCGCTTTCTGCAAATCCGGTATCCGACATTCCTGGGCAAAGAGCGGTAACGACGACGCCGTCATTTTTCAGTTCGCGATGAAGCGCATCAGAGAAGCGAAGAACATAGGCTTTCGCGGCAGAGTAAACGGCGAAATTCTTCACGCCCTGGAAGGACAGCAAGCTGGCGACCATCAGGATGTGCCCACGTTTGCGGGCTCGCATGTCGGCCGCGAAAAGGCGTGTCAGGGCTGTCAGGCTGGCGATATCCAAATCAATCATGGTCAGGGACTCATCCAGAGGTTGATCCAGGAAAGGCCCCTGCAATCCATGACCCGCATTGTTGATGAGCACATCGATCACTATATTGCGTTCGCTGAGTCGCTCATGCAGTTCGATGATCGCCGGGATCGAGGACAGGTCTACTTGTTCGACGATCACATCAACGCCGAAGCGTTCGCGCAACTGCGCCGATAGCGCTTCGAGCTTACTCAGCCTTCTTGCTACCAGAACGAGCGATTTTCCCTGCGCTGCATATTGCCGGGCAAACTCCTCGCCAAATCCGCTTGATGCTCCGGTGATGAGCACCCAGGAATTCTCGTTCGATTTCATTTCGCTGTACTCCGGTTGGTTTCTATTGAGCAATTGGCTGCTGACCGCGTCAGTCGGTGAGCGAACCCGTTCTCGGATTGGGTAGTGGCTGAAAGAGGAAGGGGAGGTGCGTGCATCAAGTGCTACGTCACCTGGTTAAATCATCGTGTCGCAACAGGCTGGGCTTCAGGAGGTTGCCAGCCACCACCGAGCGCCTTGAATGCCGCAACCGCCGCCCGTGCCGATTCGGTTCGTGCTTGTGCCCGAGCATCGGAAGCCTGCAGCATCGTCTCGTCGGCGTGCAGGACGTCGATCAGGCTGGCCGTGCCTTTCTCATAGGCAATGAACGACGATTGGCGAGCCTGTATCAGGGACGCTTCTCCTCCGGTGAGGGTGGTTGCCTGAGCTTCCCGATTCACCAGTGAGGAGAGCGCGTTTTCGACATCCTCGGTGGCGCGCAGCACGGACTGACGGTAAGCGGCCAGGGTTTCGGCTTCCTGTCCCTTGGCTTGGTCGATTTGGGCGTTTATGCGACCGAAGTCGAAGAGTCTCCAGTGCAGGCCCAGTACGCCCGCTGACTGGCTGGCGCCGCTGGTGAAAAGATTGCCTGCGGATACAGCCGTGGCGCTGCCCAGCAATGCGCTAAGGGAGAATTTCGGGTAGTACTCAGCAATCGCCTCCCCGATGCGTGCGTTTGAGGCCGCAAGACGGCGCTCAGCCACAATGAGGTCTGGCCTGCGGCGCAGCAAATCGGCCGGCGTTCCCATCGTCTTTAACTGCGGCGCTACAGGAATGCTCCCCGCACTTGCCAGTTGTATGCGGTGAGTGCCTGGCGGCGTGCCGAGCATGACATCCAGCGCATTCATGGCAGCATCCAGACCGGTCTGCAGGACCGGCACTGTCGCTTGGACCTGCGATAGCGCCCCCTCGGCCTGGCGAACCTGATAGTTGGCGGCGAGCCCCTTGCTGTAGAGCAATTGGACTTTCTCTAGTAGCTCCTGCTGTGTTTTGACTTGTCGGTTCGCAATGTCCAGCCGGGTCTGCAGTCCGCGGACAGTGATGTAGATATCGGCGGTCTGTGCAGCGACGGCCAATCGTGTGGCAGCGACGCCTGCCTCGGAAGCCTGGTACTCGGCCAAAGCAGCCTCGCGTCCGCGGCGCAATCCGCCAAAGACATCTACCTCCCAGCTGGCATCGAGGTTGGTCTCGTAGGAACTTCCGTACCGGTCATAGCCAGGCGTTGAGTTCAACACCTGGCCGAGCGGCGTCTCGATTGACTGGTAGGAGCGCGCGGCCTGTCCGCTGATGTTCCCCGAGGGCAGTAAAGCGGCATTTGCGGCGCCCAGTCCGGCCCGCGCCTGCGTGACTCGCGCCGACGCCTGCGCCAGGTCCAGGTTCTGCTCAAGTGCCTTGGAGACGAAGTCGGCTAATAGCGGATCACCAAAGCCTTCCCACCAGGCGACAAGACTGGCCGGCGTCGCCCCAGGCCTCTGTTCGACAGAAGACTGCCCCAAGTAATGGTCCGAAAGTGGGGCGTCTGGACGGTGATAGTCCGGACCGACCGCGCAACCTGTCATCAAGCTGGCACTCACCAAGAGAGCAATGGGGCGGAGGGGAGGCATTGAGGTACCTTCAATCGAGGATGTTTGTGACCATATTACGTTGTGGTCACATTCTGTCAATCGACGCTCTTTGGGCTAAGCTCGAGGTTGGCTAGCAGTATTCGGCAATACTAGTGCTGAGATCATGGGGTTCGGTACTTCATAATTCGTGACCATTGACAGATATGGTCACTAGACTGAGAATGAGGCGCCTGTCCTATTTTTTAAGTAAGGGAACCTATGCGCCGGCTTCGACCTGTCCCCATTGCCGCTTGCTTGTTGCCTCTCGTCCTGACGGCGTGTGGCGACTCATCCACCGTTGAAGATCCACGTACGCATGCCCCTCTGGTGAGGTCCTCTGCGGTTCAGGGGTCGTCCGACGCCTCACGTTCTTTCACTGGCGTCGTGGCTGCCCGCGTCCAGGGCGACTTGGGTTTTCGGGTATCAGGCAAGGTGCTTGAGCGTCTGGTTGACACCGGTCAGACCGTTAAGCGTGGTCAGCCACTCATGCGTCTCGACCCAATCGACCTGGGGTTACAGGCGCGAGCACAGCAAGAGTCGGTCATCGCCGCGCGGGCCCGAGCCAAGCAGACTGCAGATGACGAGGCGCGATATCGCGACCTGGTCGCCGCAGGTGCTATTTCCGCATCGGCTTACGACCAGATCAAAGCCGCAGCGGATACCGCAAAGGCGCAGCTCAGCGCCGCTGAAGCGCAGGCCGACGTGGCCCGCAATGCTTCTGGTTATGCGGTGCTGTTTGCGGATTCCGACGGCGTTGTGGTGGAGACGCTCGCCGAGCCCGGGCAAGTCGTCAGCCCGGGGCAGCCCGTGGTTCGACTGGCGCGGGCGGGGCAGCGCGAAGCCATCGTGCATCTGCCCGAGACGCTACGCCCCGCAGCAGGATCCACCGCGCAGGCGACGCTTTATGGCAATACCACGGGTGCTGTTACAGCGAAGCTGAGGCTGCTTTCTGACTCGGCCGATCGAATGACACGCACCTTCGAGGCGCGGTATGTGCTTGAGGGCGCGCTGGCCAATGCACCGCTAGGCTCGACCGTCACGCTTCGGATCGCTGAAGGCTCCACGCAAGGGCAGGGGCTGCAAGTGCCGATCGCTGCCGTTTATGACCCAGGCCAAGGCACTGGCGTGTGGGTCATTGCCGGTACACCTGCGAAGGTGGCCTGGCGACCTGTTCAAATCTTGGGCTTGAGCGACGACGCAGCGCGAGTCGCAGGCGATCTCAAGGTCGGCGAGCAGATTGTAGCGTTAGGCGCGCATCTGCTGCGCGATGGTGAGGAGGTGAGGCTGGCTCAACCGGATGGCGTCAAGGTCGCAGGGAGTCATCCATGAGCGAGGGGCGCTTCAATCTCTCCGCGATCGCCGTTCGCGAGCGCTCCATCACGGTGTTTCTGATCTTCCTGATCGCCGTTGCGGGCATCCTGTCGTTCTTCCAACTGGGGCGTGCGGAAGATCCTCCGTTTACGGTCAAGCAGTTGACGGTCATTACCGCGTGGCCGGGCGCCACGGCGCAGGAGATGCAGGATCAGGTAGCAGAGCCACTTGAAAAGCGCCTGCAAGAACTGAAATGGTACGACCGCACGGAAACCTACACCCGTCCTGGCCTCGCCTTCACCATGGTGTCACTGCGCGATAGCACGCCGCCCGCGCAAGTGCATGAGGAGTTCTATCAGGCGCGTAAAAAGCTCGACGATGAGGCCAGGAAGCTGCCGGCGGGTGTCATCGGGCCAATGGTCAACGACGAGTTTTCGGACGTGACATTTGCACTGTTCGCCCTGAAAGCCAAAGGCGAACCGCAGCGACTGTTGGTACGTGATGCAGAGTCGTTGCGCCAACAACTGCTGCATGTGCCGGGCGTGAAGAAGGTCAACATTATTGGGGAGCAACCCGAGCGCATCTTTGTTTCCTTTTCCCATGATCGGCTGGCCACCTTGGGCGTATCACCTCAGGACATCTTTGCCGCGCTGAATAATCAGAACGTGCTCACGCCTGCCGGTTCGATCGAAAGCGACGGGCCACAAATCTTCCTCCGGCTGGATGGCGCCTTCGACAAGGTGCAGAAGATTCGTGACACACCCATTGCGGTTCAGGGGCGGACGCTGAAGCTCTCGGACGTGGCGACGATCGAACGTGGTTATGAAGATCCGGCAACCTTTCTCGTGCGTAATAACGGTGAAGAGGCCTTGTTGCTGGGGATCGTGATGCGTGAGGGTTGGAACGGTCTTGACCTGGGCAAGGCGTTGGACGCGGAGACGGTCAAGATCAATGAAGGCATGCCGTTGGGCATGACGCTCTCCAAGGTCACCGATCAATCTGTAAATATCAGTTCGGCCGTCGGCGAGTTCATGGTCAAGTTTTTCGTCGCGCTGCTTGTGGTGATGCTTGTCTGCTTTCTCAGCATGGGCTGGCGTGTAGGCGTTGTGGTCGCTGCGGCTGTACCGTTGACGCTGGCCGTGGTGTTTGTGGTGATGGCGGCCACTGGAAAGAACTTTGACCGTATCACCCTTGGCTCGTTGATTCTGGCGCTCGGACTGTTGGTGGACGACGCCATCATTGCTATCGAAATGATGGTGGTGAAAATGGAGGAGGGCTACGACCGCATCAAAGCTTCCGCGTATGCCTGGAGTCATACAGCCGCGCCGATGCTTTCCGGTACGCTGGTGACGGCTATCGGCTTTATGCCCAACGGTTTCGCGCAGTCGACAGCCGGCGAGTACACCAGCAACATGTTCTGGATCGTGGGCATTGCCCTGATTGCCTCCTGGGTGGTTGCGGTAGCTTTTACCCCGTACCTGGGTGTGAAGATGTTGCCGAACATCAAGAAGGTCGAGGGTGGTCATGCGGCCATCTACAACACCCGAAATTACAACCGCTTCCGCCAGGTGTTGACGCGTGTCATCGCTCGCAAATGGCTGGTAGCCGGTACTGTTATCGCAATGTTTGGCGTGGCGATTCTCGGCATGAGCCTGGTCAAGAAACAGTTCTTCCCTACCTCGGACCGTCCAGAGGTATTGATTGAAGTGCAAATGCCTTATGGAACCTCCATTGAGCAGACCAGCGCCACCACTGCCAAGATAGAGGCCTGGCTGCAAAAGCAGGGTGAGGCAAAAATCGTCACCGCTTATATCGGGCAAGGCGCGCCGCGTTTCTATCTGGCGATGGCGCCGGAACTCCCTGATCCATCGTTTGCGAAGATTGTGGTGCTGACGGACAGCCAGGAGGAGCGCGAGGCCCTCAAGTTCCGTCTCCGCGAGGCCGCTGCTGAGGGACTTGCCCCAGAAGCGCGTGTCAGGGTGACTCAGCTTGTATTTGGTCCATATTCGCCGTTCCCTGTTGCCTATCGGGTGATGGGGCCTGATCCGTCAAAATTGCGCGAGATCGCGAGCCAGGTACAGGACGTGATGCAGTCGAGCCCGATGATGAGAACCGTCAACACTGACTGGGGGCCACTGACGCCGACGCTGCATTTCGCTCTGGATCAGGATCGCTTGGAGGCGGTGGGGTTGACGTCAAACTCAGTCGCTCAGCAACTGCAGTTCCTGTTGGCCGGAGTACCGATCACTGCGGTTCGTGAGGACATTCGTTCGGTGCAGGTGGTCGGTCGCGCAGCGGGTGATATCCGGCTCGATCCCGCCAGGATAGAAGGTTTTACTCTGGTAGGCTCGGCGGGTCAGCGGATTCCGCTGTCTCAGGTGGGAGAGGTCGATGTTCGTATGGAAGATCCGATTCTCCGACGTCGTGACCGCACGCCGACCATTACCGTGCGCGGTGATATTGCCGAAGGCCTGCAGCCACCGGACGTCTCGAGCGTGATCATGAAGGAGCTGCAGCCGGTCATCGACCAGCTGCCTGACGGGTACCGGATCGAGCAGGCGGGTGCAATCGAGGAGTCGGGCAAAGCCGGTAAAGCGATGTTGCCGCTGTTCCCGATCATGATTGCCATGACGCTGCTGATCATTATTCTGCAGGTACGTTCGATCTCGGCGATGATCATGGTGTTCCTCACCTCGCCACTGGGGTTGATTGGTGTGGTGCCGACACTGCTTATCTTCCAGCAGCCGTTTGGTATCAACGCCTTAGTCGGTCTAATCGCCCTTTCGGGCATTCTGATGCGCAATACGCTGATTCTGATTGGGCAAATCCATCACAACGTGCAAGAAGGGCTGGATCCGTTTCACGCGGTGGTCGAAGCCACGGTCCAACGTGCCCGCCCGGTACTGCTGACAGCGCTGGCGGCAATCCTGGCGTTCATTCCCCTGACACACTCCGTCTTCTGGGGGACGCTGGCCTACACGCTGATCGGAGGCACGTTCATCGGAACCATCATGACGCTGGTGTTCCTGCCAGCGATGTACTCCATCTGGTTCAAGATCCGTCCTGACCATACGGGGAAAACTGAACCCGCTAATAAGCAAGCTAGCCTGGTGGATAGGACGCCACCTCGTCCTCTCGACGTTCACCAAACCACAGAGCTTTAGCCGTAGGCCATAGCGTGCTGCTTTAGTGGGCGTCGACGTGGCTGTTTACCTGGCACCGAACCGCCGAGGGGACGCAACGTCTCCTCGGCGGCCAACGTTCAGTCAGTCACAGACCCCTGCGGTATTCTCCCGGCGAAACTGTCCACCAGGCTCGCCACCACCATCTCTCCCATTCGCGTGCGAGTCTGCAGCGTCGCACTCGCGCGATGGGGCTGCAGCACCACGTTCTCGTTACCAAACAGTGCTTCGGGTACGTTCGGCTCATCGACAAACACATCCAGTGCCGCACCCGCGATCTCTCCAGCGGCCAGTGCCGTCACCAGATCGACCTCGTTGACCAGCTTGCCGCGCGCCACGTTGATCAGATACCCGTCCTTGCCCAGTGCCTGCAGCACCTCGGCATTGATGATGGCTTCAGCCTTGTCGGCAGCGGCCGCGAGAATCAGTGCATCACTGTTGCGTGCCAGCTGGTTCAAGTCGGCGATGAAGGTGTGGTTCACGTCGCTCATTGGTTGCAAATCGGTGTAGCTGATCGGGCAGCCGAACGCCGCGGCTCGAGTCGCCACGGCACGGCCGACCCGGCCCATGCCGACGATCCCGATGCGCATGCCCGCTACCTGACGTGCCAACGGCAACGGAGCCAACGGCGTCGGGCTATGGGGCCATTGGCCCGAACGCACATAACGATCACTGGTGCACAGACCCCGGCACACGGCAATCAACAAGCCGATGGCCAGGTCGGCGACGTCTTCGGTCAGCGCTCCGATGGTTGCCGTTACGCGGATTCCGCGATCCCGGGCGTAAGCCAGATCCACCGCATCGGTACCCACGCCGTTGACCGCCACCACTTCCAGTTTCGGTAGTTGCGCCATCAGCGCCTGGCTGATCCCGGTATGCCCGCCGGTGATCACCCCGCGAATGTTCGCGCCGTGTTCCTGCAAATAAGCCTGCTTGTCGGCCTGCTGGAAGTAACGTCTGACGGTAAACAGCTCATCGAGCCGCGCGTTGATTTCAGGGATCAGGATCGGGCTGAGCTGCAAGACTTCTGGCTTCATGTAAACCTCGTGTAGCGGAATAAAAAGGCCGGTTCAACCGCGACCGGCAAACGGCATGGCACTGGCCATGACGGTCATGTTCAGGACGTTCGCCTCCAGCGGCAGGCCGGCGATGTAACGCACGGCATCGGCCACATGCTTGACGTCCACCATCGGCTCCACGGCGATGGTGCCGTTGGCCTGGCGCACGCCTTTGGTCATGCGCACCGACATTTCGGTCAGGGCGTTGCCAATGTCGATCTGGCTGCAGGCGATGTTGAATTCACGCCCGTCCAGGGCCAGGGATTTGGTCAGCCCCAGCACCGCATGTTTGCTGGCGGTGTAGGCGCTGCTGAAGGGGCGTGGGGTATGCGCCGAGATCGAGCCGTTATTGATGATGCGTCCGCCCTGTGGCTGTTGCCGGCGCATCAGTGCGAAGGCACCACGGGCGCAGAGGAAAACGCCGTTGAGGTTGGTGTCGATCACGTTTCGCCACTGCTCGAACGTCAGCTCATCGAGCGGCACGGCAGGGGCATTGACCCCGGCGTTGTTGAACACCACGTCGAGGCGTCCGTATACCTCGGTGATGGTGGCAAACAGCGCATCGACGCTGGCCGGGTCGCGCACATCAGTGGGCACCGCCAACGCTTGGTGTCCTTCGCTGAGCGCCAATTCGACCAAGGCCTGCAACGGCTCAGGCCGACGTCCGGCCAATGCCAGGGTGAATCCGTCTGCCATCAGGCCGAGGGCCACAGCGCGGCCGATTCCGCTGCCGGCGCCGGTGACCAGGGCCACTTTCAAAGGACTGGACATGTTGTTATCTCCTTTTTTCAATTCACGAGAGCGTACGTCGGGTTCAAGGGTCGCTGACCGACGCGCATTTCCAGTTGGCCGATGCCGTCGATCCCGGCGTTAATGATGTCGCCCGGTTGCAGCACATCGACGCCTGCCGGGCTGCCGGTCATGATCAAGTCACCGGCCCGGAGCGCTACCGATTGCGAGATGCGGCTGATGATTTCACTGACTGACCAGATCTGGCTGTCGAGGCTGTCGCGTTGGCGCTCTTCGCCGTTGACGTTCAGCCACAATTCGCCGTCCGGGTGTCCGGCGCGAGTCACCGGCACGATGGCGGTCATCGGCGCGGCGCCGTCAAACACCTTGGCACCTTCCCACGGCAAGCCATTGCTTTTGGCCGCACGCTGGACATCACGGCGGGTCAGGTCAAGGCCGACGGCATAGCCCCAGACATAGGCCAGCGCCTGACTCTCCGGAATATTGGCGCCGCCTTCACCGATGGCCACGACCAATTCGATTTCGTGGACAAACTCTTCGGTCAATGGCGGGAAAGTCACTTCGCCCGTCGCATCCACCACGTTGCTCGCCGGTTTCATGAAGAACACCGGCGGCTGGCGGGACTGGCCTTGGGTGTCTGGCCAAGGGTAGTTGCGGCCGACGCAAAATACTCGGCCCACGGGAAAGCGTTGCTGGCTGCCGGCAACCGGCAAGGTCACGGGCAGATCCGGGGTAAACACGTACTCGGTCATCGTCATTTTTGTAGTCGTCCTGTTTGAAGCGTCAGCGTACGGCGGCAATCTTTTGCAAAGTTGGACGAAAGCCGCCTCGTGTTGGAGAAAAACGGTTTCTTGGCTCAGCGCGCCTTGAGTTCGATGCGATACAAGCGACCGAGCAGCAACGAATAGGACAAGGTCCCCATCAGCGCCACGCCGCCAATGAACCAGAAGGCGTAGGCAAACGAGCCTGTCGCGTGGACGATGCCGCCAATCACGATCGGGGTGACGATTCCGCCGATGTTGGCGGCCAGGCTGGTGACCCCGCCAGTCAGGCCGATCAATTCCTTGGGCGCGACTTCCGACACCGCCGCCCACGACGAGGAGGCGATTCCCTGGGCGAAGAAGGCCATGGTCAGCACGGCAATGCAGATCACGTTCGAGTCGGTGAAATTCACCAGCACGATCGACATCCCCAGCATCGATCCGACCACCAATGGCAACTTGCGAGCGAAGGACATTGAGTAACCACGACGGATCAGCAAGTCGGAGACGATGCCGGCCAGCAGAATGCCGACCGTTGCACCTACGAACGGCAGCACGGCGAAGACCCCGGCCTTGATCATGGTCAGCTTGCGTTCTTCGATCAGGTACGTCGGGAACCAGGTCAGGAAGAAGTACAACGCCGAGGTGCTGGCGAACTTGCCGATGCAAATCGCCCAGATCTGCCGATAGCTGAACAGCTCGGCGATCTGCCGCCAGTTGAACCGGGTGCGTTCCTGACTGCTCTTGACCAGTCCACCCCCGGCTTCGATGTACTTCAGTTCTTCCTGGCTGACGTTCTTGCAGCTCAGCGGATCGCGGTACACGTAGAGCCAGATCACACCGAACACAATGCCGAGTATCCCGGTGCTGTAGAAAACATGGCGCCAGTCATAGGTCGTGGCCAGCCATAACAGCATGCCGGTAAACAATGCCGTGCCCAGATACTGGCCGCACACGTAAATGCTGCTGGCCAGGCCCCGTTCGCGGGCCGGGAACCATACCGTCACCGCACGACTGTTGGCCGGAAATGCTGGAGCCTCCATGGCACCGACAGCCAGTCGCAGCCCGAACAGCGAAGCGAACCCGGTGGCAAAGCCTTGGCACACGGTGACCGTCGACCAACTGATCAGCGACACCCCGTAGGTGAACCGGGAACCGAAGCGATCGGCGATGAACCCGGCGGGGACCAGGGCAAGGGCGTAAGTCCAGGCAAACGCGGAAAAAATCAGGCCCATTTCGATCTTGTCCAGGCCCAGATCCTTGGCCATGAACGGTGCGGCAATCGAGATATTTACGCGGTCGATGTAGTTGATGATGGTCGCAATCAGCAGCAATGACAGCATGAACCAGCGCCGACGCGTCGGTAGTCGCTGAGGCAACAGGGCGTCCCGGGCGCCGGCGCTCACCGACGGCGCGGTGGACGGGGAGGTTTGCGAGTTCGACATGAGTAGACCTTTTTATTGTTAGGAGAATCGAGATGTTCACGCGCAGCCGAAGCCGATGCCTCCAGTGCCGGGGCAGGGCAATTGCTACTTGAGTGAGGGCGCGGACAGCCGCTGTCAGGCGCTCAGATACGCCTTCGGACTGGCTCGGTCGGGGGAGGGTTGGCGAGGGAAAAAAGCAGGTTCATCACGAGCGCACCTTTTGATTGTTATTGGAAGGGTCGGGCTGCATTGGTTGTTACAGTGGTCGTACAACCTCTCAAAATCAACGGAGGCGTTAGATCGTTTTTTCTCCTGTAAAAGGCGATCAATGCAGGTGTCCAAGAAAAATCAAATCAGCTCATTTCCTTCGTTATGCTTTATTCGATTCATAAGTTGATGTTTTTAAAAGATTAAATATTTTTTCGTGCTCGTAGTTTTTTGGACAGACGACACATCACACACGGATACAATTAATTCTCTGTATTTCGTTGTCATCCTATGACGTGTTGAAGCCGGCGGTGTCTGCCTTCACAATCACCGCGGTCGCCGCCTGCGTCGCGGCGCGACGACAACCTGTCCATGTACCTGTCGAGGATCCTCAGGCGATGTCGTCACCGAGTCGAGTACCCACTTACGTCATGCAGCAACGCAGCGAATTGACGGACTTTTACATCCGCGACAAAAAGGGCCGGCGCGCCGAAACCAGTCCGCATCGCCATGAGTATTTCCAGATCCAGGTCAACCTCGGTGGCGATACCGTGCAGCACATCGGTAATGTCGAGCGGCCGTTTCCGCGCAACACGCTGGCCTTCATCCTGCCGCATCGCGTGCACGTGATTCCGCATCCGGCCGACAGCAATTTCATGGTGATCAACTTTTCCCAGACCTTCCTGCTGCCGCATTTGCAGTGCGACCCGATGGACCTGGAGGAAGTCTCGATTCTGCTGGCACCCGAGTTGTCGCCGTTCCGCTTTCAGGAGCATCTGGATTTCATTCTGGCCGATGAAGATTTCAGCAAAGTCTGTGCCCTGATCGAACAGATGCGCGTGCTCGATGAAAACCGTCAGTTCGGCACTCGCGAGATGCTCAAGGGGCTGTTGCTGCAACTGGTGGGGAGTGTTTGTGCCTTGTATGCCGAGCCGCTCAAGCGGTTGGCCGAAGAGAATGCCGCCGAAGTCAGCCGACGCGATGCGCTGAGCAGGATGTCCGAATACTTGCGCAAGAACATTGCCGATCCCGACCTCAACCTGATCAAGGTGGCTGCTGCGACCTACCTGTCACCGACGTACCTGACGCACTGGTTGCGCAAGGAAATCGGCAAGACCTTCACTGAGCTGGTGCTCGAGCGCAGGATGCACGCGGCACGCAATTATTTGCTCAATGGGACACGACCGGTGGGGGAGGTGGCGAGGTTGTGCGGTTTCGCTGACGAGGCTTATTTTTCGCGACGCTTCCGCCAGATCCACGGCCAGCCTCCAGGGCAATTCAGGCGTCAGCAACTCAATCCTGATACGCCGCAATCGCCGTCCAACACGTGATTGTTCATCGCTCACATTGCAGCGCAAACTCGACGGCGCTCAGCAAGGCATCGCCGTTGAAGGGTTTACGCAAGCATTCGATGGGCTCATAGCGGCTGGATTCGGCCAGTGTGGCTTCATCCCAGTGTGCCGACATGCAAATCACTGGAAACTTTCGGCCCTTGAGCGTCAGCGCACGCATGACGTCCAGCCCTGACAGGCCGTTCATTTTCAGATCCAACAGCAGGCAGGCAACGTCATCGAAGTTTTCGAGGGCCAGGAATTCCTCGCCCGAGGCGAACACCCGAGAACGGTATCCGGCCGACCGGAGCAGATTGGCCAGGCTTTTGCGTACGGACGCATCGTCGTCCACGATGCAGACGATGATCATGGCGCTACGGGATGATTCGGGGGCGCAGCCAGTCTCCGTAGTCATGAAGAACCCTGCATGCCAAACGCTGGCTCCGTGCTGATCAAACCATACAGCTTGACCAGATTGACCAGCGAGCGCGTCTGCATCTTCTCCATGATGTGTTTGCGATGGACCTTGGCGGTGACTTCACTGGTGCCCAGCTGGTTGGCGATGTGCTTGTTGGACAGACCCGCGACGATCAGCGGCAGCACTTCGCGCTCACGGGGGGTCAACAGGGCAGCCCTTTGACGGGCGCTTTGTATGCGTTGCCATTGCTCGAACGCCGTCGCTGCACGCTGACGGGTGGCGCGCAGGGTGTCCAACAACTGGTCGTCGTTGAATGGTTTGGTCAGGAATTCGACCGCACCTGCTTTCATGGCCTGCACCGACATCGAGATGGTGCCGAAACCGGTCATGAAAATGACCGGCCACGGATGCCCGCGCTGTCCGAGCGCCGATTGAAGTTCCAGGCCTGTCGTTTCGGGCAGACTCACGTCAAGCAACAGGCAAGCGGGGCCGGTGTCGAGGTCAGCGTTGAGCAATTCTTCGGCCGAGGCGAATATCCGGTGCGCGATGCCTTCGGCCCGCAGCAGTCGGCTGAGGGCTGTACGCACGCTCGCTTCATCGTCGACGATGAACACCGGCACGCTGTCAGGATCGATCGTCTCCTGATCCTCGGGTGCCAAAGGGCCCGGTGCCACCGGATGGAACAGGGGCAGGGGCGGTTCACGTTTTTTCAATAATCGGTAACCTCGGCGCGGGACCGTCTGGATAAGTTCTTTTTCTCCGAGCAACTTGCGCAGCGAGGAAATCTGCACCTGCAGATTGTTTTCCTCGACGACGGTGTCGGGCCAGACCTGTGTGATCAATTCATCTTTGCTGACAATCCGGCCATCGGCGTGCATCAGCACCGAGAGGATTTCGAACGCCCGGCCCCCGACACGCAGCGGCCGTCCATCAAGAAAGGCTTCGCGCCGCTCCAGGGAAATAGTGGCTTGGCCGAGTCGGATCATGCGTTCCTCTGCACTGCGTGGATGGAGAGTGACGCCGGAGCATCAATTCATCAGAGGTACACGCTAGGGGACGGCCCCGCATAATGCAATTATCCCGAGGGATAACACACCGTGATTTCAGTGCGCAAAAACCATCGGCAACGGGGTAGCACGACAGCCATCATGGTGCCGATTACGGACAGGATGACCGGCATGCAGCCGTTGGGCCAGAGCCTTGCGTATACTCCAGGGCTCAGCCCGAAACGAATCTTCAGCGGTGATTGTTCATGTCCAGCCGTCCTCTCTCATCATCCGGTTCCCGCAGTCTTGAGGTCGTCCACGATGAAGCCTGGCTGGAGCGCTGCACCTTCTCCATGCTGCGCCGGGAAAATGACCTGACCTGGTTCACGCTTCAGGACCGGCCGTCGGGCACACACTGGCTTGCCGCCCGGGCACCGATTCAGCTGCCCGCCACGTGCCAGCGGCTGGAGCGCGATTTTCATCTGCGCCTGGATCCGGCATGGGCGATTGCACCTGTCGCGTTTATCCGCTCGGCCGAGGGGCCCTTGTTGATCTATCCCGCGTCGGGGACGCCGCTGATGGATCTGATCGGTGACGCCGGGCTGCCGCTGGGGCGCTTGTTGGGCATCGCCGTGGCGGCGGCCAACGCGCTGGCCAGCGCGCAGAACGCGGGTGTGCGCCATGCCAGCCTGCTGCCCCATCACCTGATGGTGGATACCGTCGATTCGGTGAGACTCCTGGGTTTTCACAGTCATGTCGCAGAGGTGCCCACCGCTGAATTGCCCGGTCTGGAACAATGGCCGTACCTGGCGCCCGAACAGGTACGGCGCGATGCGGCCAGTTTTGACGCGCGCAGCGATATCTACGCCCTGACCGTAATCCTCTATCAAGCGCTGACCGGCCGACTGCCGCTCACCGCCCGCGACCCCTCGCAATGGCTGCACGTGCACGCCGCCGTGCAACCGCAATCACCGGCAATCCATGTTGCCGATCTGCCGGAAGGCATCTGCCAAGTGTTGCTCAAAGGCTTGGCGAAGGAACCGGGTGCCCGCTATCAGCGCGCAGAGTCGATGGCCGCGGATCTGGCCTGGTGCCAACAGCAGTGGCTGGAGCACGAGCGCATCGATGGGTTTCGGCTGGGCGCCTTCGATGCGTTGCCTTCTGCGGCCCGCGGTGATGTTCTGTTCGGCCGCGAGGCCGAACGCATGCAGTTGATCGAGCAGATAAGTCAGGTGCGCAGCGATGGCATCGCCCGGGTCCTGCTGGTCGGTGGCGCGCCGGGTGCCGGCAAGTCGACGCTGATCCACCAGGGTGTCCGGCCCTTGACGCCCGGCTACTGGGCCAGCGGCAAGAGCAATCTGCTGCAGCAGGAAATTCCCTACGCGCCATTGGCAGAGATCTTCAAGTCGCTGATGACCCAACTGCTGGGCAAGCCGGCTCTGGAACTGGAGACGCTGGGCGAGCAACTGATCGAACGCCTCAAGGGGCGGGGCAAACTCCTGGCGGAGCTGGCGCCCGAGGCCGAGCTGGTCATCGGTGTCGCGCCTGAGCTGCCGAACATGCCGGCCCGGCATGCGCTTGATCGCGCCAATCAAACGCTACTCGATGTTTTGGAAGTCTTCGCTCAGCCGGGACGACCTCTGGTGCTATTCGTCGATGATGTGCAGTGGGCCGACGATTCGACGCTGTCGTTCTTGCAAGCCTTCATTGCCCGGCCGCCCCGGCATCTGGCGCTCATTCTGGCGTACCGTGAGGCCGAATCGCAGTCCCTCCAGCGTGAGGGTGGATTGCTGCAGGTGTTGGAGCATGGGCAATCGTTACCCTGTACAAGCGTCATGCTGGGTCCACTATCGGTGCCAGCAGTCGCGGAACTGATCGCCGCTGAACTGGACACCGACCCCGAGGCTATCGAGTCACTCGCGCCAGTCGTGCACTACAAGACGGCCGGCAACCCTCTTTTCATCAGCCAGGTGTTGCGCGCGTTGATCGATGAACGTCTGGTGTGCTTCGACGTGCACGGTCGCCGCTGGGTCTGGAACCAGGAGGAGGTGGATGGTTACCGTTACGCCGATAACGTCGCGGACTTGATGGTGCAGCGATTCGAACGGCTGGCACCGATGGAACGCGAAGTGTTGCGCACGGCCGGATATGTCGGCGGGCGCTGTGATGAATCGCTGCTGCACCGGTTGTTACCGTGTGATCAGCAACAGATCAACCGTGAAGTGCAAAGTCTGGTCGATGCCGGTTTTCTGTTGCGTGAGCGCGAGCAACTGGTGTTTCCCCACGACCGTGTACTTGAGGCAGCCTGTCAGCTTGCTGCGCCAGCGGGACGCGCCGCCGAGCATGCCCGTATCGCCGTCGCCATGCTTGATCAGTGGGGTGAGCAGATCCATGAGCGTGTATTTGAAGTCGCCAGCCAGGTTCAGCGTATTGACGTGGATAAACTGGAGGCGCATCGCCGTGCCGCGTTCGTCGAGCTGTTGGTCGAAGCTGCCGAACGTGCAAGGGACACCGCGGCTGTCGAGCAGGCCGTGGGCTATCTGCGCACGGCCGAGCGTCTGCTCGGGCAGACCGGTTGGTCGAGCCTTTACACTCAGGCGTTCGCCACCCAATGGCTGGCTGCCGAATGTGACATGCTGCTGGCCGATCTGGCCAGCGCCCAACACCGCCTCGACGACTGCCTGAATCACGCCACCACAGCGCTCGACCGCGCGAAAACCTATCGGTTACGGGCCACCTTGCGCACGTTGCACTCCGATTACGAGGGGGCCATAACCGAGGCGTTGACCGGGTTGGCCCTGCTGGATATTCCCCTGCAGCGCAAGCCCTCGCACGATCAGCTGAGCCTCGTGTTTGCCCAGGTACGCGCACTCGTGGGCGCGCGCCGCATCGCCGATCTGGTGCATTTGCCCAAGGCCGATGACCCGCTTGTCGAAGTGGCCATGGAGTTGCTCAGCACGTTGATTTCCTCGTTCTTCGTCAACGACGACATTCGTTTTCTGCATTTGGCGAAAATGGTCGAACTTACGTTGATGCATGGCACCACGCCGAGCAGCGGTTACGGGTTTGCCTGGTTTGGCGTGATGATTGCCGAGCGCTATGGCGAGTATGTGGACGGGCAGTCCTTCGCCGAAGTGGCCCTTGAACTCACTGACAAACACGGCTACGAAGCCGGACGCACAGGTACGCTGGTGGCGCTTGATCAAGTCAGCCCGTGGACCCGACCGATGGCGTACGCCCGACAGAAGGCGTTCGCAGCATTCGAGTGCGGTCAGGCCGGCGGTGACCTGGGTATGTCCTGTTATGCCTGCAACCACATCGGCTCCGATCTGTTGTTCATGGGCGAACCCTTACAACGAGTGTTGAGCGAACTGGAGCATGGCCTGGCCTGGGTGCGTCAGTTTCACTATATCGACATCGAACGCATCCTGCTGGCGCAACAGGCGTACGCCAGCGATCTGCGCGATGGGCGTCAGCACCGGCCGCTGACCGAACTGGACGGCACTGAACATGACCGTTTCGGCCCCATCGACCGCACCAGCGTGTCACAGCCGACTCTGTTCTGGACGTGGCTGTATTCAGGCATGTCCGCGTTTTACTACGGCGATATCCCTTACGCATTGCGGCGCTTCGAAGAGGCGGCCGCACTGGCCTGGTCCATTCCGGCGCACATCAATCTCGCCGATTACTACCTGTTCTACAGCCTGGCGCTGGGCAGTGCGCAGGCACCGGGGGAGGTGGCCGAAAAACTGGAACAACTCGAACGGCAACGTCTGCGGTTTCTGTCATGGGTCGAGCTCAACCCGGCAACCTTCCGCAACAAATTGCTGCTGATCGAAGGGGTCATCGCCCGTTTGCGCGGTCAGGAACTGGTTGCCATCCGCTGTTTTGATCAGTCCCAGATCGCTGCGGCAGCTGCCGGTTTCATCCACGAGCAGGCGCTGGCCCATGAGCAGCTGGCGGAGATCTGCTTACCTAACGGGCTGGTGTCGGGTGCCAATCACCACCTGCGCGTCGCGCGCGACTGTTACAACCTCTGGGGGGCCAACAGCAAGGCCCGCCAGCTGGAAACCYTGCACCCGTTTCTGAGCGCAGAGTCGTCGTTCGAACCTGTCCGGCCTGTGACCCAGGTCCGCCTTGATCTTGAAGTGGGAATCGAGGCGGCGCGCGCACTTTCGCAAGAGGTATTGCTGGAACGACTGGTCGAAACCCTGATGAACCACCTGATGATTCAGGCGGGTGCCGATCATGGCGTTCTGATGATTGTCAGCGGCGCCGAGCTGCAACTCGCGGCAACCGCTTCTGTCGAGGCCGGCAACGTGCGGGTTGCGCTGGACACCGGGCAGCCGCTCGAACAGATGGCGCCTGCCTCGGTGCTCAACGCCAGCAAGCGCACCCGCAACACTCTGGTGCTCGACGATGCCCGGACAGATTGTCCCGAGGCCTACAGCGCCGACCTCCTACAGCGCCAGACGCGTTCCATGTTGTGCCTGCCGTTGCTCAGACAAGGCACGTTGATCGGTCTGGTCTATCTCGAAAACAGCCTGGTCCCCAAGCTGTTCAGCGCCGAGCGCCTGACCATGCTGGAAATACTCGCCTCCCAGGCCGCCGTGTCACTGCATACCGCCAGGCTGTATGCGCAGCTGGTCGAAGACACCCGACTGCGTGCGCAAATGGAAGCGGACTTGCGCAGTTCCCGGGCAGAACTGGCGCGTAGCTCGCACCTTAAAGTCATGGGCGAGTTGTCTGCTTCGATTGCCCATGAAATCAGCCAGCCGCTGCTGGGCATCTTGTCTAACGCCTCGGCGAGCCTGCGCTGGCTTAAGCGCGATCAGCCCGATCTGGAAGAGGCGATTCAGGGGCTGGAAGACATTCGCTCAGACAGCGCCCGCGCCGCCGATATCGTCCAGGCACTTCGCGCGCTCGCCAAACAGGCGCCGTTGCAACGGCGACCGGTGCAGATCGACGAGTTGATCGGTGAGGTCGTGCGCCTGACCGCCACCGATCTGGCGAACCGCAACGTGCAACTGCAAACCCGGCTTGATGCGCAATGCCCGGTTTGGGTCGATGCGGTGCAGATCCAGCAAGTGGTGTTCAACCTGATCACCAATGCGCAGGAAGCCATCGCCGGAGCCGGGTTGCCAGATGGACGCATCATCATCGGCTCAGCGCTCAAGGACGATCATGTTCAAGTCTGCTTCCAGGACAATGGGCCGGGAATTGACGCACCACAGCGCGAGCAAATCTTCGATGCGTTCTACACCACCAAAGGCAGCGGCATGGGGATGGGGCTGGCCATCTGCAGGTCAGTGATCGGTGCGCACGGCGGGACGCTGGTGGTCCAGGACAGCGAGCAGGGCGCCAGGATCTGTTTCAATCTGCCGATCGCGGCGGCCAGCGTCGGATAAAAAAAGGCCGCATGAGCGGCCAAAGGGGAGGAGTTCGTTCTGTTGGCCTCGATCAGTTCACGCGTGCAGCGCCTGCGCGCGAAGTTGTCGCAAGCCGTCGACCACGCTATCGGGGATTCTCCTGTCGGATAGGTCTCGATCAATCATCGGCGTGTTGGGACGTCGATTTGTGATCACATGCTCAACGGCCCGCCGCCAGGCCTTGGGTGTCATCCCTTCCAGCCGGCTAAAGGTGTGGGTGAAATGCGAGTGGTCCGCGAAACCGCATTCATAGACGACGTCGGTGATCGGCATCGAGGTGATCAGCAGGCTTTTGGCTTTTTCGATTTTCATCCTCATCAGCCAACCTTGGGGTGAGTGGCCGGTACTCTTTTTGAACGCCCGGGAAAAATGACTGCGCGACAGGTTGCAGTGTTCGGCAATCTCGCTGATGCGAACGCAACTGCCCATATCACGCAGCATCAGTTCCTTGGCGCGGCGCTCTTGCCAGCTGGACAGGGCGCCCAGCGGTCTCGCAAGTTCACATGGATGGTCTGAATTCACCGATTGCGGGTTCATGGCGGCTCTCCTGATCGTTAGGGAAAGTCTGTCCGCCGGCGACCTTTAAAGTCCTTAATCAAACCTTAAAAATTATGAAACGCCGCAACCGATCGGCGTGGGTGATTAAAGCCATACGAGGCGGGCGCGCGTAGGGTGCTCAGCGGGGCGAGTCCCTTGCTCTATCTTTGGCTGAGCGCCGCGATCGATACCCCCGATGCCACAAACGTCAGTCCTGCCCCCACGTTCAGACCATTCACAAGTCGTGGCCGCTGGCGTAGAAAACCGGAAAGTGTAGTGGCGAAAGCGCCCATGAGCGCGAATCCAGCGGCCGTAAGTACAGCAAACCACACGCCGTACACCTGCATCTGGATACTCACTGAGCCGCGGTGCGGGTCGACAAACTGCGGAATGAATGCCAGCACGAAAAGGCCCAACCATTTAAGTATTTCCAAGCTGCCTGGCTTAGGGGCTGCATTCTATTTTGGCAAAACCTCAGAGGTGCCGAACGGGCGGCGCTGGCTCCCCCAACAACATCTTTTGCCGCCAGGCGGGTGCGCTGGTGGGGAACAGCACTTCGTTCGGTCGCCAGCGAGCAACGCCGAAGGCGGCTGCAATACGCTGGCGTTGCTGACCCTGGACAAGGACGCGCCGGTAACTGCTCTCGCTCTGCTGTAGCCCCAGCACATAGCCCACGCCCGCCTGGAAATCGCCTCCATGGACCTGCCACCAGGCGGCGATCAACTGCGGGTCGGGCCAGGGCAGGTTTTCATCGGGGTCCATGGCGACATCAGCGTCCTCAGGGTCGTCGTTCGGGCCGGCATCGAAATCCGGCAGGTCCTGCAATTCCAGGTCGAGCAGCGCCAGGTCAGCGCCAGTGATCAGACTGAAGGCTTCGCCGGCGACGCGGGCATGAGGCAGGTCGCTCATCTGCTGGATCAACCAGGGCACACTGAACGGGTCGCCCAGCAGCCCGATGGCCTGGATGCCGATGCGCTGTTGCTCAGGGTTCTCTATCAATTGGCGTATCCAGGCGATGCTGTTTTCACGCTTTTGCCAGGCCAGCAATACGCAGAGCGCGCGGTACTGGAACTCGCCCGGTTGCTCGGCGAACTGGCGCAGCGGTTCCAGAGCGTGCTCATCGCCCATCTGTGCGGTGGCCCAATTGGCCCAGAA
Source organism: Pseudomonas sp. P1_A1 (assembly GCF_056406935.1). Lineage (NCBI taxonomy): Bacteria > Pseudomonadati > Pseudomonadota > Gammaproteobacteria > Pseudomonadales > Pseudomonadaceae > Pseudomonas > Pseudomonas sp. P1_A1. Next base: position 6,067 of record NZ_JBFTZE010000006.1, on the reverse strand, counting down.
GCGCGTGGCTGGATCCGGGTGTAGACGGTGGGCACGAATTGTCGGCATCAGGTCACGACGACGCAGCTCGCCGGCAGTGCGGGCGGCACGTGCCAGCACGCTTGGGTCGGCGTGGGAAAGCCCGGTAAGCAGGGCAGGGCCAGGGTCGTAGCGGTGCATGCCGCAGGCGGCCAGGCCGAGGCGGTGGAACAGGGGTTCAGGGGAGGCGAGCATGCGGTCGATCCAGGGCGATATCCACTCCCAGTCGAGCCAACCCAAGGCCATCAGGTAGCCACGCTCCGTTTCCTCGGCACTGCGCAAATGCTGGCTGAGCCGTGACAACACCTGCGCGTTACCCGCCTCGAAGGCCAGTACCGCACTGGCGAACATCTCGCCGATGGCGTGTGGGCTGAGTCGGGTCAGGAGGGTTTCCAGGCCGGTGGTGCCGGCGATTCGAAGGCCGTCGAGGTGGGCGTCGATGCGCTTGTCGAGTGTGTCTATATGCTCCAGATCGTAATGTGGTGCACGCATGGCATAGTCGCGCAGGGCGGCGAGAAAACTGGCCTCTTCGGTGTGTTGGTCCAGAATCGGTGACAAACTTTCCATGTACTTCTCTACGTTCGTCTTAAGGACTGGGTATGCGTGTCCAATTCGTTCCGTCAAAAGCTGCAAGGTGTCGTTCACCGGATGACCATAGACACTGCTCATTAGCGTCTAAGTATCTGAAGGTCTGATCGCCGGAAAGTCCTGTCTCGACCCTCTCCAGCTTGTCACCTTGTAGCGTGTAGAGTGCTGTGGTGGTTGAAAGCCAGAGTTGATCATTGAACCAGGCCATGTCCCAGAATGTGTCTTCGGTGAGCTCATGCTCAATGAGCTCCCAGCGGTCGAGACGACCTCGTATGACGATGCCCAACTGGCCTGAGATGTAAACCACTCCATCGGGTGCGCAGAGAACGTTTTCCAGAATGATGTTGGTCGGACTTTCGCTTTGCTGCCAGACGCCATGCCGGCGGTACCAGATCTCACCCCGATTGCCGGTGGCATAGATTTCATCTTCACCAAAGCCGTCGATGGATTCGAAGCCGCTGAGGTTATCAGCGGTAGGATCTTCGACCATGCCTTGATCGCAGCGCTGCCAGACTCTGTCCTTTCGAATATAGACTTGGCGGCCGAAGCCTGTGGCATAGACACTCCCACCGATAGGGCGTATGTCGCGCAGCAGGCCGTGCTTACTGGGTTTTTCTTCGACTATATCCTCGTAGGCTTGCCCGTCGGGCGCAGCGCGATGCACGCTACCATTGGCGCATAGCGTCAGAATTTCGGGAGGAGCGCCGCGAACTGCGCATATACCGGCGCAAATCGCTTGAACGTAATAGTTGTCCCATTCTCCGGTCCAGCGAAAAACTCGAGTACCGGGCTCGCGTTTGGAGTAGGCGAGCACGTAAACGCGGTTCTTATCGAAAACAGCTACTCGGCTCAGCGTCCAATCCAATGTTTGAGTCATGTCGTTTCTGCTCCAATTGATCTACCAAGCACTGATAGTGACCTCTGGGATCATTTCGTGAGCCAGCGCTTTCTGATTATCTTGAAGGTTGGGTGTGTGGGTCCGCACTGGGGTTTTGTCACTGACACCTAACGTATTCTTGTGATAGGCGTCTAACTGCGCTTCCAGACATTTCTTTGAGCAGTTCGACTTTGGAAAGGTCTGCTGAAGCGCCCGCACGCCCGCTGAACGGGACTGGCCGTAGTTCCAGGCGTAATCCTTTTTACTGGGCGACGCTCTCTCTATGGCTGCCTGTTCCAGTTTGCCCTGGGCTGCATGCATGAAGCCATGATCCCCTTCATAGCGTCCGTTTCCGCCTTGAGGGCATTGCACGCAAATGCACGGTGCATCTTTTTCGTCGTAATTGGGGAATTGAGGAAGAGGCGTTTGGCGATCAGTTCCCGGCACTGTAAAACTATGGGCTTCAACGAGGTGGTGGCCGGTTTCGCCAGGACAACAGGCCACTTGACTGTTCTGCGCCTTGGAATCCGCCTGCTTCTTAGACACCAGCAAACACTTTTTTGCGGACGTACAGCCCTTGTCGTCACACTGTGCGGCTTTGGTATTCAGTCCATTACAAGCCTTGTTTTTCCTGGCAATTTCTTTCTTGCAACGCTCAATGGGCGCCGTCGCTGTCGCGTCGGTATAAGCCCAAGGAGGCGTATTTCCGGGTTTGGACGCGTGGTTATGAGTCATCATGTCTAAATGCCTGACCACATTTTCCCCTTCGAACTTCACATCCATCGACCACGCAATGAAGTACACCTTCCCCTTGATCTTGCTCGTAATCACTCCTTTCTTCGGCGCGTTTCCGGCTTCATCTCCCGTACTAGTCTTGAAATGACTCTTGTCCTTGAGCATCACCTCTTTGCCGGTGATCCTGACAGTTCGTGTACCCCTGGTCGTGTCCTTGGCCATGCCGGTATTGGGGTAGGGGATCGGCACCCCCAGCGGGGTGGGCGGCGCCTGAGGCGGGGTGAAGCAGACATCCGGAAAGCAGGCGATCGACTTGCCAGCCGCCGCCTTGCAAGAAACTTCCATATTGTTGGCGTAGACCTCATTCGCCATCACGCAGCCCTCACAGTCTGATAACTGAGCATCGCGGCGGCGCGTTCGCCGGCGTCGTTGCCCAAGTGGCAGAAGATATTCGGGCCTTCGCCATAGCCCTTGCGGCTGGCGGCCAGGGCCACGACGAGCATCGCCGGGCCGATGGCGGCGCCGACTTCGCCGATGCAGTCGGCGGGGTGCCAGAGGTGGAAGAACTCCTTGCGCACGCGCAGGGTGCGGCTCAGGGCCAGGGACGCTTCTTTGAAGTAGTACTGCTCGCCGGAGATGTCGGTGAGCCGATAATCCATTTGCTCCAACCCACAGCCGACTTCGCTCAGGGCGGCGCGTACGGCTTGAGTCAGGCCGTCGGCGCGCAGGGGAATGTCTTCGGCCTCCACCGTGGCCTTCTCCATACCGAACCCCAGGCCGATGCAGGCCAATTGCGGCTCTTTGCTGGCAACGGGGGCGGCCAGCACCACGGCGGCGGCGCCTTCGCCGGGGATAAAACCGTTGGAGTTCTGGCTGGTGAGCAGGCGTTCGCGTGCTTCGAAAGCGGCCAACGTCGGTCCGCTGAGGAAGGAGTCGACGCCGGCAATCAGCACATGGCGATGGCCGCCCTGGTAGATCAGCGTGCGTGCATTCAGCAGGGCCACGGCAGCGCTGACCCGACCACGGGCAATGACGTTGGAACCGGGATGAAAGCGCAGGCCCAGTTCGGCTTCAATGGCGTGCAGCAGCCCCTTATCGAGACCATCGAGGCGGCCGGGGCGCTCGACTTCCGCCACCCCCAGCAGCAGCGGGGTCTTTTCCGGGTCGACGTTGGGGGTGCTTTGCAGCGCCTCGGCGATGGCCCGGGCGGCCATCTTGATCAGCTTGGTGCGGCCGCGCCAGGGCTGTTCCAAAGGCACGCTGGCGGCAATCAGCCATTCGCCGCCTTGGTCGATAAAGCGGGTTTCCTGGAAATTGTCGATGGCGCAGCGGATCGCCGCGCAGCTCGCAGGTGCGCTGAGGCCGACAGCACTGACCATGCCGGAGCCGATGATGCAAAGCGCGGTCATCAGTCCGTCTCCTCGGGTGCGTGCTTGTCTTTTACCAGGGAGGAGAGCGATGGGTAGTAATCCTTGCCCAGTTCACGGGCGCGCCACCAGCCCGTGGACATCGTGCCGACCAGCACCTGAGCGATCTCGAACAGGTTGCGCCGTAGCGGACGGGCGACACGCCAGGTCAGCTGCACCTGGAGCGCGTCGGTGTCGATCAACAGGGTATCGATCACCGCCTGCACAGTCTCATGACCGCCTTTTTTCAGGAAGAAAGTCACCGGCACGTCGATTTCGGGGATGCGAAAGCCCGCGCGCTCCTGGGGCGTGAGGTTGAGCAGCAGCACGTCCTCGCCGCCTCGTAGATACTGGATCTGCTGATCGTCAGGGGCCGCCTGAAAGTAGCGGCGGTCGAAATCACCCGGCAGAAACGGAAAGCAGTCGGCCAACCAGGTTTCGTCATAAGTACCGGCGAAGCGGGCGCGTTGCGGCCAGCTACGGCCGATGGGGCCGAGGGCCATCGGGCGGTAGTCGCCAGAGGGACTGTCGATCGCCTTGCCCAATTCCTCGGTGTTCGGCATCGGCATGCCACCGATATCAGCACTACCCATATGGCGTGGGAACCAGCCACAACCGGTCGGATTGTCCAGGTAGCAGTGACGCATTTCGGAGTCTTTGGCCATCGGATGACTGCCGCCAAAGGCCTGGGCATAAGAGATGTCCTGCTCGGTGAAGGGCTGCGGCAAGCCGGGAGAAACGCCCAATAGCCCCGGTTGCCACTGCCGGGGGCCGAGGACGGAAAAGGCTTTGCTCATCTGACCGACGCGAATGCCCGCAGCCAGTTGCCTCACGGGCCGCCCGCCTGGGGCATAGGCCTTGCCGCGCACCAGCACATCGCAGAATGGCTTGATCGGGGCGAAGTCCATTTCCTGCAGCGGGGCGCTGAGACCAGGCTCGCCGAGGAAGGTATCGGCCATCAGCAGCGGTTGCTGAGTGTCGGCGAGGGTCGCCGCGCGGCCGTCCAGCGGCAGATTGAACGTGCCTTTGGCCACCACCACCAGGGGTTCGCGGCCATCGGGCTCCATGCCCTGGGTATAGGCAGCAAGCAGTTTGCTGGCGTTGAGCAGTTCCATGGGCCGAATACCTGTCTAGTTGATCTGCACCGAACCACCCTTGATGCGGTTGACCCCGCTGGAGCGGCTGGACAGGTAGGCACCCTGGATAATCACTTTGCCCGCGCGGGTCAGGGTGATACTGGCCTTGCCGCAACGCAGCACGATCTCGCGTTCGGCACTCAATTCCAGGCGCTGGTCGTCCAGTTGCACGCAGGCAACCGGTGCGGGTGCCGCGGCCTGGCCAAGCAGGCGGCCGATCACTAGCGGGCGGAAAGGGTCGCCATCTTCGAACATCAGCGCCACCTGGGTGCCGATGTCCTCAGGGGCGAGCAGGGTGGTGCTGCGGGCGGCGATGCTCTGTTCCTCGGGGCAACCGGGGTAGGTCACCAGGGGCGCATTGGCCTGCGGCAGGTCGAGCAGGACGCCGATGACCACGCCATCGATGCGGGCCTGGGTGGGTAGTGGGTATTGAACCGTCATACGCGTGACTCCTAGTTTTGCAGGATCTTGCGTCCCTTGATCACCACGTTCTTGTTGGCCTTGATGTTGATCGCGCCAGAGCCGTCTATGGTGATGTCCTTGCCGCGGATGCTGATGGTGCCGTCCTTCTTCATGACGATGCTGGCTTTGCCGGTGGTGATGGTCACCGAGTCACCGGCATCGATGACAAGGTCCTTGCCCACCGTCAGCGCATCGTTGTTGTCGATATCGGTCGTGCGTCCTGCACCGACCTTGCGCGATTCGTTTGCCTTTACCGTGGTTGAAAGATTGGCACCCACGTCCACCGAGCGGTTGGCGCCCACATTGGTCGACTGGTAGAGGCCCACATTGACGTTTTGGTAGGCCCCGACATTCACCGTTTGAAAGGCACCGATGACAACTTCCTGCGCTGCGCCGATGGCGATCGTCTCGTTGATACCTACCGCATGGGTGCGCTGAAGGGTCACGGTCGCGGTTTCGTTGGCGCCGACGCTGATCGTGCGGTTGCTGCCAATGGTGATGGTCTCGTTGCTGCCGACGCGTTCCGTACGGTTGACGCCGATGCTGATGTCCTCGTTGTTATCGACGGTTTCGGTGCGGTCATGTTTGACGTGCACGGTTTCGTCGTTGTCGATGGTCTTGTTGCGGTCGTGGCCGACCCAGTGGGTCTCGTCGTTCTCGACCTCGATGTCCTGGTTCTTCTCGGCGTGGATAAACAGTTGCTCCGCGCCTTTCTTGTCTTCCATGCGGATTTCATTGAAGTTGGCCGGTGAGCCGCCCTTGCTTGAACGGCTCTTCACGCCGCTCTGGGTGGCATTGGCCGGCAGCGTGTAGGGCACCGTCTGCTCGGCGTTGTAGCGTTGTAG